>NZ_DATFFD010000105.1:0-10059 GCF_035250425.1 Sphingopyxis sp.
CTTCGCGGGGGCGACGGTTGTGGAACGTCCGCTCTCCACCCCAAAGCAGACGCCGCCCTAGAAGCTCAGCTCGTCATAGATTTTCGAAAGATCGTGGTTCCACGGTCCTTCGTAGCGGTCGAGCAGGTCGTGCGCGGGGGATTTGCCGGCCTTGGCGATGCGGCGGAGGGGTTCGAGGAAGCCGACCTCGTTATCGCCCATCGAATTGACCTCGCCGCGCGCGGCGAGCCCGGCGGCGGCGATGTCGAGGACGCGGTGCGCGAGTTCGCCCACGGTGCCGCCGCCGGGGGCGGGGGCGCAAAGCCCGTCGCGCGGGACGGCGTCGCGGAGCGTCTGCTGTTCCTCGATGCTCCAGCCCTTGACCAGATCCCACGCCGCGTCGAGCGCGCCCTGGTCGTAGAGCAGGCCGACCCACAGCGCGGGGAGCGCGCAGATGCGGTTCCACGGGCCGCCGTCGGCGCCGCGCATTTCGAGGAAGCTCTTCAGCCGCACTTCGGGGAAGGCGGTCGAGAGATGGTCGTTCCAGTCGGAGAGGCGCGGCTTTTCGCCCGGGAGCGCGGGGAGTTCGCCCTTCAGGAAGTCGCGGAAGCTCTGCCCCGCGGCGTCGATATATTGGCCGTCGCGGAAGACGAAATACATCGGCACGTCGAGCATATAATCGACATAGCGTTCATATCCGAACCCATCCTCGAACACGAAGGGCAGCATGCCGGTGCGCGCGGGGTCGGTGTCGGTCCAGATATGGCTGCGGTACGACATATAGCCGTTGGGCTTGCCCTCGGTGAAGGGCGAGGAGGCGAAGAGCGCGGTCGCGAGCGGTTGCAGCGCCAGCGAAACGCGGAACTTCTGCACCATGTCGGCCTCGCTCGAATAATCGAGGTTGGTCTGGACGGTGCAGGTGCGCAGCATCATGTCGAGGCCCATGGTGCCGACGCGCGGCATATGGTCGAGCATGATCTTGTAGCGGCCCTTGGGCATGATCGGCAGTTCGGCGCGCGTCTTGTCGGGCCACATGCCGACCCCGAGGAAACCGAGTCCGAGTTCGGCGCCGACTTCCTTCACCTGCTTGAGGTGACGGCCGGTCTCGGCGCAGGTCTGGTGCAGGTTTTCGAGCGGGGCGCCGGACAATTCCAACTGGCCCGCGGGTTCGAGGCTGACCGTGCCGTCGCTGCCCGCGAGCGCGATCACCTTGCCGCCCTCGATCACCGGTTCCCAGCCGAAGCGGGTGAGCGCCATCAACAGGTCGTGGATGCCGCCGGGCTCGTCATAGCTGGGCGCGCGGTGGTCGGCGGTGCGATAGACGAATTTCTCGTGCTCGGTGCCGATGCGCCAGCGGTCCTTGGGTTTTTCGCCCTGGATCATGGGAACCGCGAGCTGGTCGCGGCTTTCGACGATGGGATCGATGCTGTCCGAGGCGGTGCGCGTGCTCATATCGCGCCATTATACGGTTCGGTACAGAAAGCAATCGGCTGTTGAAGCGGCCCTGTTTCACCAGCGCGCGCAGGTTGATCGCGAAGCTCAACCTCGCTGCGGCTTCGTCAGTTCACCGTCATGTCGAAAGCGATCGCCATCGCGTTCGCGGGTAGCAGCGTCGGCGTCGTCGCGGCGACCGTCGTGGCGGCGATCGATGCCCCGAAGGGATCGCTTTCGTCGGCGCCGCTCGCATTGTCGTCCTCGACCGTCGTCGCACCGGCGCAGCTTGTGCCGCTGCGCAGCGAACCGGGGACGAAGGTCGTGCTCGCGGGCAGCGGATCGGCGATGGCGATGCCGGTCGCGGTGCCGCTGCCATTGTTGGTGACGAGGATGCAGTAGCGCGTCGTCGCGCCGGGGATCGCCTTTGGATCGGTCGTGCCGTTCGTGGAGTCGCTGATGATACTGCTGGTTTTCGCGATCGTCAGGTTCGCGGTCGGACGGCAGAATAGGATGTCGTGGAGCGCGGCGCCCTGCTGTCCGGGGTCGGTCGGGGCGAGGCTGTGGCTGCCATAGGTGATGGTGATCGTGTCGACCGGCGCGTTGAAGGTGACGACGACGTTGCCGTTGGCGCTGGCGTCGGCCGAGGTGGCGTCGCCATAGGCGCTGTTGCCGATGACATAGTTGCTGACGCCGTTGGTCAAGGTCGGCGTCACCGGCGATCCGTTGAAGCTGCCCGTCACGGTCAGGCGGTCGGCGAACTGCCCCGCCGCATAGTCGATATCGAATACGCGAAATTGGACGCCGGGAACCGCGGTCGGCAAGCTGATCGTCGAGGTGATGGCGCCCGACTGGCTGGTGAAATCGGCGATCTCGAAGATCGAATATTGGGCGGGGGTGAGGCCGCCGGTGACGATATTCTGGCGCGTCGGGGACTGGCCGCCATAGGTCGCATTGTTCAGGAAGGTGCCGCCGCTGATGCCGATATTGAAATTCATCGTGCCGATCGCGGTCAGCGCATAGCCGCCGCTCGTCGTGCCCGCCGCCCAGGTGACGCCGTCCCAGTCGTGGACCGTCGTGCCGACGGGGCAGACGAGCGTCGGCGGCGTTCCCGCGGTGCGCGTGCCTGAGACGGTGAAGGCGGCGGTATCATAATCATCCTCGCCCGCCGCGCCGTTGCCTGGGGTCGAATCGGGATCGAAGATGGAGGAGGCGCTGACCTGCGCAATGTTGGTCACGGTCGCCCCCGACGTTGCGGCGACCGTGCCACTGATCGTCAATGTTCGCGTCATGCCGGGCGGAATGCTGCCGACCGTCCAGACACCGGCGATGCTGTCATAGCTGCCGAAACCCGAGGCGCCGGTGAAGGCGAAGCCGGCGGGCAGCACATCCCGCACCGTGACGCCGGTCGCGGTCAGCGCCGAGCCGCTCGCGTTGGTCACGCTCAATATATAGTTGATGCTGGCGCCCGACGCGGGCGACGCGTTGCTCACCGCCTTGGTCAGCGACAGGTCGGCGTAGGGCGCGATCGGCACCGTCGTCAGCGTCAGGTCGGTGCGCGTGAAGGCGCCGCTGTCGCCACCCAGCGAATCGCAGATCGTCAGTTGCCAGGTTCCGGCCGAGCCCTGTCCGTTGAAACTCGCAAGCGATCCCTCGGGACGGAAGCTGCGCTGATAGGGGGGCGCTGCGGCGGTGTTGTCATTCGTCGTGTGCGTCGAGATGCTCGCCGCCGCGCTGTCGTCGAACAGGACGTTCAGATTGTCGGCCGAGGCGCCGACGTTGGTGATCAGATTGACGACGGTGCCGGATGGCGAAACCAGAGTCGCGCGGACATCGCCGCGATAGCTGTGCGTGAACTGGACGCCGATATTCACATCGCTGACCTGCGCGTTCGCGGCGACGGTGAAATTCCGCACCATCGGACTGGCGCACGTCGTCGCGGTTTCGCTGATCGTGCCGGTCGTCGTGTTGCTGTAGCTGGTCGTCGTCTGTGCGGCGGCGGGATTGCTGGCAAGCGTCAACGCCAGCCAAACGAGCATGAGACATACTCGCACAGACTGCAAACACTGGCCCCTACGCCAGCGGTATCGGCTCTGGTCCCGCCGTTGCATGGCGCCGCTATGGCCTGCGCGTAGCTAATATCCGGTTAAAATCGGTGACTTTATCGCGTTTCTGTGCGGCAACGGGACAGATTGGGGGCTCAGGCGCCCGCCGGCCAATCGCCATTCTGCGCCATCCAGATGCCGACGGCGGCGATCGCCGCGGTTTCGGCGCGCAGGATGCGCGGACCGAGCGCGATGCGGCGGACGGCGGGATGGCCGATCAGAAGCTCGCGCTCGCGCGCCGTGAAGCCGCCTTCGGGGCCGGTGAGGATCGCCGCCGGAGCCGGGGCGTCGACGCTGGCGAGCGGCGCGCCGCCGGCCTCGTCGGCGAACAGCAGCGCGCGACCGGCGGGCCAGTCCTTCAAGAGCTGCGGCAGTTTGACGGGTTCGGCGAGCGCCGGAAGCGCGGTGCGCCCGCATTGCTCGCACCCCTCGACGATCTGTGCTTCGAGCCGCTCGCGCTTGACGCGCTCGACGATCGTGCGTTCGGTGATGACGGGCTGCAGGCGGCTGACGCCGAGTTCGGTCGCCTTTTCGATGATCCAGTCGAGCCGCGCCTTCTTGACCGGCGCAAAGCACAGCCAGAGGTCGGGAACCTGTTCGATCGCCTTCGTCTGCCGCTCGATGCGCAAGGTCAGCGAGCGTTTCGCGGCGTCGGCGACCACCGCGAGCCACTCGCCGCTGATATTGTCGAACAGCAGGATCGGATCGCCCGCCTTCATCCGCATCACATTGAGCAGATAATGCGCGGCGGAGCCGTCGATCATGGGGGCGGCATCGGGCCCCAACGGCAAATCGACGAACAGGCGGGGTGTGCTGGCGGGCGGCCAGGCGGGAGTCGCGGGCATGTGGGGCCGATAACAGAAGGCGGTATTTTATGCATCTTTTGCCGTGAGGCGAGAGGGCTTGTCCCGATCCGGGTCAGAACCGCCGATCCGGGCCAGTCGACCCGCCGCCGATTAGCGTTTTGGTAAGCAGTCCTCCCCTAGGTGCGAGAATACCAGCGGCCCAATTTAGTGGGGGGCGTCGCGGGGCGAAGAGGGGTTAGGCCATGCGAGGGACCGTGTTCAGCCGGCTACGGCTCGGCGCCACAAAGCTTTTGCGCGACCAGCGCGGCAACGCCATGATGCTGACCGCGGCGGCGATCGTGCCGGTGCTCGGCATTGTCGGATCGGGTATCGACATCGGTCGCGGTTACATGGCCCAGCTGCGGCTTCAGCAGGCGTGCGACGCCGGCGTCCTCGCCGGCCGCCGCTATATGGGTGCGGACGCCTATAGCGACGCGGCCGAAACCGAAGCGAATAAGATGTTCAACTTCAACTACCCGGCCAATCTTTATGGCAGCCAGGCCGTGACCTTCACATCGGAGCCCGAGGGCACTTCCAATGTGGTGGGAACCGCGACCGCGCGCCTGCCGACCTCGATCATGTACATCTTTGGCACCGATCAGTTCAACCTGTCGGTGAACTGCGCTGCGAAACTCGAAATTTCCAACACCGACGTGATGCTCGTCCTCGACGTAACCGGGTCGATGACCACGATCACCAGCGACGGCAAAACCCGCATGGCGGGGCTCAAGGAAGCGTCGATGGTGTTTTTCGATACCATCACGCAGGCCGAAAAAGGCGATGGCCGCCTGCGCATCGGGCTTGTCCCCTATAGTTCGACCGCGAACGTCGGCCGGATTTTGAGGGACGAGGATCCGAGCTGGCTGTCCGACTTTACGCTGCTCCCCTCGCGCTCGCCGGTCACCCGCTACAACTGGAGCGGTACCAACCCGCCGACCTCGGTCACCACGGGCACCACGACCAACGGCACATGGAACGACTTCCTGCCGATCAGCGGCTTTACCAGCAGCGCGGCCTGCTCGGCCTTGACGCCGCCGGCCGACACGATGCCCGCGCTCGTCACTGAGCAGGACATGAACAAGACGGCGCGGATCGTCGACGCGGCCGGGACGCGCCGCTACGTCACCGTCGCGGGCACCCAGCATCGCTATTATAATTATCGCTATAATTACAACACGGCGAACAGCACCTGCTGGATCCAGCGCCGCACGGTGACCTTCGACCATGCCGCGTCGCCGGCGCCGAGTTCGACGCCTTTCAATAGCCAGTATCGTTATGAAGACCGCATCTTCGACGTGAGCGGCGCCAAGGCCGGCGGCACGATCACCGTCGATACCGGCAATTCGGGCGCCAACCGCACCGTCAGCTGGAGCGGGTGCGTCATGGAGCGGCGAACGTCCAGTTTCGGTTCGACCGCGACGGCGCCCAGCGAGGCGATCGACATGGACGTCGATCTGGTTCCGACCGATGAAAACAGCCGATGGCGGCTGCTGATTCCGGAACTGTCCTATCATCGCGCCGTCAACCTGGGCACCGTGCCGACGGGCACGGGTGTCCGGACCGTCGCCAGTGGGGACGTGAGCGGGGGTAGCTGGCAAAACTATGAATATCACTGGGGCAGCGGTTGGGGTGTATGTCCGGCCGAAGCCTTCAAGCTGACCGAAATGGATACCGACGATCGCGTCTTTTTCCAGGGCAAGATCGATGCGTTGCAGCCGGTCGGCGGCACGTATCACGACGCGGGCATGGTGTGGGGGGTTCGCCTCCTGTCGCCCACCGGCCTCTTTGCCGACGAAAATGCCACCGCGCCCAACGAACGCCCGATCAGCCGCCACATCATCTTCATGACCGATGGCGACATGGCGCCGAACTGGCAGAACCTGACGTTCCAGGGTTATGAATATCTGATGCAGCGCATCAGCGGCACGGCCACGACCGATAACGCGCTGCTCAAGGATCGGCACAACAATCGTTTCCTCCAGCTGTGCAGCGCCGCGAAAGCGCGGAACATGACGATCTGGGTGATCGGCTTCGGGACTGCCCTCAACACCCAGCTGACCAGCTGTGCGACGCCGGGCAAGGCGTATCAGACGGGCAGCGCCGCGCAGCTCAAGACCATTTTCGCATCGATCGCCGGGCAGATATCCAGGTTGAGGTTGTCACAATGACGCACCGTTTTTCCTTGCTCCGCCGCCTCCGCCGCAACGAGCGGGGCACCGCGCTCACCGAGTTCGCGTTTACCGCGCCGATGTTCCTGCTGCTGCTCATGGGCGTCTTCGACTTTTGCTGGCAAATGTATGCCCAGCAGGTGCTGCAAGGTGCGGTCAGCCAGTCGGCGCGCCTGGCGACGCTCGAGGACTATGCCGACGATCAGGATGCGCTGGACGAGAATGTGCGCGGGCGGGTGTTGGCCGTCTTCAAAAATGCCGACGTCGAATTCGAACGCCTTGCCTATGAAAGCTACGACCAGGTCGGCAAGCCCGAGCCACTGACCGACAATAACGGCAATGGCGTCTGGGACACCGGCGAGTGTTTCGAAGACATGAACGCCACCGGAAGCTGGGAAGCCGATCGTGGGTCGAGCGGCAACGGCGGCGCCGACGATGTGGTGCTCTATACCGTGTCGATGACATTCAACCGCGTCCTGCCGGTATGGAAGATGTTGGGCCAGCCGCAAGAAAAGACGCTGGCCGCGTCGACCGTTCTTCGCAACCAGCCGTACAACAGCAACACATCGTCGAGTCAGGTCATATGCAACCTATGAACCGCCCTCTTCGCCGGATGGCGCTGCGCATCGCCCGCGCGGCGCGCCGTGTTCGCCTGGTCCGGGATCGCCGCGGGACCGTGATGATCGAAATGGCCTTCTGTATCCCGTTGATGGTCTTGCTCGGTTTCGGCGGGATCGAAATGGCCAATCTGACGCTCGCGCACACGCGCATCAGCCAGATCGGGCTGGCCACCGCCGACAATGCCTCGCGCATCGCGATCGGCAGCAACCTGTCGCTGCCGCGCATTCGTGAAATCGACATCAACGAGGTGTTCACCGGCGCCGAGGAACAAGCGAGCGGTCTGAATTTCGCTACCAACGGCCGGATCATTCTTTCCAGCCTCGAGCGCAACGAAGACGACGGCCAGTGGATTCACTGGCAGCGCTGCTATGGCAACCTCGACGTTGAATCGAGCTTTGGCGACGCCGGCGACGGCGCGACGGGGACTGATTTTCCGGGCATGGGTCCCGAAGGAGCGGAGGTCACCGCGCCGGTAGGTTCGGCAGTGATGTTCGTCGAGATCGTCTATGAATATGACGCGATTGCGTTCGGCGACTGGCTGGGGCCGCGGACGATCCGCTCGCGTGCGGCGTTCAACATCCGCGAAGGGCGCGATCTGTCGCAGGTCTATCCCTCGACGGGGGTGACGCCGTCCACCTGCACCTGAGGAGCGGCGCGGTTCAATCAGCCATTTATCGCGCGCGCCGCGCCTGCTATCGCCCGCGCATCGATGACTGCCACCCATCCTCCCGATAGCCAGCTTCGCGGTTTCGTCGCTCTGCTGCCCGCCGCGGCGCGGCCCTATGCGCTGCTCGCGCGGTTCGACCGGCCGATCGGCTGGTGGCTGCTCTATTGGCCCTGCGCGTGGGCGCTCGCGCTCGGCGGCGGCGCGGTCAGCCACTGGCCCTTGTTCCTGTGGATGCTGATCGGGGCGATCGCGATGCGCGGGGCGGGCTGTGTCTATAATGATATCGTCGACCGCGACCTCGACGCGAAAGTGGCGCGGACGGCGTCGCGTCCGGTCGCGAGCGGGACGGTGTCGGTGCGCAGTGCCTTGCTGTGGACCGTGCTGCTGTCGCTCGTCGGGCTCGCGGTGCTGCTCCAGTTGCCGCGCCCGGCGCAGATCGTCGCGCTCGGCAGCCTGATCCTCGTCGCAGGCTATCCGTTCATGAAGCGCATCACCTGGTGGCCGCAGGCGTGGCTGGGGCTCGTGTTCAGCTGGGGCGCGCTGGTCGCCTGGGTCGCGGTGGGCGGCGGCGAAGGCATAGCGCTGCCCTTTCTCTATACCGGCTGCATCGCGTGGGTGATCGGTTACGACACCATCTATGCCTTGCAGGATATCGAAGATGATATGCTGATCGGCGTGAAATCGAGCGCGCGCGCGATGGGGCGCCATGTGCGGGGCGGGGTCGCGATGTGCTACGCGCTCGCGCTCGCCTGCTGGGGCGGGGCGCTGTGGGCGGTGCGGCCCGATCCGCTGGTGCTGATCGCGCTGCTGCCCGCGGCGGTGCACCTGACGGGGCAGGTGGTGACGCTCGACCCGGCGAACGGCGAGGATGCGCTGGCGAAGTTTCGCAGCAACCGGTTCGCGGGGCTGCTGGTGTTCGCGGCGATGCTGGTGGTGGGGACGGCGCCCTGAAATCAAACGAGTAATTAAATAGGGACTGTCCCTATTTAATTACTCCGCCGCGAGCAGTTCCTCGGCGCCGCCGAGGTCGACCGAGACGAGGCGGCTGACGCCGCGTTCGATCATCGTCACCCCGAACAGGCGGTGCATGCGCGCCATCGTCACCGCATTGTGCGTGACGATCAGGTAGCGCGTGTTGGTTTCGCGCGCCATGCGGTCGAGCAGGTCGCAGAAGCGCTCGATATTCGCGTCGTCGAGCGGCGCGTCGACTTCGTCGAGGACGCAGATCGGCGCGGGGTTGGTGAGGAAGAGGCCAAAGATCAGCGCCACGGCGGTCAGCGCCTGCTCGCCGCCCGAGAGCAAGGTGAGCGTGCCGAGGCGCTTGCCCGGCGGCTGCGCCATGATTTCGAGCCCGGCTTCGAGCGGATCGTCCGAATCGACGAGTTCGAGATGCGCCTGTCCGCCGTTGAACAGCGTCGTGAACAAGCGCTGGAAATGCGTGTTCACCGCCTCGAACGCGGCGAGCAGGCGCGCGCGGCCTTCGCGGTTGAGGCTGCCGATCGAGCCGCGCAGGCGATGGACGGCCTGCGTCAGTTCCTCGATCTCGGCGGCGTTCCTTTCGCGCTCTGTGTCGAGTTCGGCGAGTTCGTCGGCGGCGACAAGGTTCACCGGGCCAAGCCGCTCGCGGTCGGCGACCAGCCGGTCGTGCTGCGCCGATTCGGTATTGGCGTCGTCGACGCTATCGCTTTCGAAGCCGGCCTTTTGCGGCAGCAACGGCGGCGGGCATTCGAAGCGTTCGCCCGACAGGCGCCCCATTTCGATGCGCCGCAGCTCGGCATTTTCGGAGCGCGCGATCGCGCCGGCACGCGTTTCGCGCGCGGCGGCGACACGCTCGCGGATGGCGTTCAGCGCGGTTTCTGCCTCGCGCAGCGCGGCTTCGGCGGCGCGTTCCTGCGCTTCGGCGGCGGCGACCTTTTCGCGCAGATCGGCCTGCTGCGCTTCGGCGGCGGCGCGCTGCTCGGCGAGCCTGGCGGGGAGGTCGGCGAGCTTCGCCGCTTCGGCCGCCAGCGCATCGGCGCGCTTGTCCATTTCGGTGACGCGCCGCGCCGCTTCGCCCGCGCGCGCCTTCCAGCTCTTGATCTCGGCGCTGACGACCGCTTGCCGCTCGCTCAGGCTGGCAAGCGTGCGTTCGTGGGCAGCCAGCGCATCGCGGGCGGTGTTGGCGTCGGTCCGGGCGCGTTCGGCGGCCTGCTCCTCGGCCTCGAGCGCGGCGCGCGCCAGTCGCTCGTCGGGCAGCGCGGCGA
>NZ_DATFFD010000106.1:0-7044 GCF_035250425.1 Sphingopyxis sp.
AGCCCGGTGAAGACGCTCGACAAGCTGACGGTGAGCCGTCACGGCGACGAGCTGATTATCGAGGCCGCGGCGCGCAGCTTCCTGCATCATCAGGTGCGCTCGATGGTCGGCTGCCTCGCGCTCGTCGGCTATGGCAAATGGTCGGCGCGCGATTTGAAGGCGGCGCTCGATGCGGCGGATCGCAACGCGCTGGGGCTGAACGCCCCGCCCGACGGGCTCTATTTCGTGCGCGCGACTTACCCGTAAAATACCCTACGCTTCGTCGCCCCGGACTTGATCCGGGGTCCATGACTTCAGTGCTACGACGGATACTGGATCAAGTCCGGCATGACGAGAAATGGGGTGGTGCCTGAATCGAAAAGGGCGGCCCTACCAGACCGCCCTTTCCTTCATCGCTGTGGACGCGATTACACCTTTTCGGCGTAGTAGAGCGGCGCATGCTCGTTGAGTATCTGGAGGATCTTCGCCTGCGCGGTCTTTTCGTCGCTTTCTTCCATCGCGCCGAGTTCGCGCGCGAGGCGGCTCGACGCCGCTTCGAAGATCTGGCGCTCCGAATAGCTCTGCTCGGGCTGGTCGTCGGCGCGGAACAGGTCGCGGGTCACTTCGGCGATCGACACGAGGTCGCCCGAATTGATCTTCGCTTCATATTCCTGCGCGCGGCGTGACCACATGGTGCGCTTCACCTTCGGCTTGGTCGTCAGGACCTGCAACGCTTCCTTCAGCGTCTTGTCCGACGACAGCTTGCGCATCCCCACGCCTTCAGCCTTGTTCGTCGGCACGCGAAGCGTCATTTTTTCCTTTTCGAAGCGCAGGACATAAAGTTCGAGTTGCATGCCGGCGATTTCCGACCGCTGCAATTCGATGACGCGCCCCACGCCATGCTTGGGATAAACAACATAATCGCCGACTTCGAACAAGAGCGTGTTCACGGACATGCAAATTCCTTTCTGTGCCTTGACCCTGACCGGAAACTGCGACAACACCGGGACATCCAACCCTCCGTATTGAGGGGGATGAGCATTCGGGCGGCGCTAGCCAGTCAGAGTGACAAGGGATATGGCTCCATCGGAAACGCCGAATGTGCCCCAGCCCGAGCGGCGGGAAGAGGCAGGGTGTCGGCGTGTTGATATTTATTATAACAGATTCGCAACAAAATTGCCACCCCTGCGCGGAAATGCGTCGGTCGGCACCTTGACGGCTCCTCAGACCCGTTTCAGGTTGAAACGAAATCATAGATAAGGAGCCGGTATGCAGGATCAAATTTGGTGGATCACAGGCGCCTCCTCGGGCATCGGCGCGGCGCTCGCGCGGGCGCTCAGCGCACGCGGCGCAAAGCTGATCCTGTCGGGGCGCAACGTCGCGGCATTGGAGGCCGTTGCCGCCGACTGCGCTACCGAATCGCTGGTCCTGCCGTTCGAGGCGACCGATTATACTGCCCTCCCCGCCATCGCCGAGCAGGCGTGGGGCTGGCAGGGCCGCATCGACGGGCTCGTCAACAATGCCGGCATCTCGCAGCGCAGCCTCGCGATCGAGACCGATTTTTCGGTCTATCAGCAAATCATCGGCGTCGATCTGCTCGCGCCGATCGCGCTCACCCAGCAATTGCTGCCGCGCATGGTCGGTGCCGGCGGCGGCCAGATCATCGCCATCTCCAGCGTCGCGGGGATCGCGGGCGTGCCGCTGCGCAGCGCTTACTCGGCGGCCAAGCATGGCCTGATCGGCTATCACGACAGCGTGCGCGCCGAAAATGAGCATCTGGGGCTGAAGATACTCGTCGTCGCGCCGGGTTCGGTGCGCACCAATGTCAGCCGCAACGCGCTGAACGCCGACGGCAGCACGCGCGGGGAAAGCGACGCCGCAATCGACAATGGCTTGTCGCCCGATGACGCGGCAGAGCGAATGCTCGCGGCGGTCGATGCGGGGACGCGCGAACTGGTGATCGCCGAGGGCGCCGAAGCGGCGATCGCCGATCTACGCCGCAAGGATCCCGACGCGCTGTTCGACCGGATGAGCGCGATGGTGCAGGCGGGTTATGCGGCGCAGATGAGGGCGACGAGCGCGACCTAAACGGCCGCTAACGACCGGAAGCGGACATAACGATCCTCCCCATCAACTTGCGATGGGGAGGTGGACCGCCGCGAAGCGGTGGTGGAGGGGTAGCGACATCGCGCCATTACCCCTCCGTCAGCCCTGCGGGCTGCCACCTCCCCATCGCAAGTCGATGGGGAGGATCTTACGGCAATGCACTACCCCAAAGAAAAAGCCCCGCCGGATCGCTCCGGCGGGGCTTTTCTTTTGCCCGCGGGCAGCGCGACCTACGCCCCGCCGTTAGCCAGTGCCGCAAGGAGCAGGATCGCCACGATGTTGGTGATCTTGATCATCGGGTTGACCGCCGGACCCGCGGTATCCTTGTACGGATCGCCGACGGTGTCGCCGGTCACCGCGGCCTTGTGGGCCTCGCTGCCCTTGCCGCCGTGATTGCCGTCTTCGATATATTTCTTGGCATTATCCCATGCGCCGCCGCCCGAGGTCATCGAGATGGCGACGAACAGCCCGCCGACGATCACGCCGAGCAGGAGAGCGCCAAGCGCTTCCAAGGCCGCGGCGGGACCCGCCACCGCGCGGATGACGAAGAACACGACGATCGGCGCGAGCACCGGGAGCAGCGACGGGATGATCATTTCCTTGATCGCCGCCTTGGTCACCAGATCGACCGTGCGCGCATAGTCGGGCTTGCTCTCATAGGTCATGATGCCCGGGTTGTTCTTGAACTGGTCGCGAACATCCTTGACCACTTCGCCCGCCGCGCGGCCGACCGCGGTCATGCCCATCGCACCGAAGAGGTACGGCAGGAGCGCGCCGAGCAGCAGCCCGACGATGACATAAGGCGACGACAGCGAGAAGGTCAGCGGTTCGGTCAGCCCGAGCTTCGCCGAATATTCGGTGATGTCGGCGGTATAGGTGCCGAACAGCACCAGCGCCGCGAGACCCGCCGAACCGATGGCGTAGCCCTTGGTCACCGCCTTGGTCGTGTTGCCCACCGCGTCGAGCAGGTCGGTCTTTTCACGAACCGAATCGTCGAGACCCGCCATTTCGGCGATGCCGCCGGCATTGTCGGTGACCGGACCATAAGCGTCGAGCGCAACCACCATGCCGGCGAGTGCCAGCATCGCGGTGGCGGCAAAGGCGATGCCGATGATGCCCGCGGTCTGGAAGGCGACGATAATGCCGGCGCAGATCACGAGCGTCGGCAGCGCGGTCGATTCAAGGCTGATGGCCAGACCCTGGATCACATTGGTGCCATGACCCGTTTCCGAAGCCTTGGCGATCGAGCGCACCGGGCGATAGTTGGTGCCGGTGTAATATTCGGTGATCCAGATGATCAGCCCGGTGATGACGAGGCCGAGCAGCGAGCAATAGAAAAGGTCGCTGCCGTTGAACGTCTGGCCCGTAACATCGGTCGTCATGTCACCCTTGAAGACGTAGCTGGTCGAGAACCAGATCGCCGGGATCGAGAGGACCGCGGTGACGAGGAAGCCCTTGTACATCGCGCCCATGACATTCTTGCCGCTGCCGAGACGCACGAAATAAGTGCCGATGATCGAGGTGATGATGCACACACCGCCCATCAGCAGCGGCAGCGTCATCAGCGGGAGCAGCATGTCGCCGGTGCCCTTCAGCAGCAGCGCGATCAGCACCATCGTGGCGCCGACGGTGACGACATAGGTTTCGAACAGGTCGGCGGCCATGCCGGCGCAGTCGCCGACATTGTCGCCGACGTTATCGGCGATCACCGCGGGGTTGCGCGGATCATCCTCGGGAATTCCAGCCTCGACCTTGCCGACAAGGTCGGCACCGACGTCGGCCGCCTTGGTGAAGATGCCGCCGCCCAGACGCGCGAAGATCGAGATCAGCGAGGCGCCGAACGCGAGCGCGACGAGCGCATCGACCACGGTGCGATCCTCACCGCCGACGGTGAAGCCACCAGGGCCGATCAGATACCAGAAGAAGACCGAGATCGCGAGCAAGGCAAGCCCAGCCACGAGCAGACCGGTGATCGCTCCAGCGCGGAACGCCATGGTCAGGCCCGCCTGCAGCCCGGTCTGCGCCGCAGCCGCGGTGCGGACATTGGCTTTGACCGAGATGTTCATGCCGACGAAGCCGGCAACCCCCGACAGGACAGCGCCGATGACGAAGCCCGCGCCCGAAATCGGGCCGAGAAAATAGCCGACAAGAATGGCGACGACGACGCCGACGATGGCGATGGTACGATATTGGCGGCCGAGATAGGCCTTGGCGCCTTCCTGAATGGCGGCGGCGATTTCCTGCATCTTTTCATTACCGGCGGAGGCGCTGAGCACCTGCCGCGAGGTAATGAACCCATAGAGCACGGCCAACAGGCCGCACGCTATCGCGATCAAAACCGGATTCATGCGTGACTATTCCTTCCCGTTGAGAAGGGCGACGCAGAAGATAGCAGTCGAGCACGTCCGACTTATTGATGCCGGTTCGCTCTCTCCCCTGATGCGACCGCCCCAAATTTGGACGCCGATTTATGGGAAGAAAGAAAGCCAAGGGCAAGCCCGGTAATTCCGCGCTTTTCCGTGTTTTCGCGTCAGTGCATGAAACCGAGACGCTCGGGCGGCGCGATCCGCTGCGCCCGGTGGGTCAGCATGATTCCCTCGCCCACCCCGGCGTGACCAAGGGGTGTGACGACGATATTCAGCCCTGCCGCGATCTCGCGGATCGGCGCGGTGGCTGAGGGATCGGCGGTGAACAGCAACTGATAATCGTCGCCCGCGGTCGCCGCCGCGAGCCGCGTGTCGAGCACGTCGGGGCGCACCGCGAGCAGCGCCGCCGAGAGCGGCACCGATTCGAGCATGATGCCCAGTTGCCATCCGCTCGCCTCGGCCATCCGCTGCGCATCGATCAGCAGGCCGTCGGACACATCCATCATCGCATGGACGTGTGGCGCCACCGCCTGCCCGAAGGCCAGCTGCGGTTCGGGACGGCAATAGGCGGCAAGGCAGGTTTCGTTCGGATCGACCTGCCCGAGCCGCATCGCGAGGCCGAGCCCGGCATTGCCGATCGTCCCGGTGACCCATATCTGGTCGCCGGGCTTTGCGCCGCTCCGCGCCGGCGCGCCGGTCGCAGGCGCCTTGCCGATGGCGGTGAGCCCGAATGTGCGCGGCGCGCCGGCGGGAATGCCCACAGTATCGCCGCCAAGCAGCGGCACCTCGTACCGCCGCAGCACCTCGCCCAGCCCGCGAACGAAGGCCGCGTCCCAAAACTCGTCGCCGGTCAGGCTGTACCCGACGAGCACGCCGAGCGGCGCGGCGCCCTTGGCGGCCAGATCGGAAAGGTTCACCGCAACGAGCTTCCACGCGACATCCTGCGGCCGTTCGTCGGGTAGGAAATGGATGCCCTCGACGATCATGTCGTGGGTGAGGACAAGGTCGCCGAGCACCGCGGCGTCGTCGGCCAGCCCGCGCGCGGCGGGGTCGGTCGCGATGGCACGCAGGCGGGCGATGAAATCGGCTTCGCTCATGCGAAAATCGTAGCCGATACCACTACGGTGTAAAAGATACCCAACGCCGTATCCCCGCGAAGGCGGGGATCCAGAGCGCAAATAAGCAACCGCTTGCCTTATGCCGCTCCGGGCTCCCGCCTGCGCGGGAGTCCAAGGTTGGGCTTACTTGCGCACATCCTTGCCAATCGCATCGAGCAGCCCATTCGCAAAGCCCGCCTCGCGCGTATCGAAGAACGCCTTCGCGACATCGACATATTCGCTGACTACCGCGCCGACGGGCACGTCGCCGCGCGCCATCAACTCGTACGAACCCGCGCGCAGGATCGCCTTCATCGTGCGGTCGAGCCGCTCCATCGACCAGCCGCTCGCGAGCCGTGCGACGATCGCCACGTCGATCTCTTCGATACGCGCGAGCGTGCCCTTCACAATATCGTCGAAGAAGGCGGTGTCGGCGTCGGCATATTCTTCGTCCTCGATCGTCGCACCGATGCGGTGCTGATGGAATTCGTGGATCAGCTTAGGCACGGGCGTGCCCTCCATCTCATGCTGATAGAGCGCCTGGACGGCGGCGAGACGGGCGGCGGAGCGGGACTGGGAGCGTTTGTTCATGGTTCTTTTCTTAGCTGAGACGCTGGCTGACCGAAAGCGCATGGGCGGGAAGCCCTTCGGCGCCCGCGAGCGCAACCGCGGCCGGACCGATCGCGGCAAGGCTCGCGCCATCGAGCGCGAGGAAGCTCGTGCGCTTCATGAAATCGCTGACCGACAGCCCGCTCGAGAAACGCGCGCGGCGGCCGGTCGGCAGCACATGGTTCGGACCGGCGACATAATCGCCGATCGCCTCGGGGGTGTGGCGGCCGAGAAAGACCGAGCCCGCATGGCGCACCTTGGCAAACAGCGCATCGGCCTCGGCGGCGTCGACCGCGAGTTCGAGATGTTCGGGGGCGAGGCGATCGCAGAGCGGGATCGCATCGGCGAGCGCCGGCACGATGATCACCGCGCCATTGTCGGCCCAGCTTGTCTGCATCGTGCGCGCGGTCGCGAGCGTCGGAATGATGTTGGCGACCGCCGCGGCCACCGCATCGGCGAAATCGCCGTCATCGGTGAACAGGATCGACTGGCTTGTCGGGTCGTGCTCGGCTTGGCTGAGCAGGTCGGCGGCAATGACATGCGGCTCGTTCTTCGCATCGGCGACGACGACAATTTCGCTCGGCCCCGCGACCATGTCGATGCCAACCACGCCATAGACCTGCCGCTTGGCCTCGGCGACCCACGCGTTTCCAGGCCCGGTGACGACGTCGACCGGAGCGATCCTGTCGGTGCCATAAGCGAGTGCGGCAACCGCCTGCGCGCCACCGATACGCCAGATCTCATCGACCCCGCCGATATGCGCGGCGGCCATCACCACGGGGTTCGTCTCGCCGCCCGGCGTCGGGGTCATCATCACGATGCGCTCGACCCCCGCGACCTTGGCGGGGATGATGTTCATCAAGACCGACGAGGGATAGGCGGCGCGG
>NZ_DATFFD010000107.1:0-6518 GCF_035250425.1 Sphingopyxis sp.
GAAGGCATCGCCTGCGCCGAGAATATCGCGGGGCTGACCGGCATCGTGAACCACGACGTTATCCCGTCGGTCGTCTACACCTGGCCCGAAATCGCCGGTGTCGGCCTGACCGAGGAGCAGGCGAAAGAGCGCGGCGAGGTCAAGGTCGGCAAATTCCCGATGATGGCGAACAGCCGCGCCAAGACCAATCACGAGCCCGACGGCTTCGTGAAGGTGATCGCCGACGCCAAGAGCGACCGCGTGCTCGGCGTGTGGTGTATCGCCAGCGTCGCCGGCACGATGATCGCGCAGGCCGCGCAGGCGATGGAATTCGGTGCGACGTCCGAAGACATCGCCTATACCTGCCACGCGCATCCGACGCACAGCGAGGCGATCAAGGAAGCGGCGATGGCGGTGACGGGCAAACCGATCCATATTTGAGGAATCTACCCCCTCCCCTTCAGCACCCCAACCCCTCCTCTGAAGGGGAGGGGCTAAGGAAGGATCGCTGATGGAAACCCAACTTCTTGTCCGCCTGCTCGACCTTTCCGGCATCGCCGTTTTCGCGCTGTCGGGCGCGCTGATGGCGGTGCGGTTGCGGCAGACGCTGGTGACCGCCGCCTTCTTCGCGCTGGTGACCGGCGTCGGCGGCGGCAGCGTGCGCGATCTGTTGATCGGCGCGCCGGTGTTCTGGGTGCAGGATGGCGCGATCGCCGCGGTGTGCATTGCGATCGCGATGGTCGTCTGGCTCACCCCCGAACGCTGGTGGCAGGGGCAATTGCTCGAATGGGCCGACGCGGTGGGGCTCGCCGCCTATGCGGTGTTCGGCACCGCCAAGGCGCTGGCGTGGGGCGTCCCGCCCGTGCCCGCGCTGATGATGGGGGTGATCACCGGCTGCGTCGGCGGCACGATCCGCGACATATTGGCGGGCGTGCCGTCGATCATCATGCGCCCCGAAGTCTATGTGACCGCGGCCGCGCTGGCGTCGGGGCTGTTCCTGCTGCTGCAATGGCTGGGAACGGGGACGCCGGTCGCGGCGGTCGCGGGGGCGGTCGCGGGTTTCATCCTGCGCGGCGCGGCGATCCGCTGGTCGCTCGCGCTGCCCGCCTATCGCGACCAATAAATAGGGACTGTCCCTATTTATTGGGGGTCGCTTGACGTTCGCGGCAACTGCGCCATGATGACGGAAACCGGACAGAGGATTTCCGCAGCATGACGATAGCCCAGACGACCGCCAACGGCATCACCATCACCTATGAGGACAAGGGGCCGAAGGACGCCCCGGCGATCCTGCTGGTGATGGGGCTGGGCGGGCAATTGACGCTGTGGCCGGACGAGTTCGTCGATGCGCTGAACGGCCGCGGTTTCCGTACGATCCGCTACGATAATCGCGACGTCGGCCTGTCGACGCGTTTCGAGGCGGCAGGGGTGCCGAACGTCAAGTGGATGATCGTCAAATCGGTGATCGGGCTGCCGATCCGGCCAGCCTACACGCTTGCCGATATGGCGGCCGACGGCATCGGGCTGCTCGACCATCTGGGCATCGACCGCGCGCATGTCGTCGGCGTGTCGATGGGCGGGATGATTTCGCAGCATATCGCCGCACGCTATCCCGATCGCGTGCTGTCATTGACCTCGGTGATGTCGACCACGGGCAATCGCCGCCTGCCGCGCGCGCAGAAGGAGGCGATGCAGGTGCTCGCGAACCGGCCGATGAGCGGCGACAAGGAGGCGCTGATCGCTTACTCGGTCAACGCCGCGCGCGTGATCGGCAGCCCCGGCTATCCGTCGGCCGAAGACCGGCTGCAGCGCCGCGTCCGTGCCGATTTCGAACGCGGCTGGTATCCGCAGGGTGTCGCGCGCCAGATGGCGGCGATCGTCGCCGATGGCGACCGGCGTACGCTGCTCAAATCGGTGAGGGCACCGACGCTCGTCATCCATGGCGAGGATGATCCGCTGGT
Organism: Sphingopyxis sp.; assembly: GCF_035250425.1. GTDB lineage: Bacteria > Pseudomonadota > Alphaproteobacteria > Sphingomonadales > Sphingomonadaceae > Sphingopyxis. Next base: position 1,941 of record NZ_DATFFD010000107.1, read on the forward strand.
TCCGCTCCCCGGCGGGCGCGACACCGCCGAGAATATCGCGGGTGCGCGGCTGCTGACGATCCCCGGTATGGGGCATGACCTGCCGCTCGCGCTGGTCGACACGCTGGCCGGTGCGATTGCCGAGCATGCAAAGGAAGTTGCGGTGGCGGCTTAACCTCTCCCCTCCCCGCAAGCGGGAGGGGATTATTTCAGCAGCAATGCCATCGTGGCGAAAAAGCCCTTCGCTTCGGTCTTACCCGGTCGCGGGACGGCGGGGAGGTACGCGCGACAATCGAGGCACGACGCCTGCACCGACCCTGCCTGCGTCAGCATTGTCAGATCCTGCATCAGCCGCCGTTCGGTTAGCTGGCGGTTCATCGCCGCGATGCCGAACCAGCCGCGGGGCAGGGCGGCGGTTTCTTCTTCGGCGCCCGTCAAGCTGGCGAGCATTTTCGAGAAGGCGCTCGGCTCGTCCTCGAAATATTTGGCGTGAAAATCGCCGTCGATGTTCGCGAGCTTCGCCGCGGCTTTCAGCGCGTCGGGCAGGCCGCCGAACTGGTCGATAAGGCCGATCTGGTGCGCGGTGCCACCGGCCCATACGCGCCCTTCGGCGATCGTGCGGACCTTTTCGATCGGCTGCTTGCGGCTCTTCGCGACAAGGCCGGTGAAGCGGCCATAGATGTCCTCGACGCTCGCCTGCGCCAGCGCGTTGAACTCGTCGTTCACGCCGCCGAATATGTCGGGCTGGCCCGACAGCGGCGTTGTCGCGATGCCGTCGGCGTTGACGCCGATCTTGGCGAGCGCCTGATCGAAGCTCGGCAATATGCCGAACACGCCGATCGATCCGGTGATCGTCTCGGGCTCGGCAAAGATGCGGTCGGCGGGGGTCGAAACCCAATAACCGCCCGATGCCGCGACATTCGCCATCGAGACGACGATCGGCAGCTTCTTCGCCTTGGCCGCGAGCAGCGCCTGCCGGATTTCCTCCGACGCGAGCACCGATCCGCCGGGCGAATCGACGCGCAGGACGATCGCCTTGACGCTGCCGTCGGTCGCAGCATCGAGGATATGTTGCGCGATGGTTTCGCCGCCCGCGACGCCGCTCGGCGCTTCGCCATCGACGATCTCGCCGACGACGGGTACGACCGCGATCGTGCTGCCCTTCGTTTCGGGCGGATTGGCGGCGACCCAGTTTTCGAGCGGGATGGCGTTATATTCCCACGGCTTGCTGTCGTCGGCGGTGCCGCTGATCTCGGCGACGCGGCGGTCGAACGCCATGCGGCTGCCGACCTTGTCGACGAGGCCCGCATCGACCGAAGCCTTCGACAAATCATTGCCCGCCGCACGCACCGCACCCGCGGTATCGGCGATGAAGGCATCGAGCTTCGCCGCCGGGCGCGCTTTCTTGACGTCGGTCAGCCAGTTATCCCAGAGCACGCTGGCATAAGCGAGGTCGGCTTCCTTCGCTTCGGGCGACTGGTCGGTGCGCAGGAAGGGCTCGACCGCGCTTTTGAAGGTGCCGACGCGGTAGATATGCGCGGTGACGCCGAGCCGGTCCATCAGTCCCTTGTAATAGAGGCGCGATCCGCCGGGGCCGGCGATCGCGACGCCGCCGATACCGTCGGCCCAGATTTCGCTCGCGTGCGACGCGACCTGATAGCTGTCGGTGGTGTAGGCGGTGGCGAAAGCGAGCACCGGTTTCTTCTTCGCGCGAACCTTGTCGACCGCGGCGCCGATTTCGGCGAGCGAAACCTGCCCGCCGCCGAGGAAGCGGTCAAGGTCGAGCACGACCGAGGTCACGCGCTTGTCGTCGGCCGCGGACTCCAGCGCGTGGACGACGTCGCGGACGCGGATTTCCTTGAGCTGCGCGCCGCCCGACAAGGCTGCGAGCGGATCGACCTCGGACGGCTGTTCGCTGACGATGCCGTCGAGTTCGATCAGCAGCGCGCCCTGGCTGACCGGCAGCCCGGCATTGGGGCGCCCCGAAAGCAGCCCGAACAAGGCGACGAAGAAGAGGAGCAGGAAGATGAGCGCCAGCGCATCCTTGATCGCGACGAGCAGGTTCCAGACCTTGCGCGGGAAGCTGGTCGTCGACTTGGGCTTGTCCTCGCCCGGCAGCGGCCGGCGCACGGGGATGGCCCAGGGGCCGGCGGGATCGTTCGTGTTCGCGGTGGTGTCGGTCATGCCCGCGAACCTAGGGATGCGCCTCGCCCTTGGCAATGCAGGCTTCGACGGGCGGGGGATGGGGCACCATGGACGGCTATTGATCCCAATCCCCGTTCGCATCGAGCGAAGTCGAGATGCCTATCGGTCAGACATGCCTTCTGGGTGTCTCGACTTCGGCCAAAGGCCGAAGTTTATCCTGAGCGCCTGCCAAGGCAGCCGAAGGGCTCGACACGAACGGAAGCTTGTTCAGAGCCAGCCTTCGCGGCGATACCAGCGGACGGTTTCGGCCAGCGCGTCGTCGGTGTCGCGCTCGGGGCGCCAGAGGTCAGCGGGCGGGCATTTTCCTTCGGTCGCGACCCAGTCGGGATGCGCGATATAGCGCGCGCGGTCGGGGGTGAGCTTGGCGCCGCTGCGGCGGACGAACTGGTCGAGGCGCCCGCCGGCCTTGAGCAGCAGCGCGGGGGTCGCGACCGTCGACAGGCGCTGCCGCCCGACGGCGCGCGCGACCGCGCGGGCAAAGCCGCGATGCGACCAGCCGGTCGGCTTGCCGTCGTCGGGTTCGTAAATCTGGCCAATGCTCGCGCCGCGGTCGGCCGCCAGCGCAACGAGCAGCCGCGCGAGTTCGTCGACATAGATTGCCGACATGCGTCCGCTCGGCACCAGCGCGATCCCGCGCCGCGCCATGCGGAACAGGTCGAGCATCTCGGTATCGCCGGGGCCGAACACCGCGGGCGGGCGGACAATCGTCCAGTCGAGGCCGCTGTCCCGGACGACGGCCTCGGCGCGTTCCTTTGACCAGCCATAGTTGGACAGGCCCGGCTCGCGCGCGGCGAGCGAGGAGATGTGGACGAAGCGCGTTACGCCCGCACCGCGCGCGGCATCGACGACGCTGGCGGTCGCGGTGGCATTGCCCGCCTCGAACGCGGCGCGGGTGGGGACGTTAACGACCCCTGCGATGTGCATGACGGCGTTGGCGCCCGCCGCCATCTCGGCAAGACTGCCGGTATCATCGAGCGCGCCCATGATCCACGTCACGCCATCGCGCGCGGGTTGCGGGCGGCGGGTGAGGGCGCGGACGTGCCAGCCCGCCGCGACGGCATCGCGCATCGTCGCGCCTCCCACGAAACCGGTCGCGCCGGTCATCGCGAGGGTGGGGACGGTCATCGGACGATGCTTCTTTCGTCGTCATGCTGAACTTGTTTCAGCATCCATGGCCCGCCCTCTCGTCCAACGCGGCGCAGGCCGAACGGGCCGGCCATGGACCCTGAAACAAGTTCAGGGTGACGGAGAAAGAGCTGGTAGCCGCCCGTCACAAGAGCACCATATGGTCGCGGTGGACCATCGCGCTGCGCGGCGCATAGCCGAGTGCGGCTTCCTGCGCGTCGCGGCCGAGGCCGACGATGTTGGCGGCGTCGGCGCCCGGATATTCGGACAGGCCGCGCGCGATGACGCGTCCGTCGGGACCGGCAATGTCGAGGATGTCGCCGCGCGCGAAACTGCCGCTGACCGCGGTCACCCCGGCGGCGAGCAGGCTTGCGCCGCCGTGCAGCGCCTTCGCGGCGCCGGCGTCGATCTCGACCCGGCCCTTGGCGGTGAGCCCGCCCGCCAGCCACGCCTTGCGCGCGCTTGCGCCCTTGTCGGCGACGAACAGGCTGTGGCGCGCTTCGGTGGATAGGGGCCGGTCGATGCGTCCCGACGCGATCGCGAGATGCGCCCCTGCGGCATTGGCGATGCGCGCCGCCGCGATCTTCGACACCATGCCGCCCGACCCCATGCCCGAGGCCGAGCCGGTGTCGGCCATTGCCTCGATCGCGGCATCGATGCGCTCGACGCGCGCGATATGGACGGCGCCGTCCTGCGCCGGGTTGCGATCGTAGAGGCCGTCGATATCGGAGAGCAGGATCACGCCGCCCGCCGCCGCCGCCTGCGCGACGCGCGCGGCGAGGCGGTCGTTGTCGCCGAAGCGGATTTCCTCGGTCGCGACGCTGTCATTCTCGTTGATGATCGGCACGACGCCGAGGCTGAGCAGCCGGTCGAGCGTCGCCGCGGCGTTGAGGTAGCGGCGGCGATGCTCGAGGTCGTCGAGCGTGACGAGCATCTGCGCCGCGGTCAGTCCTTCGGCGCCGAGCACTTCGGCCCACACCTGCGACAGCGCGATCTGTCCGGTCGCGGCGGCGGCCTGCGCATCCTCGAGCGTCCCCCGCCCGCCCTTGGCGAGCCCCAGCCGCCGTGCCCCGAGCGCGATCGCGCCCGACGAGACGACCGCGAGCTGCTGACCCGCGCGCGTCCGCTCGGCAATGTCGGCGGCGATGCCGACAAGCCAGTCGCGCCGCACCGCACCCGACGGGTCGACGAGCAAAGCCGATCCGATCTTGACGATCAGCCGGGGGCAGGCGGTGGGCGCGAACAACATGCGCCGCCGATAGCGTGCGC
>NZ_DATFFD010000108.1:0-4724 GCF_035250425.1 Sphingopyxis sp.
CTCGGTCACGACAGCGACCTCGAGGCGATCGACGACAAATATATCTCGGTCACCCCGCTCCAGCTCGACCTGACGCATGATGCGTCGCTTGCCGCATTGCGCGGAGCCTACGGCGGCTAAAATCCAAATTCCGTCTCATCATGAGACAGAAGTCTAGCCACCGCGCCTTTGCTTTGGCAAAGGGACCGCATGGGGGATTTCAGACATCATATCGCGGCCTTGCTGGGCGCCGCATCGCTCGCCGGCTGCATTCCGGCGACACCCGGACCGGCTTCGCGGCCCGCTCCGGCACCGGACTTCGAACGCCGCCCGCCCGGCGAAGCGACAAGCGTCTACGAACGTCCGACCTGGACGCTCAAATCGGTCACAATCAACGCGGTCCGCGTGAATGCGGGCGTCTATTCGGTCCGCCCCGGCGACACGCTCCGCGTGGCCGGCGAGAAGACCGGCGCAGGGTCCGGGGCGCTCGCGATCGAGAACGACCTCGTGCCGCCCTATACGCTCCGCTTCGGCCAGGAGCTTCGCATCCCCGCCGGTCTCTATCACCGCGTCGGCGCAGGCGAGACGGGAATCGGCATCGCCGCGGCCTATGACGTCGACTGGGGCGAGATCATCACGATCAACATGCTGTCCGAACCCTATATCCTGCGGGTCGGCCAGCGGCTCCGCCTGCCCGCCGACGCGCGGGCGCAGCCGCCGGGTCCGGTCCATGTCGGCGCACGCGCTGCCGCCTTCCGCCTCGACATCGACGACATCCTGACCGGCAGCCAGCCTGCGCTCGCCGAAGCGGCCAGGCCGACCGCGGGCACGGCGACGCCGCGCCAGCCGGTGACCACCGCGATCGCCGACCCCGCAGCGTTCGCGGGCCGCTTCGAATGGCCGCTGGGCGGGCCGATATTGGCGCGCTTCGGTCCGATCGCGCCGGGCAAGGTCAGCGACGGCATCAACATCGCCGCCGCCGCAGGCACCCCGATCCGCGCCACTGCGGGCGGCGTCGTCGCCTATGCCGGCGGCCAGATCGGCGTTTATGGCGGGCTGATCCTGATCAACCATGGCGGCGGCTGGGTCAGCGCCTATGGCCACGTCGGACGGATCGATGTGAAACGCGGCCAGCGCGTGCACATGGGCGACGTCATCGGCCGCGCCGGCGCGACCGGACAGGTGCAGACATCGCAACTCCATTTCCAGCTGCGCAAAAATCGCATACCAGTCGATCCGATGAAGCAGTTGCCGCCCCGATGAGCCGTCGGCCATCCGACAAGCTGAAAATGCCGCACATCTTTCGCCCGCTGAAGCGCGCGAGCAACTGGCCGATCTGGGCCGACGTCATCACGCGCCTCGGCGTCGCCTTCTTCCTGATCGCGATCGTCGTGCTCGTCCACTGGGTCGACCGCGCGGGGCTGAAGGACAGCCATGACGGACAGATAAGCTTCCTCGACGTCGTCTATTTCACGATGATCTCGGTCACCACGACAGGTTTCGGCGACATCGCGCCGGTGTCCGATCGCTCGCGATTGATCGAGGCGGTGATCGTCACCCCGATCCGCATCATGGTGCTCTTCATTTTCGTCGGCACCGCCTATAATTTCGTCCTCAAGCGCACATGGGAAAAATGGCGTATGGCTCGCATCCAGGCAAAGCTCACGGATCATTATGTCGTGCTCGGTTACGGCACCAGCGGCGCGGAGGCGGTTCGCGAACTCATCGCGCGCGACACCGACCCGGCGTGCATCGTCGTGATCGACCAGTCGAGCCCGCGCATCCAGGCGGCCGAGGCGATGGGCTGCAACGTGCTCCAAGGCGACGCGTCGAACGACGACACGCTGATCGACGTCCAAATCGCAAAGGCGCGCACCGTCCTCGTATCCGCGGGGCGCGACGACAGTTCGATCCTGATCGTGCTTACCGTCCGTCATCTCGCCCCGAATGTGCCGATCAGTGTCGTCATCCGCGCGCAGGACAATGAACTGCTCGCGCGACAGGCGGGCGCATCGACCGTCATCAATCCGGTCAGCTTCACCGGTCTGCTCCTTGCCGGATCGGCGCAGGGCGAGCATGTCGCCGACTATATGGCCGATCTCGCCGCGATCGGCGGCAGGGTACAGCTGCGCGAACGCCCGGCCCGCGCCGAGGAGGTCGGCGGCAGCCTCGACCGGCTCGCCAGCGGCGGGCGCGGCCTGCGCATCTATCGCGGCGGCAAGCCCTATGGTTTCTGGGAAGACGAAGCGGGCAAGCTGCAGGCGGGCGACATGATCGTCGAGGTCGTCAACTGCGAAACCCGCGAAGCCGGTTAACCCCGCCAGTAATGCCAGCCGGCCCAGAGCCAGCCGGCGATCAGCAGCATGCCGCCGATCGGCGTCACCGCGCCGAGCCAGCGCGGCGCGCCCAGCGCCATCGCATAGAGGGTGATCGAAAAGATCGCCGCACCGGCGAGCAGCGTGATCGCCGGCCCGCGCGCAAAACCCATGATCGCGAGCGCCGCGACCGCGTGAACCAGCTGATAGACGCCGCCGGTGCGCAGCCATTCGGCCTCCTGCGGCCCCGATGCGCCATGCGCGCCGAACGCGCCCGCCGCGACCGCCATCGCCGCCGAAATCGCCGCAAACGCCCCGATCGCCATCACCGCTTTCCTTTCGTCCGAACCGCGCGCTCCATGCCCGCGCGCGCCGCGCGTGACAAGCGCCGCGAAATCGACTAAAGGCGCCGCCAATCATGACAGTCACAACGCTCCCCACCCAGCCGAAGGTCGGCATGGTTTCGCTCGGCTGCCCCAAGGCGCTCGTCGATAGCGAACGGATTCTGACCAAGCTGCGCGCCGACGGCTACGGCCTGTCGCCCGATTATGCGGGCGCCGACGTCGTGCTCGTCAACACCTGCGGCTTTCTCGACTCGGCGAAGGAAGAAAGCCTCGAGGCGATCGGCGAAGCGATGGCCGAGAATGGCCGCGTCATCGTCACCGGCTGCATGGGCAATGAAGCCGAGGTCATCCGCGCGCGCTTCCCCAACGTCCTCGCGGTCACCGGCGCGCATCAATATGAGCAGGTCGTCGACGCCGTCCACGACGCCGCACCGCCGACACAGGGGCCGTTCATCGATCTGGTGCCCGAGGGCGGGTTGAAGCTCACCCCGCGCCACTACAGCTATTTGAAGATCAGCGAAGGCTGCAACCACAGCTGCTCCTTCTGCATCATCCCCGACCTGCGCGGCAAACTCGTCAGCCGCCGCATCGACGCGGTGCTGCGCGAGGCCGAAAAGCTTGTCGCCGCGGGGACCAAGGAACTGCTGGTGATCAGCCAGGACACCTCGGCCTATGGCGTCGACATCCGCCACGACCCGCGTCCGTGGCACGGCCGCGAGGTGCGCGCGCATATGACCGACCTCGCGCGCGAACTCGGCCAGCTGAGGACCAGCGAAGGCAACGCCCCCTGGGTGCGCCTCCACTATGTCTACCCCTATCCGCACGTCGATGCGGTGATCCCGCTGATGGCCGAGGGGCTGCTCACGCCCTATCTCGACATCCCCTTCCAGCACGCGAGCCCGAGCGTGCTCAAGCGCATGAAGCGCCCCGCGAACGAAGCGAAGGTGCTCGAACGCCTGAAGAACTGGCGCACCATCGCCCCCGACATCGCGATCCGCTCGAGCTTCGTCGTCGGCTTCCCCGGCGAGACCGAGGGTGATTTCCAATATCTCCTCGACTGGCTCGACGAAGCCCAACTCGACCGCGTCGGCGCCTTCCGATTCGAACCCGTCGCGGGCGCACAGGCGAATGCACTGGGCGATCAGGTCCCCGAAGAACTCAAGGAAGAGCGATACCAGCGCATCATGGACAAGACCGCCGCGATCAGCGCCGCGAAGCTGGAGGCCAAGATCGGCCGCACCCTCCCCGTGATCATCGACGAGGTCGGCGAAGCCGACGAAGATGGCAGCATCGGCGCCACCGGCCGCTCACAGGCCGACGCGCCCGAGATCGACGGCCACGTCTATCTGCGCGACGTCGCGGCGACGCTCAAGGCCGGCGATATCGTCGACGTTGCGATCGAGGACGCCGACGAGCATGATCTGTTCGGGGTGGTCGCGGGCTGACACATATATTGGAACGGCTTTGACCGTTCGAAGTTACTCATGGGACATCGAACAGAGGTCATGCCATGATAGCCGGCAGGGTCCGACTATCGCCGGTGCCGGCCAGGCACCGTCGGCAGCGAAAGGTTCAAAGATGCGTTCCAACGTGGCCCATATCCTTTTCGCCTCCGCTCTGTTGTCGGGCCCGGCAAGCCTGACGGCGCAAACGGTGGCCAAACCCGGCCCGGCCGCCGAAAAGGGTATTTGGATCGGAAACCTCGACCTGTGCCGTTCGGGTCCGGTCGAGGCGATGGTGAGTACCGACGTTTATAGCGGCTCACCTGTCATCAGCATCGTGCTTCCTGCCGAGCTTCGCGGGGCACTGGCGGAGCTCACTGCCGCCAACATCGGCAAACCCTTACCGATACGCGTCGATGGCAGGGTAGTGAGTGAACCGCATGTCAACGAGCCGATCTCTGGCGGCGAACTCCAGATTTCGGGCGTAGACCAAACCGAAGCCGACCGGATTGCCGCCGCCTTGCAATCCTGCCCCGCCGAAAAGCCTAGAACAATCGGGTAATCGCGTAAAAGACCGCCGCCACCACCGCGCTCGCCGGGATGGTGATGAACCACGCCGCGACGACATTGCCCGCGACGCCCCA
>NZ_DATFFD010000109.1:0-4734 GCF_035250425.1 Sphingopyxis sp.
TATTGGGACTGGCAGCCCGAAAACGACCGCGATTTCACCGGCCTGCCGATCGTCACCAAGTCGCAGAACCCGTCGCAGCAGGACCAGTATACGCAGGAACTGCGCTATAATTACACCGGCGACCGCTTCGATTTCGTGATCGGCGGCTTCTATTATTACCAGCGCATCGACACGCAGGGCACCGAAGCGCACGGCCCGGCGTCGAGCCGCTGGACGCTCAACCCGACCAGTGCGCTCGCCAGCAATCCGGCCGTGCTGAACGGGCTGACCGCGATCAACACCCAATATCTGAAGAACACCAGTGCGGCGCTGTTCGGTCAGGTCAGCTGGAAAATCACCGACCAGTTCACGGTCCAGCCGGGCGTGCGCCTGAACTATGACAAGAAGGACGGATTCTATCAGCGCCGCGTTTTTGCCGGTGACGGCACGCCGGTGCTGTTCGGCCCGACCGACGCGATTACTGTCGCGCGGCTCGGCGTGTTCGCGCCGCAGGAAATCTCGCCGTCGTTCAGCGACTGGAACTTCAGTTACGACCTGACCGCGACGTACAAGGCGACGCAGGATCTGCTCTTTTACGCAACCTATGCCAAGACGTTCAAATCGGGCGGCATCAACCAGAACGGGGTTCCGAGCGATGCCGCGAACAATCCGATCCTCGACGCGGCGACGGTGAAGCCCGAATCGGTCAATCATTATGAAGCGGGCGTGAAGGCCGAATTCCTCGATCGCGAGGTGACGCTGAATCTCACGGCATTCCGCACCGACATCAAAAATTATCAGGCCAATGTGAACAACGGCCAGTTTGGCGTGCTGCGCGGCTATCTCGCCAATGCGGGCAAAGTCCGTACCCAAGGCGTCGAATTCGACTTTTCGGCGCGGCCGAGCGAACGGTTCCGCTCTTATGTCAACGGCGCCTACACCGACGCCAAATATGAGCGTTTCGTCGATGCGCCGTGCCCGCCCGAACTTTCGGGCGGCACCACCGCCGGCGCGGGGCAGACGCCGGGTGCGCCTGGCGTGCCGGGTCTCAGCCCCGCGAACTGCGACATTTCGGGTCAGCGCTTGCCGGGCGTGTCGAAATGGGCCTTTTCTTTCGGGGCGGAGGCGAACGCCGAATCCAAGCTGTTCGGGCAGGATGGCCAATTTTATCTGGGATATGACGGCAGCTACCGGTCGCGCTTCTCGTCGAACCCGTCGCCGTCGGCCTACACCTGGATCGAGGGCTATTCGTTGTCGAACTTCCGCGCCGGTTTCCGCACGGAGAATGGCATCGACATCTTTGGCTGGGTCCGCAACGCGTTCGACAAGAAATATCTTGAACAGCTAAGCGTCGGGCCGGGCAACACCGGTTTGATCGTCGGCTTGCCGGGCGATCCGCGGACATGGGGCGGGACGATCAAGGCCAGCTTCTGATTTTGTCAGGCGGCCAAAAGAAAAGGGGCCACCCGCGGGCGGCCCCTTTCTCATGCAGGCTGGATCAGCGCTGCTGGCGGCCTTTGTCATTATTGTCGCGGTCCTGGTCGGAGCGCTGACCACCCTGCTGACGGTTCTGGCCGCCCTGCTGTTCTTGCTGGCGATTGCCGCCCTGTTGACGGCCACCTTGCTGGTTCTGCTGTTTGTTGGGCATTTTCCTTCTCCTGCTGTCGCGCCATGCCATTATGCCGCGATCAGTTTTGGTAACTCCTGACAGAATAGGATGTTGCGTGGGACGGCCGGGTCGTGCCGGTTTCAGGACGAGCCCGCTTTGATCGGACCACTCAATCACTGAATTCAGCATATTCGGTTAGGTCGATGGAAGGGCTCGCCCTATCCTTGCCCGGTCAGAGCGAAAGGATGACGGCATCGACTCGACCCTTGCCAGCGCCGACGCCCCGCGGGCGACCTGCTTGCCGCTCGCTCGTCATGCGCCGGTCATCCGGCCACGCCACTGTTCTCAAACCATAAAAGGAGAGACCGCATGAACGACCCGACCCCCATCGATCCCGCAGGCGGCTGCCCGGTCCACCAGCCCGGCGGCGCGCGCGCGTTGCTCGGCCGCACCAACAAGGACTGGTGGCCCGAGATGCTGGCGACCGAGATCCTGGGCCCCAATGGCACCTCGAACCCGCTCGGCGACGATTTCGATTATGCCGCGGCGTTCAAGTCGCTCGATTATCAGGCACTGAAAAATGACCTGACCGCGCTGATGACCGACAGCCAGCCGTGGTGGCCCGCCGACTACGGCCATTATGGCCCCTTTTTCATCCGCATGGCATGGCACGCCGCGGGCACCTATCGCACCGCCGACGGCCGCGGCGGCGCCAACAGCGGGCAGCAGCGTTTCGCGCCGCTCGACAGCTGGCCCGACAACGGCAATCTCGACAAGGCGCGCCGCCTGTTGTGGCCGATCAAGCAGAAATACGGCAACAAGATCAGCTGGGCCGACCTGTTCATCCTCGCCGGCAATGTCGCTATCGAAAGCATGGGCGGCCCCATCTTCGGCTTCGGCGGCGGCCGCGCCGACGTCTTCGAACCCGAACGCGACATTTATTGGGGCAGCGAAGACAAATGGGTGAACGAAGGGGTCCAGACCCGCATCGCTCCCGAACATGGCATGCACGAACTCGAAGGCCCGCTCGCCGCGATCCAGATGGGGCTGATCTACGTCAATCCCGAAGGACCGGGCGGCAATCCCGACCCGCTCCAGTCGGCACGCGACATCAAGGCGACGTTCGAGCGCATGGCGATGGACCATGAAGAGACCGTCGCGTTGACCGCCGGCGGCCACACCTTCGGCAAGGCGCATGGCAATGGCGATCCGTCGAAGCTCGGCGCCGCGCCCGCGGGCGGCGACCTTGTCGCGCAGGGCTTCGGCTGGGTGAGCAGCAACGAGAGCGGGGTCGGCGAGCACGCCGTGACCAGCGGGCTGGAAGGCGCGTGGGTCAACACGCCGACGCAGTGGAGCGAGAATTATTTCCGCCTGCTGCTCGACTATGAATATGAGCTGGTGAAGTCGCCAGCGGGCGCACAGCAATGGCAGCCGGTGAACCAGCGGGAAGAGGATATGGCCCCGGCGGCGCATGACCCTTCGAAGAAGGTGCCGACGATGATGACCACTGCCGACATGGCGCTGAAGGTCGATCCGGAACTCCGAAAGATCAGCGAGAAATTCCGCAGCGATCATGAAGCGTTCAAGGATGCCTTCGCGCGCGCCTGGTTCAAGCTGACCCACCGCGACATGGGGCCGAAGGTCCGCTACCTCGGGCCTGAAGTCCCCGCCGAAGACCTGATCTGGCAGGATCCGGTCCCCGCCGGCACCAAGCCGTCGGACGCCGATGTCAAGGCGGTGAAGGACAAGATCGCCGCCAGCGGCCTGACGGTCAGTCAGCTGATCAAGACCGCCTGGGCGTCGGCGAGCACCTATCGCAAGTCCGACTATCGCGGCGGCGCCAATGGCGCGCGCGTCCGCCTGGCGCCGCAAAAGGACTGGGATGTCAACGAGCCCGCGATGCTGGCGAAGGTGCTCGATACGCTCGACGGTCTGCGCGGTAATCTGTCGATGGCCGATGTCATCGTGCTCGGCGGCGTGGTCGGCCTGGAAAAGGCGATCAGGGATGCGGGCTTCAACGTGCCTGTGCCCTTCACCGGCGGCCGCGGCGACGCGACCGCGGAACAGACCGACGCCGACAGCTTCGCGGTGATGGAGCCCGAGGCCGATGCCTTCCGCAACTATCTCGGCAAGAAGAAGCTGGCGGTAAAGACCGAGGAGATGATGCTCGACCGGGCATCGCTGCTGGGTCTTTCGGTCCCCGAAATGACCGTATTGATAGGCGGACTGCGCGTGCTCGGCGCCAATCACGGCGAGCGCGGACACGGCCATTTCACCAAGCGGTCGGGACAGCTGACGAACGACTTCTTCGTCAACCTGCTCGACATGACCAATGTGTGGAAGGTCGTCGACGGCACGGATGACCAGGAATATGTCGCCACCGACCGCAAGGGCGGCGGCGAGACGTGGCGCGCCACCCGCGCCGACCTGATCTTCGGCTCCAACTCGGAGCTGCGCGCGGTCGCCGAGGCCTATGCGCAGTCCGACAGCGGCGAAAAATTCGTCAAGGATTTCGTCAAGGCCTGGACCAAGGTGATGGACGCCGACCGGTTCGACCTCGCCTGATCGGCCACCGTCGAACAGACGACGGGTCGCGGCCCGCCCCCGGGGACATGGGCCCGGGGGCGGGTCTTTCTTTTTTAGGTGAGGGTGCGGCTCCGCAGCTGACCGACGCAACGCGGCGTTTCACCGCAAGCAATGTTAACAATGTCAATTTATCCTTGACGCCGACGCGATCCGCGGACAATGTTTACGTCGATAACATTGAGTCTGAAAGGACAGGCGGATGAAAACCTTGCTCTACGCTCTTGGGCCGATGCTGTTCGACTCGCTCGGCGTGCTCGTTTTTGCGGTGCTGCTGGTGACCGGCGCGGGGATCGTGCCCGCGACGATCGCGGGCACCGCCGTCGCGCTCGGCGTCGTCGGTTATGAATTGGTGCGCGGCAAGAAGGTCGCGGCGCTGCAATGGATCAGCCTGGCGTCGGTGCTTTTCACAGCGGCGGCGACGCTCTTTACCGGCGACCCGCGTTTCGTGATGGCGAAGCCGACGATCGTCTATCTGATCGTCGGCAGCGTGATGCTGCGCAAGGGCTGGCTTAATCGCTATATTCCGCCCGAGCAGCTCGCGATCGTAGGCGATGTCATGG
>NZ_DATFFD010000110.1:0-20930 GCF_035250425.1 Sphingopyxis sp.
GCTCGTCCAGCAGGTCACCGGCCGCGTCCGCTGGCGCGAAAGCGTCGGCGCGATGGAAGATATTGGCGTGACGCATTTCGTCGAATTCGGCGGCAAAGTCCTCTCGCCGATGGTGAAACGCAGCGCATCGGGCGAAGTCGAGACGGTCAGCGTCATTTCGATGGACGACATCGAAGCCCTGCTCAAGACGCTCTAATCAAAAGATTTCAGGAGAAATTCAGATGTTCGATCTCACCGGCATGACCGCCCTCGTCACCGGCGCTTCGGGCGGTATCGGCTCGGCCATCGCGCAGGCGCTCGCGGCGCAGGGCGCGCGGCTTGCGGTGTCGGGCTCCAATGCCGACAAGCTGAACGCCTTTCGCGATACGCTTGGCGGCGATCATGTCGCGCTGCCGTGCAACCTTGGCGATGGAGCCGCGGTCGACGCGCTCGTCCCTTCGGCGGTCGAGGCGCTCGGGCAGCTCGATATCCTCGTCAACAATGCCGGCGTCACGCGCGACAACCTCATCATGCGGATGAAGGACGACGAGTGGATGGACGTCATCCGCATCAACCTCGAGGCCAATTTCCGTCTCGCGCGCGCCGCGGCCAAGCCGATGATGAAGGCGCGTTTCGGGCGCATCATCTCGATCACGAGCGTCGTCGGCGCGACGGGCAACCCCGGGCAGGCCAATTATGCCGCGTCGAAGGCGGGCGTCACCGGCATGACCAAGGCGCTGGCGCAGGAACTTGCGAGCCGCGGTGTGACCGCGAACTGCGTCGCGCCGGGCTTTATCGCCACCGCGATGACCGACGACCTGCCCGATGCGCAGAAGGAAGCGCTCAACCAGCGCATCCCCGCGGGCCGGATGGGTGCTGGCGACGATATCGCTGCCGCGGTCGTCTATCTGGCGTCGAAGGAAGCGGGCTATGTCACCGGGCAGACGTTGCATGTGAACGGCGGGATGGCCATGCTGTCCTGACGGAAGGATTCGTCGATGCATAGGGGTCTGACGACGGGCGTTGCGCTTGCCTTGGCGATGCTGCCGGGGGCCGTTCGGGCGCAGGAGGGCGAGAAGTTCGATTGCGTCGTCACCTCGGTTCCCAGCGGCACCAGGGACGCGATCGGCGCCGCGATGGCCGGTGGCGGCGACGAAGCATCGCGCGAGGCGCTGTTCAAACAGCTTGGCGCGGTCACCGACGATTGCGTTACGCGCCATGGCATCGCCGCCGAACAAAAGGCCGTTTATTTGGACTACAGCCTCGCGCGCATTTCGCGCGAATGGCTGATGGGCGACATCGCAAAACTTGGCCTGGCGAGTGTGATCGTCGACAAGGCGCTCGATTTCGGTCCCGGCGGCGCGAACCCCGATCTGTCGGGCGACATGACCGAGGATCAGATCATGAAGATCGTCCAAGCCTATATCGAAAGCGGCGTCGATATCGAAAAAGTCGACGGCGCGGCGTGGGAAAAGGTCGGCGCCTATGCCGCCGCGACCTCGATCTACTGGAACAAGCGCAAGCAACTCGCCTTCTGAACCCGAACGGGCCGGATCCGGCTGAACCGGACCCGGCCCTCGGGACGAGCGGAGAGAGGGGTTAGAAGCTCGCCCGGGCTGTCAGCCGGAAATCGCGTCCGGCCAGTGGCACATAATCCTTGGTGAAGCTGGCATGACGGCGCGCTTCGACGTCAAAGATATTGTTCGCCGACAGGCTCAGCGTCAGATTCTTGGTATCGGGAAGCGGGCGCCAGCTGAGCGAGGCGTTGACCAAAGTGAAGCCGTCGGTCGGCGTCTCGAACTGTGCGACGCGGGTCTGGTCGTCGGTCCATTCGACCTCGACGCGCGCATCGACGCGTTCACCCTGCGCTTCGAGCCCGCCCAGCACGCGCAGCGCCGGAATGCGCGGCACGTTGCGGTCGAGGCCGGCATTCTTGATCTTCGCGCGCGTCATGTCGGCGGTGACGTCGCCGACGATGTTGAACCCGCCAATCTGCGCCAGCCGAGCGCTGGCCTCGGTCTCGAAGCCATAGACGCGCGCGTCGCGCTGGAAATATTGGAAGACGGGCAGCTCATCCTCTTCGGCGCCGGTCGCGGCCGAATAGATGAAATTGTCGAACCAGTTCGAATAGCCGGTCAGGCTGAGGTTGAAGGCGTCGGTTTTGATCTTGAACGAGGCTTCGGCGCCCCAGTTCGATTCGCGCTTCAAATTCGGGTTGCCGAGTTCGAAGCTCTGCGTCGCGATGTGCGGACCGTTCGACAGCAGCTCCTCGGCCGATGGCGCCCGCACCGCGCGCGATACCGAGACGCCGAATTTCGCACCTTCGAACACATCATAGGTCGCGCCGAGCGCGCCCGAGAAGCTGTCGAAGCTGCGGTCGAAGCCCAGCGTCTGCGCGCGCACATTGGTCTTTTCATACCGCGCCGCGGCCTCGAGCCCGAGCGGACCCATCGTATATTCCTGCAGCGTGAAGAGCGCGAACTGGTCGGTCAGGTTGCGCGGCACGAACGCCTCTTCGCCGACCGCATTGAAGTCTCGGTGGCTGTATTGCACGCCGCTCGCGCCGCGCCAGCCGCCGCGGTCGTTCTGCGCCAGCTCAATTCGGCCTTCGACGCCCTGGTTGGTGAAGACGGTGCCGACTTCGTCGCCCTCATATTCGGTGTGCTTGTAATCGGCAAAGCCCGCGCGGATGCGCAGCTTGTCGAAGAAGCCGTCGCCGAGCTCGACCTCGCCGCGCAGGTCGGCGCGCCATTGCTTCATGCCGATGGTGACCGGGCCTTCGCCATGCTCATGGCCACCCTCTTCTTCCTCGCCGCCATGATCATGCGCGGTGTTCGGCCGATCGGGCACGCCATAATTGGTGTCGAAATAGCCGATCGAAATGCCGAGCTGCCCGCCGTCGTTGATCAGCGAGATGCCGCCGCCCGCGGTCCAGGTCTCGCTTTGCGTGTTGTCGATCTTGCCGCGCTTGCCCGCCTGCGCGGTCAGTTCGGCCGCTTCGTCGAGATGGCCTTCTTCGACTTCATGTTCGGCGAGGTGGAGCAGGTCGCCGCGAATATCGGGGGCATAGACGAAGCCGCCGGTGCGCGTGTCGCCCGTCTTGCGCCAGCTGCCGTCGAGATGCGCGACGATCTGCGGGCTCAGCGCGACGTCGATCGAGCTGCCGATATTGCGGTCGTTGGCGGCGGTCGCATAGCCGCCGATCGCGTCGATATGGACATGGTCGGCGGGGACTTTGCGGGGAATGCGACGGTCGAACATATTGACCGCGCCGCCGATCGCCTGGCTGCCGAACAGCAGCACCGCGGGGCCGCGCAGGATTTCGATGCGCTCGACGGTCAGCGGGTCGATGGTGACCGCATGGTCGGCGGAGGTGTTCGATGCGTCGATCGACCCGATGCCGTCGGTCAGCACGCGCACGCGCTCGCCCGAAAAACCGCGCAGGACGGGGCGCGAGGCGCCGGGCGAGAAGCTTGTGGCCGATACGCCCGGTTGCCGTGTGAGTGTGTCACCGATCTGCCCGCGAATGTCGCGCGCTAGTTCGTCGCCTTCGAGCACCGACACATTGCCGAGAATGTCGAGGCTGCGGACATAGGGCGCCGTGACGACGATCGGCTCGCCGGTGTGCACATCGTCGTCGCTGCCCGCGGCGGCGCGGTCCTGCGCAAAGGCGGGCGCGGCGAGGAAGAGGGCAAAGGTGAAACCGGCGGAGCAAAGCAAACGCATAAGGGGAGAGTCCTGTTGTTATGGCGACCTGTCGGCGCACCCAGTAATGATATACTGTTACAATCACAACCCTTGACGTGGCTCATGGCTGTCGTTCGTCGGACCTCGATGCCCGTTGGTCGACAAAGGCCGAACATTGGCAGCGCAAGCGAAGCTGTCTTGCGGGGCTGCGGGCGGCGCCCTAGATCATGCGCATGACTATTGCTGCAAACAGCCTCGACCTCATCGGCAACACCCCGCTGGTGCTGCTTAAGGGGCCGAGCGAAGCCACCGGCTGCGAAATCTGGGGCAAGTGCGAATATGCCAACCCCGGCGGATCGGTGAAGGACCGCGCCGCGCTCTATATCGTCCGCGATGCCGAAGCGAACGGCAGCCTGCGCCCCGGCGGTACGATCGTCGAGGGGACCGCGGGCAACACCGGCATCGGGCTCGCGCTCGTCGGCAATGCGCTCGGATACAAGACGATCATCGTCATGCCCGACAATCAGAGCGCCGAGAAAATGGCGACGATTCGCGCCTTGGGTGCCGAGCTGGTGCTCGTTCCGCCCGCGCCCTTCGCCAACCCCGGCCATTTCGTCCACACCTCGCGCCGCATCGCCGAGGAAACCGACAATGCGATCTGGGCCAACCAGTTCGACAATATCGCCAACCGCAAGTCGCACATCTTCGGCACCGCCGAAGAGATTTGGGAGCAGATGGACGGCCGCATCGACGGCTTCACCTGCGCCGCGGGGACTGGCGGCACGATCGCGGGAACCGGGCTCGGGTTGAAGGCGCATAATTCCGACATCGTCATCGCGCTCACCGATCCGCACGGCGCCGGGCTTTATAATTACTATCAATGCGGCGAGCTTCGCGCCGAAGGCAATAGCGTCGCCGAGGGGATCGGTCAGAACCGCATCACCGCGAACCTCGACGGGGCGCCGATCGATACGCAGTTCCGCATTTCGGATGCCGAGGGGCTCGCGGTGGTCCGCCAACTGCTCGACGAGGAGGGGCTGTGCCTCGGCCTGTCGTCGGGGATCAACGTCGCCGGGGCGATGGCGCTGGCGCGGCAGCTGGGTCCGGGCAAGCGGATTGCAACCATCCTCTGCGACAGCGGGTTTCGCTATCTCTCGACGCTCTACAACCCCGAATGGCTGGCGAGCAAAGGACTGGAGACGCCAAAGGAGGCAGCGTCATGAGCGTGCGGATCGAAATTCCCTCGTCGCCCAAAGAGGCGCCCCCGCCGCCCGCCACCGCGCCCGTCAACGACACGATGCGCCGCTTGCAGATCGGGATCGCCGGGGTGCTCACGGTGTTGCTGCTCGTCGGCATGGCCGGATTGATCGGCGATCGCGCCCGGCAAAGCGCGGGCGGAGACATGACGGCTGCCGCCGAAGTCAAGATGCCGGGAGAGGAAGAGAAAACCAGCGGCGCGCCGCTCGAGGAACTTGGCGTCCAGGCGGTGTCGCCCTCGTCGAAGGATGAAAATGCCGCGACGCCGGTAAAGGTGCCGCAGGCCGCCCCATCGTCGACCGTGCCCGACCTCGAACCCGATCCCGCACTCCAGCGCGCGCGCCAGTCGAACCAGTGACGGCGGCGTCGCGCCGGCCCATGCTGCGCGCTTTTATCATTGCCGCCACGATCGTCGCGCTGGCGTGGGTCGCGGGCGGGCAGGCGCTGCTCGGTCGCATCGACCCCGCACTTGCGGTCCCGCTGCTCGTGCCGCCGATGCTGCTTTTGGCCTGGTGGCAGCGCGGCGAGCCCATCGCAGTGCGGCGGCGCGCCTGCCTTCTCACCCTCGCGCTTGTGGTGTCAACGCAGGCTTTGCTCGGCGTCGTCCTTGCCGGATCGGCGGCGTGGTTGCAGCTTCTCCTGACGATCGTCGCGGGAACCCTCGCGGCTTGGCTGGCGGACCGGATCATCCAATGGCGAAGCCGGCCCCAATTGCTGCCGTGGCTCGCCGGGTTTCTGCTTATGATCGGCTGGTTCGGGGCGGGGCACGCGCTGCTCGGGATCCTCTATCGGCCCGCATCGGCTTCGGCGGGCGCCCCTGCGGTCACCATGCTCACCGGCCTGCCGCTGCGCTGGTCGGCAAGCCCGAGCATCGCGGCGATGATTGCCGAGGGGGCAAACGACGATCCGGCGCTCGCGCGGCTGACGGCGACGGGACCGGTGTCGCTGGTCGACAGTCTCGCCGATCATGTGCCGCCGGCGGGCGGAACGCTGTTGCTCGCGCACCCACGCGCGCTGGCGCCGCAGGAACTGGTCGCGATCGACGCGTTCGTGCGTGGCGGCGGTCGTGCGGTCGTGCTGGCCGACGCGCTGTCGGGCTGGCCGGCGCGCCATCCGCTTGGCGATCCGCGCAACGCGCCGATTACCAGCTTGCTCACTCCGCTGCTCGACCATTGGGCGGTGACGCTGGCCGCTGCTCCCGTCGGGGCGAGCCAGGCGCTGCCGGTCGATGTCGACGGCGCGCGCCTTCGCCTGTTCAGCGCGGGGCGCTTCGATCGCCTGCCGCCGCAATGCCGCGCCTATGCCGATCGCCGCGTTGCGCAATGCCGGATAGGGCAGGGCGAGGTCTGGTTGATCGGCGATGCCGATCTGCTCTTCGCGCCGCTCTGGCAGCCACCCGTTCCGGGCGCCACGCACCTTCGACAGGCCGATACGATGGAATGGCTTTCGGCCCGCCTGTGGCGCGGTGCCGGAAACGGCTTGTTGCATCCACTCTGGATTCGCGCCCGCACCGCCTGAGTCGGGCGTATCCGCCCCCTTTTACCCCGATCGAAGCATGTCTCGCGGTGCCGCTGTGCGCTGTGGGACCGGTATTTACCCAATTCGGAGAGCTTTTTGCGGCAAATGGGGTTAGATTCCCTATTTCACCCTAAATTACCCCTTTTCACCCCGATCTATAGTTGATACTCACGGAATCGGAGAGGGGCATTCTCCACCCGTGCCGAACCAACTGGAATCTTGCGATTCCGGGGACGGGAAAGTTTTGCCCGGTGGCGCGAATACGGGGGGCAGAGCGATGGCGATTGTGACGCCCGGCCAGTATGCGGGCACCAGCTTCGCCGCGATCGATGGCAAGGGACGGATCGCCGTCCCCTCGCAGTTCCGCAACAATGTGCCCCTCATTGCGGACGGCCAGCGCGTGCTTTGGGTCGGCTTCCACGAAAAACTGCCCTGCCTTGTCGCTTATGGCCAGGACCAGTATGACCGGCTGAATGGCGAGATCGAGCGCGACCGCGAAACCGCGCGGCTGCGCAACCTCGACTTCGACGAGGATGCCGAGTTCAAGAAGCGCTTCAGCTACACCGAGCCCTATACGCTCGACGACAGCGGCCGCTTCCTTCCCAGCTTTATCCACCGCGACCGCGTCGGCGATGCCGGCGCGACGGCTTTTGTGGGCTCGGGCCGTCGTCTCGAAATCTGGTGGCTGCCGACCTTGGCCGAATGTGCCGAGGCGGACCCGGTGCTGCGGCGCCTCGCGGCGTCGTGGGACGCGACCAAAGGGAAGGGGCGCAAGTGACCGACCTTCCGCGCGATCCCCGCCACGATCCGGTCCTCCGTGAAGAAGTCCTCGCCGCACTCGCCATCGCCCCGGGTGAGCGTCACGTCGACGCGACCTTCGGTGCCGGCGGCTACACCCGCGCGATGCTCGCCGCGGGCGCCGACGTCATCGCCTGCGACCGCGATCCCGATGCGATTGCTGCAGGGCAGGCGCTGGTCGAAGAGGCCGGCGGCAAGCTGACGCTGATCCACGGCCGCTTCGGCGAGATCGACCGGCTGCTCGCCGAGCGCGGGATCGAGGCGGTCGACGGCATTACCTTCGACATTGGCGTATCGTCGATGCAACTCGACCAGGGCGAGCGCGGCTTTTCGTTCCAGAAGGACGGCCCGCTCGACATGCGCATGGCGCAGGAGGGCGAAAGCGCCGCCGACTGGCTGAACAGCGCCGACGAAACCGAAATCGCCGACGTGCTCTTCCATTATGGCGACGAACGCCAGTCGCGCCGCGTTGCGCGGGCGATCGTGGCCGCGCGCCCGCTCACCCGCACGGGCGAGCTTGCGGCCGTGATCCGCAAGGCGCTGCGCCACCCGCCGGGCGCGCCCAAGGATCCCTCGACCAAGAGCTTTCAGGCGATCCGCATCCATGTGAACGGCGAGCTCGACGAGCTGATGGCGGGCCTCAACGCCGCCGAACGGTTGCTGCGTCCCGGCGGCCGGCTCGCGGTGGTCAGCTTTCACAGCACTGAGGACCGCATCGTGAAGAATTTCCTGCGCGAACGGAGCGGAGGCGATGCCGCGGGTTCGCGCCACCGGCCCGCGCCAACCCCTCTGGCGCGGGCCGCAACTTTCGAAACCCCGGCGCGCAAGGTGCGGCCGGGCAAGGCCGAAGAGGCACGCAACCCGCGCGCCCGTTCGGCAACACTGCGCAGTGCGGTCCGAACCTCGGCTCCGGCGCATTCGACGATGAAGGAGGCGATGTCATGCTGATGGCGGCCCGCAAGCTCCAGGGAATCGGCCTGGTTCTGCTCGTGCTCATCTTCGCGATGATGCTCTATCCCGTGTCGCTGAAAGTCGCGGCGACGCGCAGCGAGCTCACGCGCATCGAAAAGCAGATCGACCGGACGCGCGACAACATCCGCTACCTCGAATCCGAACTCGCGGTACGTGCGTCGATGCGCCAGCTCGAACAATGGAATGCGGACACCTTCGGTTATTCGGCGCCCGATGCGGGGCAGTATCTGGCGAACGAGCGCCAGCTTGCGTCGCTCGACCGCCTGCCGCGCGCGCGCGGCACGAACGAGGTCGCGCCGGTGTTGATGGCGATGGTGTCGCCCGTTGGTACGCCTGCTGTTAGCGCGCCGAAGGAAAACCCGGTCGCCAGCAAGCCCGCGGCCGCGAAGCCCGCCGCCGCCAAGCCGGTGGTCCTCGCACAGGCCGACACCGCGATCCGCAGCGACGTGACGCCGCGGATGGCGCCGACGCGCCGCCGCGAACAATTGAAGATGATCGAGGACCAGTTGCTCGCCGAATCGACGCTCGCCGACCTCAAGCGCGCGGCGGCGGCCGAAGCGGCAGGAGGCAAGTCCGGCCGATGAACACCCTCGTCGTCCGTCCAACGCGGGTCCGAACCGCCGGGGTGCGGCAGCAGATATTGCTGACCGCACAACAGCGTTTGATGATCCTGATGCTGCTGTTCATGGCGGCATTTTTCGTTGTGTCGGTGCGTCTCCTCTATTTCGCGCTGTTCGATACCTCGTCGAGCGCCAATGCGGCGGCCGCCTTCGTTCCGGCGCGCGCCGATATCGTCGACCGCAACGGGGTGCCGCTCGCGCGCACGATCGACGGCTATTCGATCCGCGTCGTCCCGGCGAAGCTGCTCAACAACCGGCAATATCTCGCCGACGAGCTGCACAAGATTTTCCCTGATATGCCGCGCGAGGAACTGCTCGCCAAGGTCAGCGGGTCGCGCCCGACCTATATCCGTCGCCGCGCGCTGCCCGATCAGGTCGCGGCGGTGAACGCGATCGGCGATGTCGGCTTCGACTTCCCGCGCGAAAAGGAACGTCTCTATCCGCAGTTGACGCTGGCGGCACATGTGCTCGGCTTCACCAACGCCGAGGGGCACGGCGTCACCGGCGTCGAAGGCGCCTTCGATCAGCGGCTGATCGACAAGGCGACGCGCGGGCAACCGCTCGCGCTGTCGATCGACGCACGCGTTCAGGGGGTGCTCGAAAGCGAGCTGAGCTCGGCGGTCGCGAACCTCGAGGCGATCGGCGGCGCGGGGATCATCCTCGATGTCCACACCGGCGAAGTCGCGGCGATGACCTCGCTGCCGACCTTCAACCCGAACAAGCTGACCGGTAGCGACCCGGCGACGCGCCGCAACGCCGTGACCTATAATCTCTATGAGCTTGGGTCGACCTTCAAGCCGCTGTCGATCGGTGCCGCGATCGACGATGGCACGATCACCAGCATGGCGCGCCGTTACGATGCGTCGGCGCCGCTGCCGATCGCCGGTTTCCGCATCCGCGACAGCCACCCCGGCCGCTGGTACAATGTGCCAGAGACGCTGATCGAAAGCTCGAACATCGCCACCGCGCGTATCGCCGATGAACTCGGGCGCGAGAATCTGGAGCGGCTCTTCCGCAACCTCGATTTCGACAAGCGCCCGCAGATCGACCTCAAGGAACGGGCTTTCCCGCTGTGGCCGAAGGACTGGGGCCGCGTGACCACGATGACGACCAGCTATGGCCACGGTATCGCGGTGACCCCGATGCATCTCGCGAGCGCCTATGCCGCGCTCGTCAACGGCGGCATCTATCGGCCCGCGAGGCTGATAAAGCTCGGCGACAAGGCGCCGCCGCAGGGGCGCCGCGTGTTCAAGGCGGCGACCAGCGCGCGGATGCGTCAGCTCCTTCGCCTCATCGTCTCGGACGGCACCGGCAAGCAGGCGAACGCGCCGGGCTTCCGCGTCGGGGGCAAGACCGGTTCGGCGGAAAAACCCGGCGCGGGCGGCTATCGCCGCCATTCGCTCGTCTCGACCTTCTCGGCGGCTTTCCCGATGGACAATCCGCGCTATGTGGTGATCGTGATGATCGACGAGCCGAAGGGCAACGCGTATAGTTCGGGCCAGCGCACTGCCGGCTGGACCGCAGCGCCCGTGGTGCGCAAGGTCGTGACCCGCGCGGGGCCGATGCTGGGGGTCTTCCCCGACGAAAGCCGCGACGTCGATGTCTCCGAACTCATCCCCTTGCTGCGGAGAAACGAGGAAACGCACTGATGCGTCTCGCCGCGCTGCTCGAAGATCAGGCGCTGGAGGGCAGCGATCCCGTCGTTACGGGACTCGCGATCGACCATCGCAAGGTCGCGCCGGGCACGATCTTTGGCGCCTTCGTCGGTGAAAATTTCAACGGCGAGGATTTCATTGACGCCGCGATCGAAGCGGGCGCCGTCGCGATCGTCGCGCGCCCCGAAGCGCGGGTCGAGGGAGCGGTGCATATCGCCGACGCCAAACCGCGCCGCGCGTTTGCGCATATCGCCGCGCGCTTTTTCCACCGCTTTCCCGCGACCTGTGTTGCGGTGACGGGCACGAACGGCAAGACCTCGACCGTCGAGATGACGCGGCAGCTGTGGCGGATGGCCGGGTTCAACGCCGCATCGATCGGCACGCTCGGCATCACGACCTCGCAGGACAGTGCCTCGACCGGGCTGACGACCCCCGACATCGTCACTTTTCTCTCGAACATGTCGGGTCTCGCCGCCGAAGGCATCACCCACGCCGCCTTCGAGGCGTCGAGCCATGGTCTCGACCAGTATCGCACCGAAGGTCTGCCGGTGAAGGCGGCCGCATTCACCAATCTCAGTCACGATCATCTCGACTATCACGGCACGATGGAGGCTTATCTCGCCGCCAAGCTGCGGCTTTTCTCCGAAGTCGTCGCGCCCGGCGGCGCGGCGGTGATCTGGGCCGACGACGAATATTCGGCGCCGGTGATCGACGTGGTGAAGGCACGCGGTCTCGGCCTGCTGACCGTCGGCACCAAGGGCGAAACGCTCCGCCTTGTCTCGCGCGAGCCGACCCAGCTCGGCCAGGCGCTCGTCATCACGGCGGGCGGCCTCACGCAAAAGGTCGACCTGCCGCTGATCGGCGCCTATCAGGTCGCGAACGCGCTCGTGTCGGCCGGGCTCGTCATCGCGACCGGCGGCGACGCGGCGCAGACGCTCGGCAATCTCGCGCGGCTGCAGCCGGTGCGCGGCCGCCTCGAACGCGCGGCGATCACCAGGACCGGCGCACCTGTCTATGTCGATTATGCGCATACCCCCGATGCGATCGAAGCCGCGCTCGACGCGCTGCGCCCGCACGCAACCGGCCGCCTGATCCTCGTTTTCGGTGCCGGCGGCGACCGCGACCAGGCGAAGCGCCCCGGGATGGGCAAGGTCGCCGCGGCCAAGGCCGATGTGCTGATCATCACCGACGACAATCCGCGCGGCGAAGATCCCGCCGTCATTCGGGATGCAATCGCCGCCGCTGCGCCCGCTGCGCAGATCATCGGCGACCGCCGCGCCGCGGTCGCCGCCGCGATCGCCGAAGCGCGCGCCGACGACATCATCTGTATCGCGGGCAAGGGGCACGAACAGGGCCAGATCGTCGGCCGCGGCGACGCGGTGCGCGTCATCCCCTTCGACGATGTGACCGTCGCGCGCGAGGAGGCGGCATGAACCCGCTCTGGACCGCGCGCGCGATTGCAACCGCCACCGGGGGTGAGGCGAGCGCCGACTTCACCGTGCAGGGTGTCGCCTTCGACTCGCGCGAAGTGACGAAGGGCGACCTCTTCGTCGCGATGAAAGGCGAGGCGACCGACGGCCACAAGTTCATCGACAAGGCGATTGTCGCCGGCGCCGCCGGCATTGTCTGCGAAAATGAAATCGACCACCCGCACGTCCGCGTTGCCGACAGCGCGGCCGCTCTCAATGCGCTGGGCGCCGCATCGCGCGCGCGCAGCCATGGCCGCATTATCGGCGTCACCGGCTCGGCGGGTAAGACGGGCACGAAAGAAGCGCTGTTCGCCGCGCTCGACCGCTTCCGCCCCGGCAAGGCGCATCGCTCGGTCAAAAGCTATAACAATCATGTCGGCGTGCCATTGAGCCTCGCGCGCATGCCCTCGACCGCCGATTTCGGTGTGTTCGAAATGGGGATGAACCACGCGGGCGAGCTTGCCGAACTGACGCGCATGGTGCGCCCGCACGTCGCGATCGTGACCACCATCGCCCCGGCGCATATGGAATATTTCGGCAGCGAAGAGGCGATCGCCGACGCGAAGGGCGAGATTTTCGAAGGACTCGAACCCGGCGGCACCGCGATCGTCCCGTTCGACAGCCCGCATTATGAAGGGCTGCGCGCCAAGGCGGAACAGCACGCCGCGCACATCGTCAGCTTCGGCCTTGGCGCCGGCGCCGATGTGCGCGCGGTCGACTGGCTATCCGACGGGCGGGGCGGTTCGCTCGTCACCGCGCAGGTCCAGGATTCGCTTCTCTGTTTCACGATCGCGCAGGCCGGCGCGCATTGGGTGTCGAACTCGCTCGCCGTGCTCGCGGCGGTCAAAGCGGTCGGCGGCGACCTTCCCGCCGCGGGCTTGGCTTTCGCCGAAATGGGCGGGCTGGTCGGTCGCGGCGCGCGCCACCGCGTCGCGGTGCCCGGCGGGCACATTCTCGTCATCGACGAAAGCTATAATGCGAACCCGGCTTCGATGGCGGCCACGATCGGCCAGCTTGCGACCGAATCCGCCGACCGCAAGGTCGCGATTCTGGGCGCGATGAAGGAACTGGGGCCGGGCGGGGAGGCGTATCACGCCGATCTCGCGGCTCCGCTCGTCGCGGCGGGGGTGCAATTCGCCCTGCTTGTCGGCGAAGAGATGGCGCCGCTCGCCAAAGCGCTTGAGGGACGCATCGATTTCGAGCATGTGCCCGCCCACTCGGCCGCGGTAGGGCGGCTGAAGGATCTGATCCGTCCGGGCGACGCCGTGCTGGTCAAGGGGTCGAACAGCGTCGGGCTGTCGCATGTCGTGACGGCGCTGACCAACGGGGATTATTGATGTTATACTGGCTGGCGGAATGGCTTGGCTTTCCGGGGGCTCTCAACCTCATTCGCTACCTGAGCTTCCGCTCGGGGGCCGCAGTCGCGACCGCGCTGATCATCGGATTGTGGATCGGCCCGCGCTTTATCCTGATGTTGCGGATGCGGCAGGGCAAGGGGCAGCCGATCCGCGAGGACGGCCCGCAGAGCCACCTCGCCAAAAAGGGCACGCCGACGATGGGCGGGCTGATGATTCTGATCTCGCTGATGATCTCGGCCTTGCTGTGGATGGACCTCTCCAATCGCTTCGTCTGGGCTTGTATTTTCGTGACCGGCGGGTTCGCCGCGGTCGGTTTCCTCGACGATCTCGACAAGGTCACCAAGGCCAGCCACCGCGGAATTCCGGGGCGCGTGCGCCTGCTCATCGAATTCTTCATCGCGGGCGTCGCGGTGCTGCTGATCGTCTCGCGTACCGGCACCGACCTGTATCTGCCCTTCTTCAGCGGCGTCGTTATCCCGCTCGGCCCGCTTTATTATGTCTTTGCGATGATATTGATCGTCGGTTTCGGCAATGCGGTGAACCTGACCGACGGGCTCGACGGCCTCGCGACCTTCCCCGTGATCATCGCCAGCCTGACCTTCCTCGTCATCGTCTATCTGTCGGGCAATGTGAAGTTCGCGGGCTATCTCGGCATTCCGCACGTCCCCGGCGCGGGCGAGCTCGCGGTGTTCGCCGCCGCGATCATCGGCGCGTGCCTCGCCTTCCTGTGGTTCAACGCGCCGCCCGCGGCGGTGTTCATGGGCGATACCGGCAGCCTCGCGCTCGGCGGCGCGCTCGCGACGATCGCGGTCACGGCGCAGCATGAACTCGTCCTCGTCCTCGTCGGCGGGCTGTTCGTGGTCGAGGCGCTGTCGGTGATCATTCAGGTCTTCTGGTACAAGCGCACCGGCAAGCGCGTCTTCCGCATGGCGCCGATCCACCATCATTTCGAGCAATTGGGCTGGCCCGAATCCACCGTCGTCATCCGTTTCTGGATCGTCTCGATCGTCCTCGCGCTCGCCGGGCTCGCGACCTTGAAACTCCGGTGATCACCTCGCGCGCCTTTGCCGGCCGCCGCTATGCGGTGCTGGGGCTGGCGCGCTCGGGCCTCGCGACCGTCGAGGCGCTCGTCGCCAGCGGCGCGGGCGTCACCGCATGGGACGACCGCGAGGAAGCGCGCGACGATGCGATGGCGCTCGGCGCCGATATCGGCAATCCGCTCGAGATCGACCTGATCGGCTTTGCGGGCGTCGTCGTGTCGCCCGGCGTGCCATTGAACCGTCATCCGATCACCGCGCACGCACGCGAAGCGCATGTGCCGGTGATCGGCGACATCGAACTATTTGCCGAGGCGCGTGACGAGCTGCCCGCGCACAAGGTCGTCGGCATCACCGGCACCAACGGCAAATCGACCGTCACCGCGCTGATTCAGCATATGCTCGAAAGCGCCGGGGTGCCGTCGCTGATGGGGGGCAATATCGGCCTGCCGATCCTGTCGCGCGATCCGCTCCCCGAAGGGGGCGTCTATGTGCTCGAGCTTTCGAGCTATCAGATCGACCTTTCGCACAGCCTCGCCTGCGACATTGCTGTGCTTACCAACCTCAGCCCCGATCACCTCGACCGCTACGACGGCTTCACGGGTTATACCGCGTCGAAGGCGCGGCTGTTCTCGCTCCAGCACCAGGGTCAGGTCGCGATCGTCGCGATCGACGATGATCCGTCGAAGATGATCGCGAGCCGTATCAATCACCGCCTCCACCGCGTGTCGGCAAAGGATGTCGACCCGGTCGATCAGGCGCGCTGGCCCGCATTGCAGGGGCCGCACAATGCCCAGAATGCGGTGTGCGCGATCGCCGTGTGCCGCGTGCTGGGGCTGAACGACGAACAGATCGAGCGGGGGCTGGCGACGTACAAGTCGCTGCCGCATCGCATGGAATTGGTCGGCGAAGTCGGGGGGGTCAGCTGGTTCAACGACAGCAAGGCTACCAACGCGGCTTCCGCTGCACCGGCGCTGGCGGCTTTCCCGCCGGCGCCGGACCAGCGTTTGCACTGGATCGCGGGGGGCAAGGCCAAAGGCGATGGCCTCGCGGCGTGCCGCCCCTGGTTCGGCCACGTCAAACGCGCCTATCTGATCGGCGAGGCGATGGAGCCGTTCGCGGCCGAGATCGGCGATGCGATTCCGGTCGAACGGTCGGGCGACGTGGCGACGGCCGTAAAACAAGCCGCAGCGGCGGCGAAGCCCGGCGATATCGTGCTGCTGTCGCCGGCGTGCGCGTCGTTCGACCAGTTCACCGATTATGAACAACGCGGCGATGCGTTTCGCGCCGCCGTTCAGGCGCTCGGGGCATGAGCGGGGGGGACAATATGGAGAGCGCGACCGAACGGCCAGTGATCGCCGCCACGCGCACCACGAAGCGCCGCGGCCCGCGCCTCAGCCGTGCCGACCGCACGCCGCTGGGCTTGTGGTTCTGGGAAATCGACCGCGTGCTGCTGCTGCTCGTGTCGATCCTCGTCGCGGTCGGGCTGGTCGCCGTGGCCGCCGCGTCGCCCGTTGCGGCGCAGAAACTTTCTACCTCTACCGCGTCGCTCGACCCGCTCTATTATTTCTATCGCCAGCTGATGTGGGTGATCGTGGGCGTGCCGGTGATGCTGATGGTATCGATGCTGCCCAAGCCGCAGGCGCGGCGCTTCGCCATTTATGGCACCATCGCCTTCCTCGTCCTCCTCTTCCTCGTGCCGCTGGTCGGCACGTCGGTGAACGGCGCGCAGCGCTGGATCGGCAGCGGGGTATTCCGCCTTCAGCCCTCGGAATTCCTCAAACCCTTCTTCGCGGTGTCGCTCGCGTGGGTGTTGTCGTTGCGGCTGCACGACCAGAGCCTGCCGGTCGTGCCACTGGCGCTCGCGCTCACCGGCGTCATCGCGCTGCTGCTGATGGGGCAACCCGATCTGGGGCAGACGGTGATCTTCGTCGCGACCTGGCTCGTATTGGTGATGGTCGCGGGGCTGTCGATGCGCATTCTTGCCGGTTTGGCGGGAGCCGGGGTCGTCGGACTCGTGCTCGCCTATTTCTTCTACCCGGTCGCACAGCAGCGCATCAACATCTGGCTGTTCGCCGAGGGTGACAGCTTTCAGGTCGACAAGGCGCATGCGACGCTGACCGCTGGCGGCCTCATCGGCACCGGCCCCGGCGCAGGACTCGCGAAGTTCCAGCTGCCCGAAGCGCACACCGACTATATCTTCTCGGTCATCGGCGAGGAATTCGGGATGATCGCGTGCATCGCGATTGCCGTCCTCTATCTCGCGATCATCGTGCGCGTCCTGGTGCGCTTGCTCGATGAGGAAGACAGCTTCCTGATCCTCGCGGTTGCGGGCCTGATTGCGCAGTTCGGCGGACAGGCGGTGATCAACATGGCGGTGAACACGCAAATCTTCCCGTCGAAGGGGATGACCTTGCCCTTCATCAGCTATGGCGGCTCGTCGTTCATCGCTTTGTCGATCGGCATGGGTTTGCTCTTGTCGCTGACCCGGCGAAACCCCTATGCGGCACGGGTGTCGATGACCCGAAACTGGAACAAGAAATGAGCGCAACTCGCCACTTCCTTCTCGCCGCCGGCGGGACGGGAGGCCATATGCTGCCCGCCTACGCCCTCGCTGGCGAGCTGATTTCGCGCGGGCACCGCGTCGCGCTGGTCAGCGACGACCGCGGTTTGAAGATCCCGGGCGCCCCCGCCGAGATGGAAACGCACGTCCTTCCCGCCGGCCGCGTATCGGGTGGACCCGTCGGCTGGCTAAAAGCGGCGCTCGCGATCCGCAAGGGCCGCGCACAAGCGATCGACCTGATCCGCGAGTTCGACCCCGCCGTCGTCGTCGGTTTCGGCGGCTATCCCTCGCTTCCGAGCCTGCTCGCCGCGGGCGCGATGAAGCGGCCGCGTGTGCTTCACGAACAAAATGCCGTGCTCGGCCGCGTCAACCGGATGATGGCGCCGCGCGTCGATGCGGTCGCGGTCGCCTATCATAATATCCAGCGCTTTCCCGCCGGGCATGAGATGAAGAAGCACATCACCGGCAATCCGGTGCGCGACGAGATCGTCGCGATCCGCGACGACGGTTTCCCGCCGCTGCCCGAGGACGGCATCTTCCGCCTGCTCGTGGTCGGGGGAAGTTTGGGCGCGACGGTGCTTAGCGAGGTCGTGCCCGCTGCGATCGCGATGCTGCCGCGCGCGCTGCTCGACCGGCTGCAGGTCGTCCAGCAGTGCCGCGAGGACGATATCGAAGCGGTGCGCGCCAAATATGCCGAACTGGACGTTGCCGCCGAATGCGCTTCCTACATCAAGGATTTCCCCGAACGGCTGCGCTGGGCGCATATGGTGATCGCGCGCGCGGGTGCCTCGACCGTCGCCGAGCTCGCCTGCGCGGGTCGCCCGGCGATCTTCGTTCCCTATCCGCACGCGATGGACGATCATCAGACCTATAATGTCGTCGATCTCGTCGAAGCGGGCGGGGCGATCTCGTTCGCGCAGCCCGATTTCACACCCGCCGAAGTCGCGAAACATATCCAGCGCATGGCACTCGAACCCGGCGCGCTCGAAGCGGCCGCCGAGCGTGCGGCGAGCTGCGGCTTACCCGATGCCACACGCGATCTTGCCGACCTTGTCGAATCGCTCGCCGCGCCGCCGATGATGGACGTGATCCGCGTCGGTGCGTCCTCGGGCCAGCGCACGGCCGCAAGCGGCATGGCCTCCGCCCGCACGGGAGATAAATGATGCGCGGCGTCGCGACCGACATCGGCACCATCCACTTCATCGGCATCGGCGGCATCGGCATGTCGGGCATTGCCGAGGTGATGCACAACCTCGGCTATCAGGTGCAGGGCAGCGACATCGCCGAATCCTATGTTGTCGAAGGCCTCCGCAAAAAGGGCATCAAGGTCGCGATCGGCCACGAAGCGTCGAACGTCGACGGCGCCCAGGTCGTCGTCACCTCGACCGCGGTCAAGCGCGGCAATCCCGAGGTCGAGGCCGCGCTCGCGGGCCGCATCCCGCTCGTCCGCCGCGCCGAAATGCTCGCCGAACTGATGCGTTTGAAATCGACCGTCGCCATCGCCGGGACGCACGGCAAGACGACGACCACCAGCCTCGTGGCCGCCTTGCTCGACGCGGGCGGGATCGACCCGACCGTGATCAACGGCGGCATCATCAACAATTATGGCTCGAACGCGCGCCTCGGCGCCAGCGACTGGATGGTGGTCGAGGCCGACGAGAGCGACGGCAGCTTCCTGCGTCTCGACGGCACGATCGCGGTCGTCACCAACATCGATCCCGAACATCTCGACCATTATGGCAGCTTCGACGCGATCAAGGACGCCTTTGTCGAGTTTATCGAGAACGTGCCCTTCTATGGCGCCGCGATGCTCTGCCTCGACCATCCCGAGGTGCAGGCGATCATCCCGCGCATCCGCGACCGGCGTATCATCACCTATGGTTTCTCGGCCCAGGCGGACGTGCGCGGCACCAATGTGACGCCCGGACCCGACGGCAACCGCTTCGACGTCGTCGTGCGCGACCGTGACGGCAACAGCCGGACGATCGAGGGCATTCATTTGCCGATGTCGGGCCGCCACAATGTCCAGAACGCGCTCGCGGCAATCGCCGTCGCGCTGCATATGGGCGTGTCGGACGACAAGATCGTGTCGGGCTTCAATGGCTTCGCCGGCGTCAAGCGCCGCTTCACCAAGGTCGGAGAGATTGCGGCGGGTGACGGCGTCGTCACCGTGATCGACGATTACGCCCACCACCCGGTCGAAATCCGCGCGGTCCTGTCGGCCGCGCGCGAGGGTGTCGGCGCGGGCCGCGTCGTCGGCGTCGTCCAGCCGCACCGCTTCACGCGCCTGCGCGACCATATGGACGATTTCCAGCAGGCGTTTAACGACGCCGACATCGTGCTCGCGCTGCCTGTCTATGCGGCGGGCGAAAGCCCGATCGACGGCGTATCCTCGGATGCGCTGGTCGAAGGGCTGCGCGACCGCGGTCACCGGCAGGCGAATGTCGTCGCCGACGCCGCTGCGCTGGCCTCCGCCATCGCGGCAAGCATCGCCGCGGGCGATCTCGGCGCAGGCGACAAGATCATCTGCCTCGGCGCGGGCGACATCACCAAGATGGCGGCCGGCCTTGCGGCCGCGGTGGAGGGCGCGCGATGAAAAGTAGCAGCCTCGTTGCCGCCCTCCAATGTCCGTTCGCATCGAGCGAAGTCGAGATGCCCATCGTTCGTTCCAGC
Organism: Sphingopyxis sp.; assembly: GCF_035250425.1. Lineage (GTDB taxonomy): Bacteria > Pseudomonadota > Alphaproteobacteria > Sphingomonadales > Sphingomonadaceae > Sphingopyxis. Next base: position 19,587 of record NZ_DATFFD010000110.1, read on the forward strand.
CTTTGGGGTGTCTCGACTTCGCTCGACACGAACGGGGAAAGGGGGGTGCGGTGAGCGTCGCCGAAACCCTTCCCGCCGTGCGCGGCAAATTGACTGCGGGCGCGCCGCTCGCGCCGCTTGTCTGGTTCAAGTCGGGCGGTCCCGCCGACTGGCTGTTCGAGCCCAAGGATGCCGACGACCTCGGCGACTTTCTGCGCGATCTCGATCCCGGGGTGCCGGTGATGGCGCTCGGTCTTGGGTCGAACCTGATCGTCCGCGACGGCGGTTTCCCGGGCGTCGTCGTCCGGCTCGGCAAGGCGTTCGCCAAGGTCGAAGCTGTCGATACGGTAACGCTCCGCTGCGGCGGCGGCGCTTCGGGCATCCTCGTCTCCTCGACCGCGCGCGACGCGGGGATCGCAGGGCTCGAATTCCTGCGCTCGATTCCGGGCACCGTCGGCGGCTTCGTGCGCATGAACGGCGGCGCCTATGGGGCCGAGGTCAAGGACATCCTCATCGACTGCGACGTCGTGCTGCGCTCGGGCGAACGCAAAACGCTGCCGCTCGCCGATCTTGGCTACACCTATCGCCACAGCGAACTGCCCGAGGGCGCGGTCGTCATCGGCGCGGCCTTCCGCGGCCAGCTCGGTGATCCTGCGGCGATCCAGACCGAAATGGACCGCATTTCGGCAAGCCGCGAGGCCTCGCAGCCGCTGCGCTCGAAGACCGGCGGCTCGACCTTCAAGAACCCCGATGGCCACAAGGCGTGGCAACTCGTCGACGAGGCCGGCTGTCGCGGCTTCGCCGTCGGCGGCGCGCAGGTCAGCGAGAAGCACACCAATTTCCTGATCAACACCGGCGACGCGACAAGCGCCGATATCGAAGCACTCGGCGAGGAAGTCCGCCGCCGCGTGAAGGACAAGAGCGGCATCGAACTGCAATGGGAGATTCAGCGCGTGGGAGTGGCGAAGTGAGCCGGGGTCCGTGGCATGTCGCCGTCCTGATGGGCGGCTGGTCGGCCGAACGCGAAGTGTCGCTGATGAGCGGCAACGGTGTCGCCGACGCGCTTGAAAGCCGCGGCCACAAGGTCACGCGCATCGACATGGACCGCGACGTGGCGCTGCGGCTCGCCGAGGCGAAGCCCGACGTCGTGTTCAATGCGCTCCACGGCGTTCCGGGTGAGGATGGCACCGTGCAGGGCATGCTCGACCTGATGGGCCTCAAATATACGCACAGCGGGCTCGTCACCTCGGTGATCGCGATCGACAAGGAATTGACGAAGCAGGCGCTGGTGCCGCATGGTATTCCGATGCCGACGGGGACGATGGTCGACAGCGAAAGCCTGTTTTCAGTCGACCCCTTGCCGCG
>NZ_DATFFD010000111.1:0-14570 GCF_035250425.1 Sphingopyxis sp.
ATTTTCCTCAACCGCGTCGGCGGGCAGGACGAAATCGTGTTCGACGGCTGCTCGTTCGTGCTGAACGACGACGGCACGACCGCGCACCGGCTGACTGACTGGGAAGAAGAAGAACGTATTACGCGCTGGACCAATAAGGGCGACGGACGCTGGGTGTGCGAAGCGGGCGCGATCGCCGAATGGGAGGCGCACCCCGCAGATATCTACAGCGCGATGATCGTCGCGCTGCGCGACTATGTCGAGCGCAACCGCTTTCCCGGCGTCGTGCTCGGCCTGTCGGGCGGGATCGATTCGGCGATCTGCGCCGCGATCGCCGCCGACGCGCTTGGCCCCGACAGGGTCTGGTGCGTGATGATGCCGAGCCGCTTCACGAGCGAGGCGAGCCTCGACGATGCCGCGGGCTGCGCCAAGATGATCGGGTGCAGGCTCGACACGATTTCGATCGTCCCCGCGGTCGAGGCGTTCGACGCGATGCTCAGCGGAACCTTCGCCGACAAGGACGTCGATATCACCGAGGAAAATGTCCAGTCGCGCATCCGCGGCGTCACTCTGATGGCGCTCAGCAACAAGTTCGGCCCGATGCTGCTGACGACGGGCAACAAGAGCGAGATGAGCGTCGGTTATGCGACGATCTATGGCGACATGGCGGGCGGCTATAATCCGCTCAAGGACGCGTACAAGATGACCGTGTTCGCGGTGGCGAAATGGCGCAACGAAAATGTGCCGCGCCTGTCGCGCAATCCGGTGACGCCGGTGATGCCCGAGTGCGTAATCACCAAACCGCCGAGCGCCGAGCTGCGCCCCGATCAGAAGGACGAGGACAGCCTGCCGCCGTACGTCGATCTCGACCGCATGCTCCATATGCTCGTCGAGGAAGAGGCGAGCGTCGACGATGTCGTGGCGAAATATGGCTTCGACCGCGACGCGGTGGCGCGGATCGAGCGTCTCTTGATGCTCGCCGAATATAAGCGCCGCCAGGCGCCGCCGGGGGTCAAGCTGTCGACGCGCAACTTCGGGCGCGACCGGCGTTACCCGATCACCCACGGGTTTCGGACGGGATAAATAGGGACTGTCCCTATTTAATTCGCTGTCCCTGTTTCGATACGCGTGGAGGCGCGGAAGGGGCAGAAAGTTTCACGCGAAGACGCGAAGAAGTTGGGCTTTGCCGCGAAGCGGCTTTTCACCGCCACTTTGCGACAGACGCAGCGAAGAAGGGAAAAAGCAGACCTGACGGTCCGCGCTCCTCCTTCTCCGCGTCTTCGCGTCTTCGCGTGAAAATTCTCCTGCGCCTCCGCGCGCGAACCAGCCGGCGCACCCTTTTGGCCTGCCCGCAACGCGAACCCTTATTTCCACCACGCCTGCAAAGCGGCTATAGGCGCGCCCATGACCGTCACGACCCGTTTCGCCCCTTCGCCGACCGGCACGCTCCATGTCGGCAACGTCCGCACCGCGCTCCACAATTGGCTGTGGGCGCGCAAGCATGGCGGTCGCTTCCTGCTGCGCATCGACGACACCGACCTTGAGCGGTCGAAAGAGGAATATGTCGACGCGATCCGCGCCGACCTCGCGTGGCTCGGCTTCGACATCGACGGCGAGGAGCGGCAGTCGGCGCGCTTCGCGCTCTATGAGGCCGAGTTCGAAAAGCTGAAGGCGGCAGGGCGCGTCTATGCCTGTTACGAGACGCCCGAAGAGCTCGATATCCGCCGCAAGATATTGCTCTCGCGCGGGCTGCCGCCGGTTTACGAGCGCAAGCCCGCCGATGCGTCTGTCCCCGAGGGCATCGCACCGCACTGGCGCTTCCGGCTCGACCATGACGCGGCGATCGAGTGGACCGACATGGTCCGCGGACCGCAGCATTTCGAGCCGAAGACGATGTCCGACCCGGTCGTGCGCCGCGCCGACGGCAGCTGGCTCTATCTGTTGCCGAGCGTGATCGACGATATCGCGATGCGGATCACGCATGTCGTGCGCGGTGAGGACCATGTGTCGAACACCGCGTCGCAGATCCAGATGTTCGCCGCGCTCGGCGCGACGCCGCCCGCCTTTGCGCATGAGGCGCTGCTCGTCGGGACCGAGGGCAAATTGTCGAAGCGGCTGGGCTCGCTCGGCATGGAAAGCCTGCGCGAGGCGGGGATCGAACCGATCGCGCTCGTCGCCTTGCTCGCGCGATTGGGGACGAGCGATCCGGTCGAGCCCGTGACCTCGGCCGCGCCGCTGATCGAAAGCATCGACTTCGCGCACTTCGGCCGCGCGCCGGCGCGCTTCGACGATGCCGAACTGGCGTTGCTCAACCAGAAGATCTTGCACCACACCGACCATGCCGCGATCGCGGACCGCCTGCCCGCCGCGATTACAGCGGCGCGCTGGAATGCGATTCGCCCTAACCTGACGACGGTGGCCGAGGCCGCCGAGTGGGTGGCGGTGTTCGATGGCCCCTTTGCCCCGCCGTCCGCCGAAGCCGCCGACCGGCCGGTGCTCGACGCGGCGGCACAGGCGGCAACCGCGATCGATTGGGGCGCCGATCCCTGGCATGCGCTCACCGGCGCGGTGAAGGAGGCCACGGGGGCAAAGGGCCGCGCGCTGTTCCTGCCGCTGCGCCGCGCGCTCACGGGGCGCGACCATGGTCCCGACATGGCCGAACTTCTGCCGCTGATCGACAAGGATCAGGCGGTGGCGCGGCTTTCCGCCGTCTAGGTCTCCCCCACGGCATCGTGTGAAAGCTTGCTTACCGATCCACTTGACATACGATGTGATGTTATAATATCACGTCGATCTGACCTGGCCGACAGCAACGGTCGGAACGCGGCGGAGCCGGGTCATATAGGCAAGGAGAGATGCCATGACCCTGATACCCTTGATTTCAGCCATTATGGCCGCGCCCGAAGCGACCGCCGCGCCCGCCGGAGCGGCGGCGCCGCTGGCGCGCAACAGCTATGGCAGCGATGCTCGCCACCACCCGGTCGCCGCGCTGTTCGCGGTCGGACTGCCCGCCGCGCTCGTCGTCGCGGTCGCGCTGTCGCCGATGATCATCATCGATGAGGCGACGACCTCCACGCCGCCGTGGAAGTCGATCACGCTTCCCAAGCCCAAACCGGCCGAGCCGCAGCCTGACGCCAAACCCCAGGCACAGCAGCCGCAAAAACAGTTTACGGCGCCGCCGAGCCCTCTGCCGCCGCTCGCTCAGGATCCGCCGGAAGCGCCGGTGCGCGAACCTTATGTACCGCCCGCAGGAACCGGCGCCGGTCCCTCGGTAACGGTCGCCCCGCCCTTGCCGGCCACCAAGCCAAAGCTCGTGCTTGCCGAACTTGATTCGAGATTTGCCGGAGCCTTCCAGCCCGATTATCCGGCGCGCGCGCAGCGCGAGGGGATCGAGGGCGTCGCGGTCGTCCGTGTGCTGATCGGCACCGACGGGCGGGTGAAGGCGGTCGAGCTGGTCAGCACCGACGATCCGGCGTTTTTCGAGGCGACGAAACGGCGTGCGCTCACCAAATGGCGCTTCAAGGCGGCGACGCGCGGCGGGGTGCCCGAGGAAAGCTGGAAGGAAATGCGCGTCCGTTTCGAGATCAAGAACGCGTAGGTCGCAATCCTACCCCTCCCGGACGGGTGGCCGATGTGCCGCCCGTCCTTCCTTTCGCTTGACAGAAAGGCCGAATCCCGCCAAAGGCGCCCGGATATTGAGGGGCGGCGCGGCGTCGCGCGGCCCTTTCATGTTTTTCACACCAACGTCGGGGCTCCAGTCCCGCCGCCTCCCCCGGACCTCCGGTGGATGTGCAGTTAATTCGAGGAACAGGGCCATGGCCAAGCCGACGACCGTCAAGATCAAGCTGGTGAGCACCGCCGACACGGGCTTTTTCTATGTCACGAAAAAGAACCCGCGCACGATGACCGAAAAAATGTCGGTGCGGAAATACGACCCGCGTGTCCGCAAGCACGTCGAGTTCAAGGAAGCCAAGATCAAGTGACGCATTTTCCCGTGCGCTGAAAGCGCGCGGAGCGGAAATGCGTCATCCCCGCGCAGGCGGGGATCCAGAAGGGCGGCCGCGTGCCGCCCTTTTTCGTGCGCGGAGAATGGCGGCTTTGGGGTGGTGAGCGGACCTTGCTTCATTTTTCCTTCGTCGCCCCGGACTTGATCCGGGGTCCCACTTGATGTCGAAGTCAGTCGGTGCCTCAAAAAAGCGGGATCCCGGATCAGGTCCGGGATGACGATTAAAAGAACGTCCGCGATCAGTCGCTAACCTCACCAATCGCGCAGCGGCCGGCGCGCGACATCATTTTCGATGATGTGCCGGATCGTGATCATCGTCTTGAACGAATGCACGCCCCTGTCCTCGCCCAGCGCACGGCGGGTGAAGGCGTCATATTCCTCCATCGAACCGATCTGCACCTTCAGCAGGAAATCATCGTCGCCGGTGACGTCCCATGCCCCCGTGATTTCGGGGTGGCGGGCGATCTCGCGCGCGAACGCGTCCATGGTCTGCGGCCCCGCCTGTTGCATCCGGACGAGGATATGCATGGTGAGCGCCGATCCGGTCAGTGCCGGATCGACCACCGCGATATCGGCAATGATCACCTTTTCCTCGCGCATCCGGCGCAGGCGGCGGAGCACCGCCGATAGCGACAGCCCGACCTTGTCGGCGAGGATTCGCGCGGGCTGGAGATTGTCGTGCCGCACCAGCGCGAGCAGCCGGCGGTCGAAATCGTCGAGATCGGGTATTTTTCGCATGAATTTAACAATAGCGCGAAAATTGGTCGTAGGCACGATCAATTTCGGCGCCGATTGTCGCATTTGCCGGGGTAGAAATGATTCGTCCGGGCCGCTCCCTCCCCTCCGGACGAAGGAGACATCGGATGACCCGTAACACCCCCGAAACGCGCTGGATCAGCCGTATCTGGACCGCCACCGTCGCGGCGTCGGAGGCCGCCGTCGCGATCCATTATGCGGCGCCGTGGCAGCGCCCCGCCGCGCCGCGGCTTTCGGAACGAACCGCCCGCGACGCTTGCGCCGCCTGACGGTCCCTTCCTTCCCCCGCAGCGGTCAGCAGCGGCGCTTGCGGTCGATCTCGCGGCCGAGCAGCGCGCCGCCCGCGGCACCGAGGATCGTACCCGTGGCGCGATCGCCGCGGCGGTCGACTTCGCGGCCCAGCAGGGCGCCGGCCGCGCCGCCGACGATCAGCCCCGTCGTGCCGCTGGTGCGGCAGCCCCGATAATATCGGCCTTCGCGGTGGCGCCGGTAATCGCGGCGATCCTGCCAGCGGTCATAGTCGCGATCGCTGTAATGCCCGTGCCGATGATGGCGGCTGCGCGCCTCGGCTTCGCTCGGCATCGCGGCCAGCGTCGTCGCGCCGATCAACGCGGTCAAGGCCAGCCTCTTCATCAAAAACATTGTATGTCCTTCCATCCTGAACCCCCGCGATCACGTTAGGGACAGAAAGCTGGCCGGCGGCTGAACCCGATCCCGCACTTCGCCGTGCGCGCTAGCGACTCGCCGATGATTTTGGGCGGCCCGTCGCAATCGGGCGGGGCACGATCGCAAAAAGGCTAGGCGAAGGCTCCGACGCTTTCGATGAATTTGATCACCGAAATCGGTTTGGACACATAGGCTTCGGCGCCCGCCGCCTTGATCTGCTCCTCGTCGCCCTTCCCCGCATAGGCGGTCACCGCCATGATCGGCACCGCGCGCAAGGTCAGGTCGGCCTTCATCTGGCCGATCAGGTCGAGCCCGCTGACATGCGGCAACTGGATGTCCATGATGATCAGGTCGGGCGACACTTCGCGCGCCTTCGCCAGCGCGTCGCGTCCGTCGCGCACCGGATGCGCGCTATAGCCATGGGCGTTGAGCAGATCGCAGAAGAGGCGAAGGTTGAGCTCATTATCTTCGACGACCAGGATGGTCTTGCCCATGTTACTTATGTTCCCCACCTTGCATCCGCGGCCCGTTTAGGCGAATCGGCGGCACGACACAATTAGGGACACACGACTTGCACGATGGCGATGCCGCGCTGGCGCTTCAGGCGCTCGGCTGGATCTTGAGCGACGAACCGCGCGCCGAACGGCTGCTCGGCCTGACCGGGCTCGCACCCGACGAACTGCGCGCCTCGCTCGGCGAGCAGGCGACGCTCGCGGCGATCCTGTCGTTCCTCACGGGCCACGAAAACGACCTTGTCGCCTGCGCCGATGCGTTGCGGGTGCCGCCCGCCAGCATCGCCGCCGCGGCGCAAAGACTCGAAGGAACTACCGCATGAACCGCCCGCTCGTCATCACCGATTGCGACGAGGTGCTGATGCACATGGTCGTGCCCTTCGCCGAATGGGTCGACGCCGAACATGGCGTGATCTTCCGCATCGAGGATGCGAGCTTCGCGAACGCGCTGAAGCGCAAGGAATGCGGGACGCCCTTGGAAGCGGCCGAAGTGTGGCCCTTGCTCGACGGCTTTTTCCGTAAGGAAATGACGCGGCAATATCCCATTGCCGGCGCGCTCGCGGCGATGGCGGCGATCGGCGCCGAGGCCGATATCGTCGTTCTCACCAACGTCGGCCCCGAACATCAGCAGGCGCGGATCGAACAGCTCGCTTTGCATGATTTCCACGCGCCGGTGATCGGCAGCCGCGGCGGAAAGGGCGAGCCGGTCCGCCGCCTGATCGAGGAGTATCAGCCCTCGGTCGCGGTGTTCATCGACGACCTCGCGGGTCATCATCACTCGGTCGCGCACGAGGCGCCCGACGTGTGGCGGCTCCACCTCGTCGGTGAGCCCGCGATCGCGGACAAGATCGCGCCCGCGAAGCATGCGCATGCGCGAATCGACGACTGGACGACGGCGCAGGGCTGGATCCTGGCGCGCCTCGCCGAAAATATCCCCGCCCCGGCTCCCGAACCGGTTTAAGACAAGGACAGATCATGGATATCGCCGCCAAAATCGCCGAACTCGGTCTTGAGCTCCCCAAACCCGCCGCGCCGGTCGCCGCCTATGTGCCCGTCGTCGAGCATAATGGCCTGCTCTATGTCAGCGGTCAGCTGCCGTTCCGCGACGGTCAGGTCGTTACCGGCCGCCTTGGCGAGAACCTCGACGTCGCGGGCGGGCAGGATGCCGCGCAGCGCGTCGCGCTGATGCTCGTCGCCCAGATCGGGCAGGCGCTGGACGGCGACTGGTCGCGCGTCGAGCGCGTCGTCAAGCTCGGCGTGTTCGTCAACAGCACCCCCGGCTTCACCGATCAGGCGAAGGTGGCCAACGGCGCGTCGGAATTGTTCGAAACCCTGTTCGGCGAAGCGGGCCGCCACGCGCGCGCCGCGGTCGGCGTCGCGGTGCTGCCGCTCGGCGCCGCGGTCGAGGCCGACGCGATCGTCGCGGTGAAGCCCGCTTAAGGACCCCGGTGGCCGAAGCCGACCCGCCCGTACGCACGATATCGCTCGGTAGTGGCGTCGCCGCCATCGACGCCGCGGCGTGGGATGCGCTGCACGATGGCGGCAATCCGTTTGTCGGTCATGCCTTCCTGTCGCTGCTCGAGGCATCGGGCAGCGTCGGGCCGGGCACCGGCTGGCAGGCGGCGCCGCTGCTCGTCGAGGATGCGGGCGGCGCGCTCGTCGCCGCCGCGCCCGCGTACCTCAAATCGCACAGCCAGGGCGAATATGTGTTCGACCACGCCTGGGCCGATGCCTGGGCGCGCGCGGGCGGCGATTATTATCCGAAACTCCAGATCGCGGCGCCCTTCACGCCGGTGCCGGGTCCGCGTCTGCTGGCGAAAGATAAAAGCGACGCGACGCTGCTGATCCGCGCGGCCGAGGCGGTGGTGCGGCAGAACGGGCTCTCGTCGGCGCATGCGACCTTCGTCGCACCCGACCAGATGCCCTTGTTCGAGGAGGCGGGCTGGCTGGTGCGCCGCGATATCCAGTTCCATTTCGCCAACGCCGACTATCGAAGCTTCGACGATTTCCTCGCGACGCTCACCTCGGCGAAGCGCAAGCAACTTCGCAAGGAACGCGCGCGCGCGGTCGACGGCCTGCGTATCGAGGAACTCACCGGCGATGCGATCCGTCCCGAACATTGGGACGCGATGTGGCTTTTCTATCAGGACACCGGCGCGCGCAAATGGGGGCATCCCTATCTCACGCGCAAAGCGTTCGACCTGATGGGCAGGGCGATGGCGGAGCAGATCATCTTGGCTGTCGCCTATGACGGCGACGAGCGGCCGGTCGCGGGTGCGCTGCACTTCCTTGGCGCCGACACGCTCTACGGCCGCTATTGGGGCTGTCTCGTCGAGATCCCCTATCTCCATTTCGAATTATGCTATTATCGCGCGATCGACATCGCGATCGAACGCGGCCTTGCCCGCGTCGAGGCGGGCGCGCAGGGCGGGCACAAGCTCGCGCGCGGCTATGGCCCCGTCGCCACCTGGTCGGCGCATTTCATCGCCGATCCGGGATTTCGCCGCGCGGTTGCCGATTATCTCGAACAGGAACGGCAGGCGGAAGAAGTCGAAATGGAGTGGCTGGAAGGGCAGACGCCGTTCAGGCGGAAGGATTAGGCTGCGAAGCGCCGCGCGGCGGGACGGCGCGCCGTCTCGTCGAGCCAGGCGCGTGCCTGGCGCTGCGCTTCGGCGATTTCGCCCGGCGACATCTCGTCCGACAGGTCGGCGCGGCACTGCTGGCCTTCGATGTTGCCGCCAAGCGCGGCGAGATTGAACCATTTATGCGCCTGGATCAGGTCGACATCGACCCCGCCGGTGCCGGTCGAAAATGCGATGCCGAGATCGAAATAGGCATTGGCGTCGCCGCGCGCGGCGTCGAGCAGACGGCTCTCGATCAGATATTGGGCAGACTTCAGACTATTCGCCATGATAACCCCCTTTTGCCTCCACCCCACATGGAGACCTCGGGCTCCAAAGTTGCGGTTTATGGTCAACAAAGCGTTAACGGCGATCCGGCTTTTTGTGGATATCGTTCGAAGCCCCCGGAAACCGGTGGGTTTTGGCGTTAATCGCCGACCGGAAGATTGTCGATCAGCCGCGTTTTTCCGATCCGTGCCGCCGCCAGAAGTCGCGCGGGCTTCCGAAAAGCGTTCAATCGTTCGAGGCTGTCGGCATCGGCGAGCGCGACATAGTCGACGCTGTCGAAGCCGCCGCTGACGATCGCCGCTTCGGCCTTGGCGAGCGCTTCGCCGACATCGGCGCCGCCCGCGATCGCTTGTCCCGCCGTGTTCAGCGCACGCGGAAAGACGGTCGCCGCCGCGCGCTGTTCGGGCGAGAGATAGGCGTTGCGCGACGACAGCGCGAGCCCGTCGTCATCGCGCGCGATCGGCGCCCCCAAAATGTCGATCGCGAAATCGAGGTCGCGCGCCATGCGGCGGATGATCGCGAGCTGCTGCCAGTCCTTTTCGCCGAAGATCGCCACGTCGGGCCGCACCTGGTTGAATAATTTGGCGACGACCGTCGCGACGCCGTCGAAATGGCCGGGGCGCGCCGCGCCGCAATAATCGGCGCCGAGTTCGGCGACCTCGATATGCGTGCTGTGCCCGCCGGGATACATGACGCCGACATCGGGCGCCCAGAGCAGGCTGGTGCCTTCCTCGACCAGCATCGCGGCATCGCGCGCCTCGTCGCGCGGATAGGCGGAAAAATCCTCGTTGGGGCCGAACTGCGTCGGATTGACGAAAATCGACACGACCGCATGGTCGGCGACACGCTTTGCCGTGCGGACGAGCGACAGGTGGCCAGCGTGCAGCGATCCCATCGTCGGAACCAGCGCGACGCTCTTTCCCCCCTGCTTCAGTGCCGTAACGGCACGGTGCAGCATCGCGATGTCACGGATGATTTGCACGCCCGGTCGCCCTCCGATATTGGCGCGACTATATCACTTCGCGCGCCGGCCGCCATGCCGCGCAAACAGGAAAATCGCAACGCCCCATGACGACCTCAGCGACGAAGCCCGCACCGCACCGCATCATCTTTGCCAATGAAAAGGGCGGGACGGGGAAATCGACGTGCGCCGTGCATTTCGCGGTGGCACTGGCGAGTCAGGGCTGGCGCGTCGCGGGGATCGATCTCGACCCGCGCCAGCGCACCTTCCACCGCTATCTCGAAAACCGCGAACAGACCGCAAAGCGCCGCGAGATCGCGCTGCCGACCCCGCGCTTCGAGGTGTTCACCGGTTCGACGATCGAGGAACTCGACGAACAGGTCGCGGCGCTGAGCGAAGACATCGATTATCTGATCGCCGACACGCCGGGCCGCGACGACGTCTTTGCGCGCCATCTTGCAACGAGCGCCGACACGCTCGTTACCCCGATCAACGACAGTTTCATCGATTTCGACCTGATCGGACAGGTCGATCCCGAAACCTTTCAGGTCACCCGCCCCAGCTTCTATTCCGAACTGATCTGGGATGCGCGCAAGACGCGCGCGAAGACCGATGGGCGGACGATGGATTGGATCATCCTGCGCAACCGCCTCCAGCACGTCGACGCGCACAATATGCGCCGTGTCGGCGAGGCATTGACCCAGTTGTCGCGGCGCGTCGGGTTCCGCGTCATTCCCGGACTCGGCGAGCGCGTCATCTATCGCGAGCTTTTCCCGGCTGGCCTCACCCTGCTCGACAAGGCGCACCTTGGCGGCATGGGGATTGGCCACGTCGTCGCGCGGCAGGAACTCCGCGAGGCGATGGGCGGACTGAACCTCCCGGTGCGCGAGCGATTGCATCCGGATGGGGATTTGTTCGCCGCCGCCTGAGTTCCGTCTCTCCCCATGAGGATTCCCCATGACGCACAATTTCCATCCGACGCTGCTTCGCGAATATGACATCCGCGGGGTCGTTGGCGACACGCTGTCCGACAAGGACGCTTATGCGATCGGCCGCAGTTTCGCGACGCTGGTCCGCCGTGCGAGCGGCAAGCGCATCGCCGTCGGCTATGATGGCCGCCTGTCGTCGCCGATGCTTGCCGACGCGCTGATCGCCGGGATCAATGCCGCGGGGGTCGACGCGCTCAATGTCGGGCTCGGTCCGACGCCGATGCTCTATTATGCCGCGTCAACCGAGGATGTGGAGGGCGGCATACAGATAACCGGCAGCCACAACCCCCCCGACTATAATGGTTTCAAATTTGTGATGCAGGGGCGCCCCTTCTACGGCGCCGATATTCTCGGTATCGGCGAAATGGCCGCCGCGGGCGACTGGGAGGCGGGCGAAGGCACGTCGCAGAGCATCGATATCGTCGACGCCTATGTCGACCGGCTGGTCGAGGGGTTCGCCGGCGGCGCCTTCCGCATCGGCTGGGACGCCGGTAACGGCGCCGCGGGCACCGTCATCGAGAAGCTCACCGCGCGCCTTCCGGGCGAGCATCACTTGCTGTTTACCGACATCGACGGCCATTTTCCGAACCACCATCCCGATCCCACCGAAGAGAAGAATCTCGCCGATCTGCGCAAGCTCGTCGCGGAGAAGAGCCTCGATTTCGGCGTCGCTTTCGATGGAGACGGCGACCGCATCGGCGCGATCGACGGCGAAGGCCGCGTGATCTGGGGTGACCAGCTGTTGCAAATCTATGCCGCGGCGGTGCTGAAGGAGCTGCCCGGCGCGACGGTCATCGCCGATGTGAAGGCGAGCCAGGCGCTGTTCGACCGCGTCGCCGAGCTTGGCGGCAAGCCGCTGATGTGGAAGACCGGTCACAGCCTGATCAAGGCGAAGATGAAGGAAACCGGCAGCCCGCTCGCGGGCGAGATGAGCGGGCACATCTTTTTCGCCGACCGCTATTATGGTTATGACGACGCGCCCTATGCCGCGCTGCGGCTGATCGAAGCTGCGACGAAGCTCGGGCAGAGCGTCACGCAGCTCCGCGGCAACATGGCGCCGATGGTCAACACGCCCGAAATGCGCTTCCAGGTCGACGAGAGCCGCAAATTCGCCATTGTGGATGAAGTCCTCGACCGGCTCATCGCATCGGGCGCGCAGGTCGACCGCACCGACGGCGCGCGCGTGCTGACGGGCGATGGCTGGTGGCTGCTCCGCGCCTCGAACACGCAGGACGTGCTCGTCGCGCGCGCCGAGGCGAAGGATGAGGCGGCACTGGCGCGCTTGCTCGCGGCGATCGACGAACAGCTTGCCTTGTCGGGGATCGTGCGCGGGCCGCAGGCGGGGCACTAGCCTTATCTCCCCTCCCTTCCAGGGAGGGGTCGGGGGTGGGTATGCGGCTAGAAAGAACGCCTGCGGCGACCCACCCCTGGCCCCTCCCTGAAAGGGAGGGGAAGCCGGCCTGCAAAAATCTTGCCAGATTGACCTTGGCCGCGTCGCTGGGGTAACGCCGCCCGGGGGCTAGAAACGGAACCGACCGACCTATGACCGACGACGAATCCAATGCGGGCACGCTGACCGAGGGCGATCATGGTGTCACCGAGCACAAGGCGCATGTCCGCGAGGATGCCGCCGCGGGCAACGGGCTCGCGGTCATCTCGATCGCCAAAAGCTATGACAAGCGCGTCGTGCTGTCGGACGTGTCGCTGTCGGTGGGCAAGGGCGAGGTCGTCGGCCTGCTCGGCCCGAACGGCGCGGGCAAGACGACCTGCTTCTATTCGATCATGGGGCTGGTGAAGCCCGATGCCGGGCGGATCATGCTCGACGGCGCCGACATCACCGCGCTGCCGATGTATCGCCGCGCGATCCTCGGTCTCGGCTATCTGCCGCAGGAAACCTCGATCTTTCGCGGCATGACGGTCGAACAGAATATCGGCGCGGTGCTCGAACTCAGCGAGCCCGACAAGATCGCGCGCGAGCGGCGCATGGAAGAATTGCTCGACGAATTCGGCCTCACGCGCCTTCGCGATTCGGCGGCGATGGCGCTGTCGGGCGGCGAACGGCGCCGCGCCGAAATCGCGCGCGCGCTCGCGGCCAACCCCTCGATCATGTTGCTCGACGAACCCTTTGCGGGCATCGACCCGCTGTCGATCAGCGACATTCGCGATCTGGTCGTCGACCTCAAGACGCGCGGCATCGGCGTGCTGATCACCGACCATAATGTGCGCGAGACGCTCGACCTCGTCGACCGCGCCTGCATCATCTACGACGGCAAGGTCCTGCTTGCCGGCTCCCCGGAAGAGCTCGTCGCCGACCCCGAGGTGCGCCGCCTCTATCTCGGCGAGGGCTTTTCCCTGTGATCTTTGTGGACTGCCGCCAGAAAAATTTCCGTGTGTCCCCGCGAAGGCGGGGACCCAGCTCGGGTGGGTTCAAAATAGCACCGACCGGAGATGGGCTCCCGCCTTCGCGGGAGCACGCCGGGCAGTAATATAGCCCGCCATGGCGTTGGGTCCGCGCCTCGATCTCCGCCAGTCGCAATCGCTGGTGATGACGCCGCAGCTGCAGCAGGCGATCAAGCTGCTCGCGCTGTCGAACCTCGAACTCGAAGCCTATCTGGCCGAGGCGCTCGAAGGCAATCCGCTGCTCGATACGGCGTCCGCCGATAATGACGGAAGCGCGGGCGATCCGGATGGCGTGCCCGGCGGCGATGCACCGGCGGCCGAGGCCGCGTCGCTCGACGCCGATCAGGCGCTGTCCGCCGACGGCGGCACCGCGAACGACCTCGACGTCGATCTTGCCGCCGACAGCTTCCACCACGACAGCGCGAGCGACAATGTCGGGCTTTCGGGATCGGGCGAGGACATCGATTTCGACAGCTTCGCCGAGCATGAGGGCACGCTGCACGACTATCTGCTCGCGCAGGTCGGCGAACGTTTCAGCGGCATCGAGGCGATCGTCGCGGGCCAGCTCGTCGCGCTGATCGACGAGGCGGGCTATCTGCGCGCCGACCTCACCGAACTCGCCGCCCAGCTCGGCGTCCCGCTCGCGCTGCTCGAGGAGGTGCTCGCGGGCATCCAATGCTTCGACCCGTCGGGCGTCGGCGGACGCGACCTCGCCGAATGCATCGCGATCCAGGCGCGCGAGGCCGATCGCTACGATCCCGCGATGGCGACGATGATCGCGCATCTCGATCTCGTCGCAAAGGGCGCTTTCCCGCAATTGAAGCGCATCTGCGGCGTCGACGACGAGGATCTTGCCGACATGATCCGCGAGCTGCGCGGCTATGATCCCCGCCCCGGGCTCCGCTTCGGCGGCGAAGGTGCGCCCGCGGTCGTCCCCGACCTTTATATCCGCCAGACCGCGAAGGGCTGGGCGGTCGAGATCAACAGCGGCACCCTGCCGCGCCTGCTCGTCAACCGCCGCTATTACACCGAACTGGCTGAGGGCGCCGCGGCGAAGAGCAAGGCGTGGCTGTCCGAGCAGCTCGCGGGCGCCAACTGGCTTGTGCGCGCGCTCGACCAGCGCCAGCGCACGATCGTCAAGGTCGCGAGCGAGATCGTGAAGCAGCAGGAGGGCTTTTTCCTGAAAGGCGTGGCGCATATGCGCCCGCTGACGCTGCGGCAGGTCGCCGAGGCCATCGGCATGCACGAATCGACCGTCAGCCGCGTCACCAGCAACAAATATCTGAGCTGCGCGCGCGGGCTGTTCGAGCTCAAATATTTCTTCTCGAGCGGCATTTCCGATACGCAAGGCGACGGCGCGGTGTCGGCCGAGGCGGTGAAGAGCCGGATCAA
>NZ_DATFFD010000112.1:0-3706 GCF_035250425.1 Sphingopyxis sp.
TCGTCATCTCGCTTCTCCAGAACAGCCGCACCGCGTTTCCGCTCTTCTTGAACACTGCGAGCGCGGGATTTTCGCCGCCGTCGGCGTTCAGCAGACGGAAGTCGCGGGCGTAATCGTCGCCGGCCAGCTGCAGGAAATCGAGCGCCTGCCATCCGCGTTCGAGCGCAAAGGCCTTTTGCCGCTCGACCGGGCTGCGGCCGAAGATCTTGAACGCGACGCGCTGCTTCAGGTCGTTGGCGTTGCCATCGACCGAGCCCAGCCAGTTGGTGCACATCGGGCAGGGGCGCTCGCGCTCGGGGCCGTACATCCAGAAATAGCTGACCAGCGTATCGTGCCCGCCGAACAGTTCGGCCAGCCCCAGTTCGGCGCCGTTCGCGTCCTTGAACCGGTAATCCTTCATCAACGGCCCCGGCGGCAGCTGGCGCCGCTGCTCGGCGATCCGCGTCATCTTGCGCCGCAGGTCGATTTCTTCGGCCAGCAGGGATTTTCGGGCCTTGGTGTAGGATTCGTCTTCGCCAGGAAAAGCACGTCTACGTGAAGCAAGCGCCGGCGCAGCCGACAGGGTTTGGCGAAGGGCCATCCAATTCTCCTTTTCGGGAGAACGTGCCGTGGGCATCATTGTTGCAGCGGCGTTTCACCGCTGCCCGCAGATATGCGTCGTTTCGTCGCCGATCAGCCGGGGGCGACTTCCCACAGGATCAGCTTGGTCGCGCCCACATTCTCGCGCGCCCTTGCGCCTTCCAGCCGCGTCAGCTTGGCATCGCCCTTCAGCGCGCTCATTTCGAACATTGCATCGATCACGACGACTTCGCCGGCGCCGACCTCAAGCTCGATCGTGCCGGCATTGGCCATAAGACCCTTGGCCATCGCGGCATGCAGCCGATGCGTGCCCGGCTCGACGTCGGCCATCAGCATTTGCCCCGACTTGATCTGGCCTCTTGCGGTCTCGTCGAGCGTGATGTTCATGCCCTGCAGCGCGGCAACGAAGCCCCGGCGCGTCACATAGATACGTGCCTTTCCCTCGGGCGCGCGCATCGTCCGGGCGTCGGCGAGCGTAGCGGTATCGGCCTTCTTGCCCGACTTGTTGCTCGACAGCGACCAGATGATCAGCCCGATGATTGCAACCAGCGTGACCGCCGAAAAGGTCAGCATCGCGCCAGTCGAGAGCGATTGGGCAAGGGCGGGTCCCATGAGCGCCCCGACAATCGCCGCGACAAAGATCATGGTGACCCAGAATGTATTCTTGCTCATATCGCTCTCCTGTTCAGGCGGGCAGAAATTCCCCCGTTGTTTCGTCCATCAGGTGCAGCACGCCGTCGCTGATCGCGAAAAAAGCGCCGCGCAGTCGCAGCGTCCCGCGCCGTTCCTTCTCCTGAATGCAGGGAAAAGTCCTCAAATTGTCAAGGCTTACGCGCACCGCTGCCAATTCCATCGCACGGCCGGCTTCGCGGTTGTCGATGTTCTGATGTGCGCTGCGAACCTGCTCGCTGGCGTCGTCGAGCATCGCGATCCAGTCGGCGATAAATCCGCCGCGTCCCGGTTCGGCGCCCGCCATCGAACGGTGCAGCGCGGCGTGGCACCCGCCGCACATGCCGTGACCCATCACGACGATTTCCTCGACCTTCAGGAACTGGACGGCGAATTCGAGCGCGGCCGAGACGCCGTGACGTCCGGGTGTCGTCTCGAACGGCGGCACCAATGCTGCGACGTTACGGACGACGAAGACTTCGCCCGGGCTGGTGTCGAAAATCTGCGACGGTTCGGATCGGCTGTCCGAGCAGGCGATGATCATCACCTTGGGCGATTGGCCTTCGGCGAGTTCGTTCCAGCGTTCGCGCTGTTGCTGCCAGCCGCCGTTACGGAAACGCCGGTAACCCTCGATCATATCTGCAAAGTCAGTCATGGAGGCGCCTTAGCATAGGTAGAGAGGTTGAGAAGAGGCGCGTGCACGACTATGTGGGCGAAATGAACGCTCCCGCATCACCCGCCACCACTGCCAGCCAGCGCCAGCGCAAGCCCGACTGGATCCGCGTCAAGGCGCCGACCAGCCCGGGTTACGCCGAAACGCGCAAGCTGATGCGCGAGCTCAACCTGCATACGGTGTGCGAGGAGGCCGCGTGCCCGAACATCGGCGAATGCTGGACCAAAAAGCATGCGACGGTGATGATTCTGGGCGACACCTGCACCCGCGCCTGCGCCTTCTGTAACGTCAAGACCGGCATGCCGCGCCCCGTCGATCTGCTCGAGCCCGAGCATACCGCAATCGCGGCGGCGAAGATGGGGCTCAGCCACATCGTGATCACATCGGTCGACCGCGACGATTTGCCCGACGGTGGCGCGAGCCAGTTCGTGAAGGTCATCAACGCGCTGCGCCGCGAAACGCCGCAGACGACGATTGAAATCCTGACGCCCGATTTCCGTAACAAGCCCGAAAGCGCGGTCGCGGCGATCGTCGATGCGCGCCCCGACGTCTATAACCACAATCTCGAAACCGTCCCGCGGCTCTATCCGACGATCCGCCCGGGCGCGCGCTATTACGCGTCGCTCCGCCTGCTCGAAAGCGTGAAGCGCCGCGATCCGTCGATCTTCACCAAGTCGGGCATGATGCTCGGCCTCGGCGAAGAACGGATGGAGGTGCATCAGGTCATGGACGACATGCGCAGCGCCGACATCGATTTCATGACAATGGGTCAATATCTCCAGCCGACGCCGAAGCATGCGAAGGTGATCGACTTCGTGACGCCGCAGGCGTTCGACGCCTATGCGCAGATCGCGCGCGCCAAGGGCTTCCTGCAGGTAGCCTCGTCGCCGCTCACGCGTTCAAGCTATCATGCGGGCGACGATTTCGAGCGGATGCGCGCAGCCCGCGAAGCGCAACTGGCGTGCGTCAAGGCGGACTGACGGGACTTTGCCTCGGCACCACGAAACCCGCGTCCTGCCGTACAGCGACGAGCAGATGTTCGCGCTCGTCACCGATATCGAGCGCTATCCCGAGTTCCTGCCATGGGTCGTCGCGCTACGCCTCCGCAGCGACAGCGAGCATGAAGCGGTCGCCGACATGATCGTCGGCTTCAAGGGGCTGCGCGAAAGCTTCTCTTGCCGCGTCCACAAGCAGCGGCCGCGCGAGGTTTGCGTGAGCTACATCGACGGGCCGATGAAACATCTGAATAACGAATGGCATTTCCAGCCCGCGGAGGGCGGGGGATGCCGCGTCGATTTCCTCGTCGATTTCTCGTTCCGGAGCCGCATGTTCGAAGCGCTCGCGGGGCAAATGTTCGACAAGGCGCTGCGCAAGATGATCGCGGCGTTCGAAACGCGCGCCGACGAGCTTTATGGGGCTATGGCGTGAGAATGCCCAGGCGCGTTCGGGGAGCTCTGGGCCTGTTCGCTGGTTGCCTGATCTCTATCGCGTTTTTCGACGCGACCTTCAAACATGTTGCGCCTTTTCTCTTGGCGGCATCACTCCTGATGGGTGTTG
Source organism: Sphingopyxis sp. (assembly GCF_035250425.1). Classification (GTDB taxonomy): domain Bacteria; phylum Pseudomonadota; class Alphaproteobacteria; order Sphingomonadales; family Sphingomonadaceae; genus Sphingopyxis. The sequence continues at coordinate 3,479 of NZ_DATFFD010000112.1, forward strand.
CTTTGATCGAATTTTTGATCGAGCGCAGCAAAGGTAACCGGAATAGCTAAGCCGTTCTTGCAAGATTCTGCGGTTCAGGTCGCCGGCAGCGCGATGTCCTCCGACGGCCGCAGCTCGTCCCTTTCGGGCTGAAGCAGGTCGAGCGCAAACAGCGTGGCCGCATGGCGGATCGCCGCGCGGTCGGTCGATTCGAACTGCACCCGCTGGGTGAAATAATCGTCGGGATCC
>NZ_DATFFD010000113.1:0-3341 GCF_035250425.1 Sphingopyxis sp.
CGCGCGGTGGTCGTCGCGAGCGGCGCGAAGTACCAGAGTCTGCCGATCGACGGGATCGAGGCCTATGAAGGCCGCGGTATCTATTATGGCGCGACGCCGATGGAGGCGCAGCTGTGCAGCGATGCCGAGGTGACGATCGTCGGGGCGGGCAATTCGGCGGGGCAGGGCGCAATCTATCTCGCGAGCGTCGCGAAGAAGGTCTATGTTATTTTCCGTCGCGGCAGCCTGCGCGAGACGATGTCCGAATATCTGGTCAAGCGGCTGGAGGAACATCCGAATATCGAGATCATCCCGGCGACCGACGTCGTCGCGCTATACGGCGAAGAGCATCTGGCGGGGCTCACCTATCGTTGCCGCGAAACCGGGGACGAGGGGCATTGCGATTGCGGTTTCCTGTTCCTCTTTCTCGGCGCGAGCCCGAACACGAGCTGGCTGCCCAAGGAAATGGTATGCGACGAGCGCGGCTTTGTGAAAACGGGCACCGACATCGCGCCGCTCGAACTCGTCAAGGCGGGCTGGTCGCTCGACCGCATGCCGAGCCGGTTCGAGACGAGTTGGCCGCGCATCTACGCCGTCGGCGACGTCCGCAAGGGATCGGTGAAGCGCGTTGCCTCGTCGGTCGGCGAAGGATCGGTGGTGGTCAGCGACATCCATCAGGCGCTGGCGGAGATCACCCCAGCCGCGTCTTGAAATCCTCGTAACCGAATTCGCGGATCAGTTTGAGTGCGTCGCTCTCGCTGTCCCACAGCCAGATCGACGGCAGCGGAACGCCGTTGAAGCTGTTCGTCTTCACCATCGAATAATGCGCTTGGTCGAGGAAGGCAAAGCGTTGGCCGATGCGCGCGCCGCCGGGCAGGCGGTAGTCGCCGATGACGTCGCCCGCGAGACACGAGGGACCGCCGAGGCGTGTCGGCATGCCTTCGCTGCCTTCGCCCAGCATCGCGGGGCGGTACGGCGCCTCGATCACGTCGGGCATGTGGCAGGTCGCCGAAATGTCGGTGATGCCGATCGGCATTCCATTGTCGAACAGGTCGAGTACCTCGCCGACGAGGATGCCCGCGTCGAGCGCGATCGCCTCGCCGGGTTCGATCATCACATCGCAGTCGGTCGCGGCGCGGACCTGTTTCAGGAAGGCGATCAGATCGTCGACCTGATAATCGGCGCGCGTCACATGGTGGCCGCCGCCGAAGTTGATCCATTTGAGCTGGTTGAAAAAGGGGCGGAGCATCGGCTGCACCGCGTCCCAGGTGCGCGCGAGGGGCGGGAAATCCTGTTCGCACAGGCTGTGCATATGGATACCGTCGATGTCTTCCATATGCTCGGGGAGCAGCTGGGTCACCGGGAAACCGAGGCGGCTGCATGGCGCGGCTGGATCGTATTTCGCCACCTCGCCTTCGCTGTGCATCGGATTGATGCGCAGACCGATGTCGAAGCTTTCGCCGTTGGTGCGAAGCTCGTCGAGCAGCGGACGGAAGCGTGCGATCTGGCCGGGCGAGTTGAAGATCAGATGGTCGGACAGCTTCGCGATTTCGGGAAGATCGGCCTCCTTGTAGCCTGCGCAATAGGTCGCGACCTCGCCACCATATTCCTCGCGCCCGAGCTTCGCCTCATAGAGCCCCGAGGCGCAGACGCCATCGAGATATTCGGTGACGGTGGAGCCGAGCGGCCACATCGAGAAAGCCTTGAGCGCCGCGAGTACGCGCGCGCCCGACGCGTCGCCGATTTGGCGCAGCACCGAGAGGTTCGCGCGTATCTTCGCCGCGTCGACGACGAAGGCGGGCGAGGGGACGCGGCTGAGGTTGAAGCGGGCAAAGGCTCCGGGATCGCCGGCACGGGTTTCCATGTCGCTTACTGTTCCTGTCAGACCGCAATCGGTCCCTTGAAGATGAAAAACGCCCCCGCCGCGATCAGACCGAAGCCGACGAGATGATTTACGGTCAGCTTCTCACCGAGCCAGAAGACCGCGAACCCTGCGAATATGACCAGCGTGATGACTTCCTGCAAGGTCTTGAGTTCGGCGGCAGTATAAACCCCGTAGCCGATACGGTTTGCGGGGACGACAAGGCAATATTCGAAGAAGGCGATCCCCCACGCGATCAGCACCGCGAGCCAGATCGGCCGCGAAACCGCGCCAAGCTGGCCATACCAGGCAAAGGTCATGAAGATGTTCGAGACGAACAGGAGGCCGATCGGCGCGAGATAGGCGGTCACTTCGTCCCCTTTGTGCCTTACCCTTTGTCATTCCCGCTTTTGCGGGAATGACAAAATTTGGGTGTCTGACGCGATCAGAAATCCAGCGGCGCGTCGAGTTCCTTCACCTGCCACGGCAGGCCATGTTTGTTCAGCATGTCCATGAAGGGATCGGGGTCCATCTGTTCCATGTTGAACACGCCCTTGCCGCTCCACGTTCCCGTGACCATCATCGCGGCGCCGATCATCGCGGGCACGCCGGTGGTGTAGCTGACCGCCTGGTTGCCCGTTTCGGCATAGGCGTCCTCGTGATCGCAGATATTGTAGAGATAGAGCGTCTTTTCCTTGCCGTCCTTGCCGAGGCCGGTTGCGATGACGCCGATATTCGTCTTGCCCTTGGTGGTCTCGCCCAGGCTCGACGGTTCGGGGAGCACGGCCTTCAGGAATTGCAGCGGGACGATCTCGCGGCCTTCGTAGATCACGGGGTCGATGCGCGTCATGCCGACGTTCTGGAGGACGGTGAGGTGCGTGATATACGCCTCGCCGAAGGTCATCCAGAAACGGATGCGCTGGATTTCGGGGAGGTGCGTTTTGAGGCTTTCGATCTCCTCATGATACATGAGGTACATCGTCTTCGGGCCGACCGCCTCGAAATCGAACTGCTGCTTCACCGACATCGGCGGGGTTTCGACCCAGTCGCCATTTTCCCAGTGACGCGCGACCGCGGTCACTTCGCGGATGTTGATCTCGGGGTTGAAGTTGGTCGCGAAATGCTGGCCATGGTCGCCGCCGTTGCAGTCGAGAATGTCGAGCGTGTCGATGCGCTCGAAATGATGCTTTTTCAGCCAGGTCGTGAACACGCTCGTCACGCCGGGATCGAAGCCCGAGCCGAGCAGCGCCATGAGGCCAGCATCCTTGAAGCGGTCCTGATACGCCCACTGCCAATGATATTCGAACTTCGCCTCGTCGCGCGGTTCATAGTTGGCGGTGTCGAGATAATGCGCGCCGGTCGACAGGCACGCCTCCATGATCGTGAGATCCTGATAGGGGAGCGCGAGGTTCACGACATGCGTCGCGCCGATCGAGCGGATCAGCGCCGCGGTCGCGTCGATATGGTCGGCATCGACCTCGGCGGTCTTGATCGTGACGCC
>NZ_DATFFD010000114.1:0-10887 GCF_035250425.1 Sphingopyxis sp.
GGCGGGTGCGGCGCGGCTTGGCGGCGGGCGCTTCACCCTCGGCATCGCTTTCGGCGCTGCGTTCGGGACGGCCGATCGCGGGCGGCAGGACGGCGGTGTCGATCCCGGCGTCGCCATTGTCGGCGCTGTCGTCCTGACGCGGACGGCGGGCCGGGCGACGCGCGGGACGTGGAGCGGGTTCCTGCTCGGCGGCCACTTCGCGCACGGCGGGAGCTTCGCTGCGATCATTGCGGTCGCCCTGGGCTTCGTCCTCATCGCGGTTGCGGACGGGACGCGCGCGCGCCGGCTGGCGGTTGCCGCGATTGTCATCGTCGCGGTCGCCGCGCGCTTCGCGGTTGCCGCGATTATCGCGCTGGCCCCGGTCATTGCGATCGTTGCGGTCGCCCCGATCGTTGCCGCGATCGTTCCGCTCGCCGCGGTCGTCGCCATTGTCGCCGTCGCCCGCGCCGGTGTCGGCTTCGAAATCGCTGTCGGTATCGTCGTGGCCGTCGAAATCCTCGACGCCGCGAATCTCGCGGCTGCGGTCGTGGCTGCGCTCCTGTCCGTTCGCCGCGGCCTTTTCTTCCTGGCGGGCGCGGAAGTCGCTCACGACACGGAAATAATGGTCGGCGAACTGCAGATAATATTCGGTCTGGACCCGGTCGCCGGCAAGCTGCGCGTCGCGCGCGAGGTTGCGGTACTTCTCGATCATCTGCGCGCCGTTACCGCGCGCGCGGCTGTCGATGCGGTTGGCCTGGTCGACACCGCCGCGCCCACCCGACTGCGGCCGATTATTGTTGTTGCTGTTGTTGTTACGGCCGCGACGGCGACCGTTCTGTCGGTTGTTCATGTTCAACTGAGACATCCTGTCGATAAGCTAATAAGCTACGCCAACCCCTTTTGGCCGACCGCGGCACCCGCGCGTCGTGCCCGCGCTCCTTGCGCGGTTCTTGCCCTTTACCGCTTGCGCCGGACCCCACGGTCCCGCACCAGCATCGTAAGTGGGAAGCAGACCAGCCGGACCAGTATCGATGCTGTTCGCATCGCCAAAGGGACCCCGATCAGGTCTGTGAGCCGCCCCTACCGCGCTTTGCGGCGGAAACCAAGCAAATTCTTGTGGGGCCGTCAGGCGCGGGTCAGCAAAAGCGCCCTGTCGCGGCCGCCCAGATCCTGTCTGCAGGCGACCTTGAACCCCGCGGTTTCGGCGAGCTCACGAACCAAGATATGTTGCCTGTGCCCGATTTCAAGGGCCGCGAGGCCACCCGGCGCCAGAATTCGCGGCAGATCGGGGATGATGCGGCGATAATCGTCGAGACCGTCCGCTCCGGCGAAAAGCGCACCCGCGGGCTCGTGCCCGGCGACGTCGGGCATCAGCTCTTCGGAATCAGCTATATAGGGCGGATTGCACAGGATCAGGTCGAATTGGCCATCGAGCCCCGCGCTCCAATCGCCGGATCGAAATTCGCTGCGATCGGCCAAACCCAGCGCATCGGCATTGGCGCGCGCATAAGCCAGCGCAGCGTCGCTCGCGTCGATCCCCAGGCCCGTCGCGCGCGGCCATTCGGCCAGCGCCGCAAGGAGCAGGGTTCCGGGGCCGGTGCCCAGATCGAGCACATGGCTCGGCGCGCCATCCCCGAAATGCCGGGCGGCCGCTTCGATCAACGTCTCGCTGTCTGGCCGCGGGATCAGCGCGCCCGCGCCAACCTGCAGCCTGATCGTCCAGAAATCGCGATAGCCGACGATATAGGCGACGGGTTCGTGCCGCAGGCGGCGGTCGATCAGCCCCGCGAAACCCTCGGGCACGGCAAAACGCGCCGGATCGAGCAGCAGCGCCTGCCGCTCGACGCCCAGCGCGTACGCCATCAAGAGCTCGGCATCGAGGCGCGGCGTGTCGGACACCGCCGCCAGCCGCCGCGCCGCGTCGCGCAGCGCGGACGCGACGTCAATCACCCAGCCCCGCCAGCCGCTGCGCCTGATCTTCGGCGATCAACGCATCGATCAACTCGTCCATCTGACCTTCCAAAATCTCGGGCAAACGGTGAAGCGTCAGGTTGATGCGGTGGTCGGTCACGCGCCCCTGCGGGAAATTATAGGTGCGGATGCGTTCGGAACGGTCGCCCGACCCGACCATCGACTTGCGCGCCGACGCCTCGGCGCTGTGGACCTTCTTGCGTTCGAGGTCGTAGAGCCGCGCGCGCAGCACCTGCATCGCCTTGGCGCGGTTCTTGTGCTGGCTGCGCTGGTCCTGCTGGATCACGACGAGTCCGCTGGGAATATGCGTGATGCGGATCGCCGAATCGGTCGTGTTGACGTGCTGGCCGCCCGCGCCCGATGCGCGGTAGATGTCGATCTTGAGGTCGCTGTCGTTGATCGCGACATCGACTTCCTCGGCCTCGGGCAGCACCGCGACGGTCGCGGCACTGGTGTGGATGCGCCCCTGGCTTTCGGTCGCGGGAACGCGCTGGACGCGGTGGACACCGCTTTCGAACTTGAGCCTGGCGAAAACGCCCTGCCCCGCGACATTCGCCACGACCTCCTTATAGCCGCCCATCTCGGCCTCATTCGCCGAGATGATTTCGACCTTCCAGCCCTGAGCATCGGCGTAGCGGCTGTACATGCGCAGCAGGTCGCCCGCGAACAGCGCCGCCTCGTCGCCGCCGGTCCCGGCGCGGATTTCGAGCATCGCGGCGCGCGCGTCGGCGACATCCTTGGGCAGCAGCTGGAGCGCGAGGTCATGCTCGGCGGCGGGCAGCGCCGCCTCGACCGCGGCGATTTCCTCGGCCGCCATAGCCTTCATCTCGGGGTCGGCGAGCATTTCGTTCAGCGAGACAATTTCGCCGCGCAGCCGCACAACTTCGCGCGCCGCGGTGGCGACGGGTTCGAGCTCGGCAAATTCCTTCGACGCCGCGACAAAATCGGCGGGCGCCATATCCCCCGTCGCCATGCGCGCCTGCAAAGCGGCATGGCGTTCGATGATCGCGTCGATCTGGCGGTCGGAAACGGAGGTCACTTTTTCAGCGAATCCAAAATTCCTCGGACCCTTATGGATTCCGGCGTTACATTTGCCGACCGTGTATTGAAGACGATCTCTCCGTTACTGATGGTCAACGAGACCAGCACATCCGCCGCAACCTTAGTGGCTTTGTCGTAACGCTTCCTCGGCGAACCAGTGGCAATCATCTCCGAAGAAAAGCCAACCTGCCTAAGTGCTGTATTCGCTGCCAGGCCCAAGTTGACCAAACTGTCATCCTCAACGGCCATGATAACATTGAGCTTGGAAGTTGCATCGTCGGCAAGCAACATCGCCAGCCGCTCGATCCCCGCCGCCCAGCCGACCGCCGCGGTCGGCGGCCCGCCGAGATTTTCGATCAGCCCGTCATAACGCCCGCCGCCAAGCACCGTGCCCTGCGCGCCCAAGCGGTCGGTGACGAATTCGAACGCGGTGTGGCGATAATAGTCGAGCCCGCGCACGAGCCGCGCATTGCGTTCCCATGCGACGCCCGCGGCGTCGAGCCCCGCGGTAACCGCGCCGAAGAAATCCTGCGCCTCGCTCGTCAGAAACGCGTCGATATCGGGCGCGCTGTCGGCAATCGGGCGGTCCTTCGGATCCTTGCTGTCGAGGATGCGCAGCGGGTTCTTGTCGAGCCGCGCAAGGCTGTCCTCCGACAGATCGCCGCGATGCGCTTCGAAATGTTCGACGAGCGCGGCGCGCCAACCGTCACGGCTCGCCGCATCACCCAGCGTATTGAGCGTCAGCGTCACGCCCTCGGCGATCCCCAGCTCTTTCAGCAGCTGGTCGGCGAACACGAGCAATTCGGCATCGGCAAGCGGGCTGTCGCTGCCGATCACTTCGGCGTCGAGCTGGTGGAACTGGCGATAGCGTCCCTTCTGCGGGCGCTCGTAACGGAACAAAGGCCCGTGGGTCGCGACCTTCAGCGGCGCGAACTGCTGCCAGCCATTGGTGATATAGGCGCGCGCTATCCCTGCGGTGAATTCGGGGCGCAGCGTGATCGATTCGCCGCCGCGATCCTCGAACGAATACATTTCCTTCGACACCACGTCGGTCGTCTCGCCAAGCGAGCGCGCGAACACCGCGGTCGGCTCGATCACCGGCACCTCGATCCGCTTGTAACCATAGAGGCGGCGCACCCGTTCGAACGTCTCGACGACATGCGCGAAACGATCGGCGAAATCGCCGAGCATGTCCTGGGTGCCGCGCACAGCCTGCGGCGTCGGGATTTTGGCGGATTTATCCTTGCTCATGGCGGCGGCGTCTAATGGTTTTTCGTCGAAAGGCAAAGTGCGCTTGCAGAGCGCCCGCTGGACCTGCGCTCGGTTTGGCGGCAGAGAAACCGTCATGAAAATCGCACTATTCACCGCAGTCGCCCTGCTCGCCGCCCCCGCTGCTTACGCCCAGGACAGCAACAGCCGCCCGCAGCCGGTCGTCCAGCCGCTGACGATCCCGCTGCCCGCCGACAAGCCCTATCCCGGCACGATGCAGCTCAAGGTCGACGCGACCGACTTCGCCCGCGGCATCTTTCATGTGCGCCAGACGATCCCGGTCGCGAAGGCGGGCAAGCTCACCCTGCTCTATCCCGAATGGCTGCCCGGCAAGCACGCCCCGCGCGGCGCGATCGCCGAGATGGCGGGTTTCAAGGCGAGCGCGGGCGGCAAGCCGCTGACCTGGACGCGCCAGCCGACCGACGTCTACGCCTTCGACGTCGATGTGCCCGCGGGCACGAAGAGCATCGACGTCAGCTTCGATTTCCTGTCGCCGACGCGCACCAGCGAGGGCCGCGTCGTCGTCACCCCGGCGATGATGAACCTGCAATGGGAACAGGTCAGCCTGTACCCCGCGGGCTATTTCACCCGCGCGATCCCGGTGCAGCTGGAGGTCATGCTGCCCGATGGCTGGACCGGCGCCTCGGCGCTCGACGGGCTCAAGGTCTCGGGCAACCGCTACAGCTTTGCGCCGACCAATTATGAGGTGCTCGTCGACAGCCCGATGTTCGCCGGAAAATATTTCCGCAAATGGGATCTCGGCAACAAGGTGACGCTCAACGTCGTCGCCGACGAAGCAAAATATCTCGAGGCAAGCCCCGACCATATCGCGCGCCACGCCGCGCTGGTGTCCGAAGCCGTCGCGCTGTTCGGCGTCCGGCATTTCGACCGCTATGAATTCCTGCTCGCGCTCAGCGACGAACTGGGCGGGATCGGGCTCGAGCATCATCGCAGCAGCGAAAACAGCCGCAACCCCGACTATTTCACCAAATGGAACGATAACGACAGCGAGCGCGGACTGCTGCCGCACGAGCTGACGCACAGCTGGAACGGCAAATATCGCCGTCCCGACAAGATGTGGACCCCCGACTATCGCACGCCCATGCAGGACAATCTGCTGTGGGTTTACGAAGGACAGACGAGTTTCTGGGATCTCGTTCTCGCCGCCCGGTCGGGCATGCAGTCGAAGGAGATGGTTCTCGCCGAATGGGCGACCAACGCCGGCACTTACAGCGTCCAGCCGGGGCGGCAGTGGCGTTCGGTCGAAGATACGACGCTCGACCCGATCATCGCGGCGCGGAAGCTCAAGCCCTTTGCGAGCTGGTCGCGCAGCGAGGATTATTACAACGAAGGGTCGCTGATGTGGCTCGACGCCGACATGCTGATTCGCACCGCGACGAACAACGCCAAGAGCCTCGATGATTTCGCGCGCGCCTTTTTCGGCGGGCGCGACGGGGATTGGGGGCAGAACAGCTATGATTTCGACGATGTCGTCGCGGCGCTGAATGCGGTCCATCCCTACGACTGGGCGAGTTTCCTGCGCGAACGGATGCAAGCATCGGCGCAGGGTGCGCCGATCGGCGGCATCGAGCGCGCGGGATACCGGCTCGTCTGGCGCGACGCGCCCAATGTCTATGACCGCGACCGCATGGCGCAGGCGAAGAACACCGACCTCACCCATTCGTTGGGAATGACGATCGACAAGGACGGCGTCGCGACCGGCATCCTGTGGGACGGCCCGGCGTTCAAGGCCGACATCGTCAACGGCACGAAGATCGTCGCGGTCGACGGGCTGAGCTATAGCCGCGAGCGGATCGAGGCCGCGATTCGTGCCGCGACCGACGCCAAGACCCCGGTGCGGCTGCTCGTCGAGCGCGGCGGGCGCTATCGCAATATCGAGATCGACTATCACGGCGGGCTGCGCTGGCCGCATCTCGAAAAAACCGGGAGTGGCCCCGACTGGTTCGATCGGCTGCTTGCGGCAAAACGCGCGCTTTAGCTCACCTCCCGCCTGCGGGAGGGGGACATAGGCTTCGACGGACGCCCCCCTCGACTTTTGGCCCTTTCCGGCGCTAAAGGCGCGCGCGATTCAAAAACACAAAAGGATCTCCCATGCGCATCGACCTGATTCCCGCCGGCGACAGCCCGCCCGACAGCCTCAACGTCCTGATCGAAGTTCCGATCGGCGGCGAACCGGTGAAATATGAATTCGACAAGGCATCGGGCGCGCTGTTCGTCGACCGTTTCCTGCACACCCCGATGCGCTACCCCGCCAATTACGGCTTCGTCCCGCACACGCTGGGCGAGGACGGCGACCCGCTCGACGCCCTCGTCGTCGCGCGCTCGCCGATCGTCGCGGGCGCAGTGGTGAAGTGCCGCCCGATCGGCGTATTGTTGATGGAAGACGATGCCGGCGGCGACGAAAAGCTGTTGTGCGTCCCGGTCAACAAGACCTTCCCCTATTATGCCGATGTCGCCAGCTACACCGACATGCCGCCGATCGTGCTGCAGCAGATCGAGCATTTCTTCACCCACTATAAGGATCTCGAACCCGGCAAATGGGCGAAGCTCAACGGCTGGGGCGATGTGAACGAGGCGAAGCGCATCATCGTCGAGTGCATCGAGCGCGCGAAGACGACGGGTTTCTGAACAAGCGTCGCCCCCGCGCAGGCGGGGGCCGCTATCGGCGTCGCGCTACCTTGCCAGCGCCCCCGCCTGCGCGGGGCGGCGATTATTCCGTATCCGGCGTCCCGATGATCCGCACGTCCTGTCGCGGATAGGGAATGGCGATCCCGGCTTCCTTGAAGCGATCCCATATCCCCAGGAACACCTCGCCCTGGATATTGCCGAGCCCCGCCTCGGGGTCTGAAATCCAATAACGCAGCTCGTGCTCGACCGCGCGTTCGCCAAAGGCCGTGATCCACACCGCCGGTTCGGGTTCGTTCAAAATGCGCGGATTCGCCGTCGCGGTTTCGATGATCAGCCGCTGCGCGAGCCGCAAATCGCAGGCATAGCCAACGGGTATGCGCATCCGCACGCGCACCTCGGGGCTGGCATAGCTCCAGTTCTCGACCGGCTGCGTCATCAGCAGCTCGTTCGGGATCAGATGTTTCTTGCCATCGCGCGTGACGACGTTGACCGCACGCACCCCGATCTTGGCGACGCGCCCGACATTGGGAACGCCGTTCGCCGCTGCTGTGCCGCCCATCGAGCTGCCGTCGCCGACGACGATGATATCGCCCGGCTTGATCGACCGGTCCATCAACAGGATGATCCCCGCGATCAGATTGCCGACGGTCTTTTGCAGCCCGAATCCGATCGCGAGGCCTGCGGCGCCCGAAAAGACCGCAAGCGCGGTGAGATCGATGCCGAGCAGGTCGATGCCGAAAAGCAGCGCAAAGACGAACAGCGCGATCGCGATCAGCTTTTCGGCGAGCAGCCGCTGCGTCGCGTCGATCTGGGTGTTGCGGCGGAGCAGCCATTTGATCGAGCGCAGAATTACGCGCACCGCCAGATAGAGCAGCACCGCGACGACGATCGTCGAGAACAGCCCATAGAGCGACAGCCGGTACGAGCCGACATCGATGCCGATCGCCTTCAGCGCCTCGACCGTGCGGAGTACGCCCTCGGGCAGCCCGTCCATCGCGCCTATCCCGCCATCGCGGCAAAGCCGCGTTCGAGATCGGCGATCAGGTCGGCCGGATCCTCGAGTCCGATCGACAGGCGGACGAGCGGATCGGGATCGGTCCATGCGGTCGCGGTGCGGATCGCCTCGGGATCGCTCGGCACGACCAGGCTTTCATAGCCGCCCCAGCTGAAGCCGATGCCGAAATGAACGAGCGAATCGATGAAACGCGTCCGCGCGGCTTCATCGACGCCCTTCAGCGTGAAGCCGAACAATCCGCTCGTGCCGGCGAAATCGCGCGACCAGACCGCATGGCCGGGATCGCCGGGCAGCGCGGGATGGAGCACGCGGCCGACTTCCGCGCGCGCCGCAAGCCAGTTCGCGACCGTCAGCCCGTTCGCGCCCTGCCGCTCCATCCGCACGTCGAGCGTGCGCAGCCCGCGCAGCATCAATGCGCAATCGTCGGGCGAAACCGCCTGCCCAAGCTGATACGCCGTCTGCCGCAGCCGCGGCCACACCGCCTTGGTCGCGGTCAGCGAGCCCATCATCGCATCGCTGTGCCCCCCGACATATTTGGTGAGGCTCATCATCGTCACGTCGACGCCGTGCGCCAGCGCCGGGAACAGCAAGGGCGTCGCCCAGGTGTTGTCGAGCATTGTCAGCACACCGCGCGCCCGCGCGATGCCTGTGATCGCGGGAATATCCTGCACTTCGAACGTCAGGCTGCCCGGCGATTCGAGGAAGATCAGCTTCGTCTCGGGCCGAATCAGCCCGGCAATCGCCGCGCCGACAAGCGGGTCATAATAGGTCGTCTCGACCCCAAGGCGCGCGAGCATGCCGTTGCAGAAGGCGCGCGTGGGTTCGTACGCGCTGTCGACCATCAGCAGATGATCGCCCGGCGACAGCAGCGCGAGCAGTCCCGCCGAATTGGCCGCGACCCCCGACGGATAGAGCAAGGTGCCCTCGGCGCCAGGCTCCATCTGGGTCAGCGCATCGGCGAGCGCCCATACCGTCGGCGTCCCGCGCCGGCCGTAATAAAGCTTGTCGTGCGTCGCATGGCCGCGCGCCTTCAGGTCGGCGATATTGTCGTAGAGGATCGTCGAGGCACGCCATACCGGCGGATTGACGACGCCGCCGCCCAGCCGCGGGTCGCCGGTCCATTCGGGCCGCCGTCCGCCCTGCACGAGTCTCGTCGCAGGGCGGAGGCTGTCATCGTCGCTGTTGCTCATCCCCGCCTTGTTAGCGGAGCAGGGGGCAAAATCCAGTGGTCGCAAAAACTCATCGTCGCCCCCGCGAAGGCGAGGGCCGCTGTCGTCCTTACCGAGCGCTGGCGGTTCAAACTTCCAGCGGCCCCCGCCTTCGCGGGGCGACGTATCGGATTTCAGGCCGCGCCGGTCGCCTTGGGGGTCGCGGGATCGGCGCCCCATTCGATCCAGCTGCCGTCATAGACCGCGACGTCATCCTTGCCGAGCAAGTGCGCGCCGAATGCGACGACGGTCGCCGTCATGCCGCTGCCGCAGGTGGTGATGAGCGGTTTGTCAAGATCGACTCCGGCGGCGTCGAACGCGGCCTTCAGATCGTCGCCGCGCTTCCATGTGCCGTCGGCGTTGAACAGCTGGCCGTGCGGCAGACTGCGCGAGTTCGGAATATGGCCGGGAGCAAGGCCCGGACGCGGATCGCGTTCCTCGCCGGTAAAGCGCGCGGCGGGGCGCGCATCGACGACCTGTTCGGCGGCGCTGCCCAGGTTCGCGAGCATCTGCTCCTTGGTGCGCACCGCCTTGGCATCGCGCCACACGGTGAAGTGGCGGTGGCGCAGCGTCTGCTTGCCCATTTCGAGCGCGCGGCCTTCGGCCTTCCACTTGGCGAGGCCGCCGTCGAGCAGTGCGACGTCATGCGCGCCGAACAGCTTCAGCAGCCACCAGCCGCGCGCCGCGCTCTTCAGCGGGCTGTCGTCGTAAAGCACGATGCGGCTGCCATCGCCGAGACCGAGCGACTGCATGCGGCTCGCGAATTTTTCGGCCTGCGGCGCCATATTGTCGATATCGCTCGACGGATCGGTCAGTTCGGCCAGGTCCATGAACACCGCGCCGGGGATGTGGCCCGCTTCATATTCGGCGCGCGCATCGCGTCCCTCGTCGGCAAGGAATTTCGTCGCATCGACGACCCGCAGGTCCGATGCCCCCAGTTCGCGTTCCAGCCAGTCGGTTGAGACCAAGGCGTCCATGTCATGCTCCTGTTGCGACCGGTCGGGAACATGTTTGCCTGTCCCTCGCCCGGCCATCCTGCTGTGGCTCTGTTTTCCTGGGGACAACAAGCCTATGCCCCCACCCGCGCTTTTTCAAGCGCAGTCGATCCTGCCCCAGCCGATGCTGCACCGCAACAAAAAACCAGTGTTATTTTGAGCCAGACTATTGCGCGCGCTTGATTGCGGTGGCGCGGGCGCCGGGGCGATCGACCGCATAGGAAGCGCGGTCGAGCGGCAGCGGCGCAAGCTTTTCGTTCCCGCTCGCGCCCTGTTCGCGGCCGATGACAAAGCTGCCGGCATTCTGGCCGAAGGCGTCGCCCTCGCCATCCCAATGATAGGTCACGTCGAACGCGATAACAGGGACGAGCATCGGCTTGCCGCCGATCATCAGCGGCTCGATCGCGGCGCGCGGTAGCATGACCTCGGTCGACAATTCCTCGCCCGCGCCGGGCGCGAGCATCATATCGTCGCGCAGCACGCTGCCGCCCGCGCCGTCGAAGAAGCGCGCCAGCACCGGTTCGGTCATCGCCGATCCCTGGTTGAGCGCGATGCGGACCATCAGGCCGGTCGCCGCGATCGGCCCCTGATTCACGAGGTGAAGCGCAAAGCCGACCGCCACATGGTCGGCGGCGAAGCGGATGCTGCGAATGTCGAGCGCCATGCCGATGATCGCGCGCTTTTCGGCCGCGGGACGCGTGACAAGCGGCGAAGGCGCAGGCCGCTCGGGCGGCGCAAGCGGCGCGCGCGCGGGCGAGGG
>NZ_DATFFD010000115.1:0-7176 GCF_035250425.1 Sphingopyxis sp.
TAGCGACGCGGCGGACAAGGTCGAGCGCTGGCTGGCAGGCGAGGCATCCGTCGTGCCCTCGCGCCTCGAAACCATTCACCTCACCAGCACCGACCCCGACGACCTCACGCTGCGCGCCGCGCGGCTGCTGGGCGAGGCCGATCATGTCTACCACCCGGCGACCGTCCCCCCCGCCATCCTCGACCGCGCCCGCGCCGACGCCGTCCGGTACGTTACGCAGGCGGCGCCCGCCGAACCGCTGCCAGGTTTGTCGCTGTGGCTTGAGCTCGGGGGGCCGGCCTAAGGCGCGATCGCCAGCCCGTCGCCATTCTTGCCCGCGGCGATCCGGCGCAGCACCGCGCCGCTCGCAACGTCGATTTCCGCAACCTTGTCGTGCCCGGTCTCGGCGGCATAGAGCCGCTTCGAATCGGCGCTGAACAGCAAAGTCACCTGGCCCTTCGCCTGCTCGCCCGACACCCTGATCGTGCGCAGCGGCGCGCGGGTTTCGGCATCGAACAGGCTGATCGTGCCGCTCGCGATATTGCTCGTCGCAACCAGCTTGCCGTCGGGCGAGATCGCGATCTCGTGCGGCATCTTGCCCGTCGGCAGCCGCGCCAGCTCCTCCCCCGACGTCAGCGCGATGACGCTCAGCGTGTCCTCGCCCTTGTTGCCGACGAGCAGGGTTTCGGCCGCCGCGGGCGCGGCGAGCGACAGCGCGCAAAGGACGGCGGCGATGGTGCGGCGCATGGCGTGTCTCCCGGTTTCGATGCGCCACCCTATCCCCGGCGCGCGCCGCCGCAACCCCGCTTCGACCAGCGACATGGCCTGCGATTACGATAAGTTAACTGGGAAGCGGCCGTCCGCCTTCCTAGCCCTGTTCCCGGCGGCAGGTCGCGCCGCCGGTCAGGACAGGAGGGGGAATATGGGGCTGCCATCCATCGATATCGAGGCGCTGCCTTTGCTCGACACCGCGGTCGGCTTGTTCGGCTCGCTCGTCAGCGAAAGCGCGTCGTCGGGGCCGTCGGTCTTCGAAATCGCCGTCGCCATCGCGCTGATCGTCTACGATTGATCCGCGGCGGGAACGGAGGCCCGCCAACCCGGCGTCCTCCGTTCCCCCCGTTTTTCGGGCCAAGCATCATGCCATCCCGCCACGACCATTTCCCCCGTGCCGATACCGCGCGCCGTCGGGCGATGCGCCGCGCGGCCGCCGACCTCGACGCCGCGTGGAAATCGGCCGACACCGCCCCCGGCGGGCTGGTGACCGCGATCGCGGCGCTTGCCGATGCGCCCGCCGGCGTCGCGATAGCGCGCCTGCTTCCCTGGCTCTCCGACACCGGCTGGCTCCGCGGCCGGCTCGACGCGGCGCTGGCGTTGCTCGCCGCCGATCCCTTTGCGCGCCCGCCGCTGCGGATGGTGGGCGGCGGCAATGGTGCTGCGGGCGGCCTGGTCCTCGCCGATCATGGGGCGATCCGCCTGACGCTCCAGCTGCGGCCTTTTGCGGAGAATCGGACCGCGCCAGGCACGGCGATCTTCGTCCCCGGCGGCGCGGCGATCCATGTCCTCGACGGCGGCGGCGCAGAGCTTCGCGCGCATAGCGTGGCGGTCAGCGCGGCCGAGGAAGCCGGCGGCTTCACCGCGAAGGGCGCCGCACCATGCCACAGCCGGCCGCCGCGCCCGCTGCGGACAGGCGAGACGCTGATCCTCGACACCGCACGGCAAAGCTTCACGCTTCAGCACGGGGCCGCGGGTGCCCGCCGCGACATCCTGTTCCTCGAGCTCACCGTCCAGCCGCCCTCGCGCCTTCCCATCCGCGCCTATGACATCGCAAGCGGCCGGCTGACGCACGTCAGCGCCTCGCGCCGCGACAGCAGCTTTCGTGCAATGGCGCTCGCCTTGCTGCGCCAGCTCGGCCGCACCGACGCCGCGCCGCTTTTCGCCGCCGAGGCGGCAAGCGAGGATTTCGCCGCGCGCTGGAACGCGATGCGCGAACTGGTCGCGCTCGACCCCGCGGCGGCGCTTCCGCATCTGGCGGCGATGGCGGCCGCCGATCCGCATCCCGAGGTGCGCGCCGCGGCTGCGGCAACATACGGACTGATCTCCCTGCCTTCCGGTGAGACGGGGCGGGAGGGGGGTGGCGGGCCGGGGTCTTGCACAAGCCCGGCGCCCGCCACCCCCAAACCGGCGGGCCGCGCGCCCGATCCTGTCCCTCATCGCGCCCCCCATCGCGCCCCATGCCCCGCTTGATCGACCCGCCCGCGGGCGCCGCGCTCGACATCGAAGAGGTGACCGCGCGCCTCGACGAAAGCGGCGTCGATCTCTCCGACGAGGCGAGCATCGCGCGCTGCGCCGACCTCCTCGCCGGGCTCGCGCGCAACCCCGACTTTCTCGCCGGCCGCGTCATCGCCGCGCTCAAGGCCAGCTACGCCGACCAGCTCGAGTTCAACCGCTATACGGCGCAGGTCTTCCTCCTCCACCGCAGCGCGCGCGGCTTTTACCTGCGCGCCAATATGTGGCCCTCCGAACGCGACGCCGCCTACACGACGAGCGGCCCCGCGGCCTTCTCCTACGCCGTTCCGCACGACCATAATTTCAGCTTTCTCACCGCCGGCTATTTCGGCCCCGGCTATGTCAGCGATTATTATGAGGTCGATCCCGAAACCATCGACGGCCGCCTCGGCGAGCCGCTCGACCTCAAATTCATCGAGCGCAGCCAGCTCGATGAGGGCAAGCTAATGCTCTACCGCGCCCACCGCGACATCCACAGCCAGCTCCCGCCGCCAAGCCTCTCGGTCAGCCTCAACATCATGGACGAGGGCGACCAAGTCCCCTGGCGCGACCAATATATCGTCGACCTGGACCACGGCACGATCGCCAAACGCCCAACGTTGACCAGCAGCGAAATGTTGCTCCGCTGCGCGGTGCATTTGACGGAGAATGGGAGGGATGTGGCCGAGCAGTTCGCGAAGGCGCACCCGGTGCCGCGCGTGCGGGCGAATGCGATTGGGGCGCTGGCGGCGGTGGAGGAGGGGGCGGGAAGGGCGGCGGTGCTGGAGCGGGGGATGCGCGATAGCGATACGCGGGTGCGGGACGATTGTGCGCGGTGGCTAGCGCTATAGTCCCCCTCCCGCTTGCGGGAGGGGCTAGGGGAGGGCATGTTTCCTATTCCAGGGGCAATTCGATCTCGCGCATGATACGGTCGGTCTCGTTCAAGACTCTGACGATCTTCTGATAATGGCCGATATCGTCCCACGACAGCGCCCTCCCGCGCCGGTCCTTCAGCCATTTCTGCGCGGGCTGATATCCGCCGATATGGAAATTCCACGCAGTCTCGGGCACGCCCTCGAAATATTGGTCCGTGTTGATGAACACCCGGCCCAGCGCCGAGCCCGCTTTATCGTCGCCCCGGACTTGATCCGGGGTCCCGCTTTTCTCCCATTTCGGAAACCCGCTCGCAACCACATCATCGCTCTCGCCGTCATAGCGATAGGGCGTCTCGCCGATCGCCGCCGCTTCCATCAGATGCAACCGCCGCAGCGCCTCGCCCTTTTCGCTGACATGCGCGAACACCTCCGGCGATTTTGGGTAGGGAATGCGCGGAAAATCGATCTTCAAAAACTCGGCAAAGGTCTCGCGATAGGCGGGCGAGTGCAGCGCGCCATAGATATAGTCGAAAACCTTGACCTCGCTCGGCCGCGCTTCTCCGGTGGCGGCGCGGAAGTCGTCGTCGGGTCCGGCCTGGTCGGCGGGGTCGATTCCTGCGGCCTTGCAGATGGTGGCGTAGAGCTTGGGGTCAAGGTTGAGGCGGATGGTCTGGTCGAGCGTCCCTTCCTCGGGATAGAGATAAAGGGGCAACAATTGCGAGATGCCCTTGTTTGAGAAGATAGCGCGATTGTCGATTATCTTATCAACGGCCACTACTTGGCTGTAACCAGCGTCGCCCTGAATGGCCTGCCGGGCAATCATCAAACCAAGATCGTTGCGCTTGAAGAAGTGGTTCATAGCCCGCTCTCGCCTATGCACGGCGACATGAGAATTGTAGACCGTGAACCTGACGTCGAAGGGCCGATAGAGCACTGGGGTTATCAGCGATCTCCAATCGGTATTTGGCAGAGCCTTTTTTGCCGCCTGATAATTCCACTGACTCTGAGAGCAGAGCCGGAACAGGCTTCGCGCCTCGGCCTCGTCGCGCGTGGCCAACAACGCTTCGACCTTTTCCGCTGCTTCCCAGCTATTCCACGAAATGGCGAACTCATCTTGGGTAGTTACGATACCCGGCGCAGGGCTGCCGTTCGGGGAAAACAAGTCGGCCACGGAGAAGCCGACCAGATAGGCAGCTTCCGTTTCCTTGTTGGTCGGCTTGAATCGCCAAGGTGGGGATTGAGGCGAAACGTCCTGCTCGCACATCGCCCGCACGGTTCCGGCCCATAACGCTTCGTTCTTGGCTGCGCGGCTGCCCCAGACTTCGCCATGGCGGACTTCCGAAAGCTCGGCCTGCCGAGCCACTGCCGAGCCTAATTGCTATAAATATAGCGACACCTTGTTGAATATCAAAGATATTTTTGTCTGAAGAACCGTCCGGAGCTACTTCTTTTTTCTTGGCGTTGCCATGCAGGTCTAGCACGTAAATCCGATCGAACGTCTTCCGCAGGTGGTCACGCATATCGAGGAACGTGGGATTGTCGAGATAGCTATGGTTGGTGATGAAGGCCAACACACCCGTGCCGTTCCGCTCGATCATGTGTTCGCCAAAGCGAATGAATTTCACATAGTCGTCGGACAGCCACTTGGCCTGGGCCGGACGCTTCAATTCCGGGCTGACCTTGTAATCGGCCATCAGCCCTTCGATCCATGCACTCTTGTTGGATGAGTGCCCCGAATAAGGCGGATTCCCAATCACGCACATAATCGGCGTTTGCCGCTTCACCTCGCTCGCCCCGCGCGCTTCCTCGGCGAGCGGTTGAAAGAACAAATCTTTCACGTCGCGCTCGGCAGGTTCGAGGGAGTTGGTCAGCCAGACCGACAGGCGCGGCGGCTTGGCGCTTGGTTTGTAACCGGTCTCGGTCAGCATCATGTCCAGCTTCATATGGCACATGGCGTAACTCGCCATCAGCAGCTCGAAACCGTGCAGCCGCGGCATCAGGTCCTGCTCGACATAGTTCGACCATTTGCCCGGCGCGCGCGCCTTCACCCGGTCCGAAATCAGCTGCACCGCCTTCGCCAGAAAAGTGCCCGTGCCGGTCGCCGGGTCGAGAATCTGGACCTTGTGGACCTCCCGCTTTTCGGTCAGCGGCTTGCCGGTTTTGGGGTGGTTCAGTCCCGTGTCCCAGTCGACCGTGACCTTGCTGGTATCGGCCAGCCCATCGGCCAGGCCGAACTCGGTCTTCAGCACGTCGTCAACCGCGCGGACGATGAAATCGACCACCGGTTCGGGCGTGTACCAGACGCCCCGGCTTTTGCGTTTTTTGGGATTATAGGCGGCGAGGAAGTCTTCGTAGAAATGGATGAAGGGGTCGTTGCGCGCGGTGAACTTGCCGAAATCGCGGAACAGCGAATGCGGATCGCTCGCGCGCATCACATGCACCAGGTCGTCGACGATATATTTCAGGCGCGGCGGCAATTGCGGCCCGGCGATATATTCGAACAGCCCTTTCAAAAACGGGTTCGACGCGGGCAGGCGCTCCATTGCCTCCTGACGGCTGAACGTATCCAGATCGGTGTCGTGAAACCGCGCCGCGAACATGCCGTAAGTGATCGTTTCGGCATAAATGTCGGCAAATTCGCCGGGTTCGAGCGCAGGGAGCAGATTCGCCTTGAAGCTCTTATACTGCCCGCCGAGGCCGGAGCGAAATTCCGGGTCTTCGCTCAGCGCGATGCCGATCTCGTCCTTGATGATCGCCGCCTTCGCCGCCATCATTTCGGCCAGTTTTGCCGCCGACCTTATGCTGATCGGCTTCGCTTCGGCGAAGAGGCGCAGTTGGCGTTCCAGTTCCTCAAATCGATCGGGAACGGGCTGCAATCCCATCAGGAAATCGGCGATCGACACGAAATGAACCTGCGCGCCATCGCGGATAAACTCGAAATCGACGCCATTCGTGTAAATCAGGTTCGGATAGGCGGCCTCGTACCGCTTGCGCTGCTCGATCGAATAGCCCTTCAGCTTGATGACATCCTTGTCGATGTCCTTCGCCTCGGCCCATCCGAACGGCACGCCGTCGCGCTCGAACAGGAAATCGACCATGCCCGCGTCGCCGCGCTTCGGTTCGTTGACGACCGTGATCGCCGGGTCGATGCTCTGGAACAGCCTGAACAGCGCGGGGCGATAGCTATGCTCGGTCGCGTGCCCGCTCTCGAACTGCGCGCGCACCTCATCCAGATAAGTCGCAATATCCATTCGTCTTTTCGCCCCCGATGCGTCGCGCTCACGTCGGCGCACAGTGGCGACCATCGCGAACCGGGGCAAGCCCCTCCGCGCCCTCCGCGTCTCCGCGCGAAAAACCTCTTTCCTACATTATCCCACTATGCCAGCGTCCCTCCACCGGCTCTTTGACTCGTTGGAAATCTGCTGCTCCGCCGCAACGCATCCGCGGCGAAAGGTCGCGGCCGGTGCGACCTTTGCAACCTTGCGCC
The DNA here is from genome assembly GCF_035250425.1 of Sphingopyxis sp. Taxonomy (GTDB): domain Bacteria; phylum Pseudomonadota; class Alphaproteobacteria; order Sphingomonadales; family Sphingomonadaceae; genus Sphingopyxis. Next base: position 6,607 of record NZ_DATFFD010000115.1, read on the forward strand.
CCTTTGCGACGGGGACGACATCTCCTCTTTTCCGGCTCTCCGGGAAAGCGGCAAAAGGGTACGTCATTAGGCTGAACTTCCCTGAACTTTGCCCGCGCCTTGGATGAAAATCGCGGCGCCCGCGCGGGGCCGTCCACTCTCTGCTGACATCGCCGCAAACCCCTGCTAGTGCGCGCGCATGACCACGCCTTTGTCCCATATCCGCAATTTTTCGATCATCGCGCACATCGATCACGGCAAGTCGACGCTCGCCGACCGCCTGCTCGAACTGACCGGCGCGCTGTCTGAGCGCGAGATGGAAAATCAGGTGCTCGACAACATGGACCTCGAACGTGAACGGGGCATCACGATCAAGGCCCACGCTGTCAGGCTCGACTACAAAGCCCGCGACGGTCAGTCGTACGTCTTGAATTTGATCGACACGCCCGGCCACGTCGACTTCTCTTACGAAGTCTCGCGTTCCCTGTCGGCGTGCGAGGGAGCGTTGCTGATCGTCGATGCCTCGCAGGGCGTGGAAGCGCAAACGCTCGCGAACACTTACCTCGCGATCGAAAACAATCTCGAACTGAT
>NZ_DATFFD010000116.1:0-4625 GCF_035250425.1 Sphingopyxis sp.
CATTGGCGTCGCGCAGCCGCGCGCGCGCCTGTGCGATATCGGCGCCGCGTGCCGCGACGCGCGCGCGCGCCGCCTCGGCGGTCGCATCGGCCTGTCCATAACGTTGGCGCGCGAGGCGCAAGGCCGCCTCGGCGTCGGCGACCGCGATCCGCTGGTCGGCGTCATCGAGGATGACGAGGATGTCGCCCTTTTTCACCGCCTGCGTCCCGCTGACGCGCACTTCCTTGACCGGACCCGAAACGAGCGCGGTGACCTGCGCCGAGTCGGCGCCGACATAGGCGTTGTCGGTGTGGACGCGCCCGGCTTGGGTCAGGAAATACCAGAGGCCCCACAGGACCCCGACCGTCACCACGACGATTGCGAGGATGCGCAGGAGCTTCTTCCGCCTGGCGCCGTTGACTTCGGGGCTGGCTTCGGGAGCGTCGGTTACAGCTGCAGCCGTTTCGTCGGCCATCATTCGTCTCCTGTTGAATTGGCGGCCCGATATCCGCCGCCAAGCGCGCGGATCAGGGCGATATCGAGCGAGAGCTGGCGGGCTTCGAGGTCGGCGACGGCGCGGCTCAAGGCCACCATGCTGTCCTCGGCGGTGAGCTGGACGATCTGGTTCGAAAGGCCGGCGCGGTAACGCAGTCCGGCGAGCTTCGAGGCTTCGGCGGCGGCGGTCAGCGCCTCGCGCCGCCCCACAAGCTGACGTTCGGTCGCGGCGCGGCTCGCCACGATGTCGGCGACATCGCGCAGCGCCCCGATCAGCGTGCGGTCATAGGTCGCAACCGCGACATCATAATCGGCGCGTGATCCGCGGTATTGGCCCTGCAGCCGCCCGCCCTCAAAGATCGGAAGGCTGATCGCAGCGCCGCCATTGCCATATTCGGACCCCGATTTGAACAGGTTGGAGAGCCCTAGCGACTGGAGCCCGACGAGCGCCGACAGGCTGACATTGGGATAAAAATCGGCGCGCGCGACATCGATGCGCTTCGCGGCGGCTTCGGATCGCAGCCGCGCCGCGACGATATCGGGACGCCGCCCGATCAGGTCGATCCCCGCATTGCCTGGCAGACCGAGCGACGGGCGCGCCATCTGGGGGCGCGCGATCGACAGGCCGCGATCGGGCCCGGCACCGATGAGCGCGGCGAGCCGGTTGCGCGTCGTCGCGATCGCTTCTTCGAGCGCAACGACGTCGGCGCGTGCCGAGGCGGCGCGGCTTTCGGCCTGCCGCTGGCTCGCCTGATTTTCGATCCCCGCGCGGGCGCGCTCGCCCGACAGGTCGGCACTCGCGGTGCGGACGCGCACCGCATCATTGGCGACGTCGAGCGCATGATAATAACCGGCGAGATCGGCATAGGCCGACGCGATCCCGGTGGTGAGCATCAGCCGCGCCTGCGCCGCGTCGACGCGCGCTGCCTCGGCTTCCGACGTCGCAGCAGCGAGCGCCGCGCGGTTGCGGCCCCACAAGTCGAGGTTGAAGCTGAAGGTCGCGGCGATATGGCCGGTATCCTGAATGCCGTCGGGCACGAATTCGGGCGGAATGCCCATATTCTTGCTCTGCTGGACGCCGCCCGCGCTCGCCTCGGCGCCGACGCGCGGCAGCAACGCGGCGCCCGCCTGCTGCGCCATCGCCTCGGCCGCGCTGACCCGCGCGGCGGCGATCGCGACATCGGGCGAGCCCTTGAGCCCTTCCTCGATCAGCGCATCGAGCTGGGCACCGCCAAAGCCCTGCCACCAACCTTCACCGGGCCACGCACCCTGTGCGCTGGCGAATGTCGCGTTCGATTCCAGCGACTCGGCCGCCGCCGGAACCGGCTTTGGCCCAAGGTCGGGAACGCTCGCGCAGCCCGCAAGCAGGCCGAAAACAGCGGTGGAGAGAAAAATTGTCCGGGGCATAGCTTCCAACGATACTAGCTGGTATCATGCGCAAATGGACTTCGGAGGATGCGTTGTCAATCGAAATGATACCAGATAGTACGCCTGCCCTCGACGATGCCGCGACGATGCGCCGTAAAGCGTTTGTCGACGCCGCGCGCGAGCTGTTCTTTGCCAATGGTTATGCGGGGACGACGATGTCGTCGATCGCGAGCAAGGTCGGCGGGTCGAAAACGACGCTCTGGACCTATTTCCCGTCGAAGGAGGATCTGTTCGCCGCGGTCGTCGACGATATCGTCGCGCAATATGGCGACGCGCTCGCTATCGATCTGCCGCTTGAGGAGCCGGTTCCCGATGTACTGCGGGTATTCGGCAATCTGCTGATGACCAAGCTGACCGCGACGCCGATCCTGTCGCTTTTTCGCCTCGTCGTCGGCGAAGCCGAACGTTTCCCGCACCTCGCCGAGACATTCTACGAGCGCGGCCCGCGACGCGGCAAGGCGCGCGCGGCCGTCTGGGTGGGCGAAAAGATGGTGCGCGGCGAGATTCGAATGGGCGATCCGATGCGCGCGGTGCAGCAATTCACCGGCCTTTGTCAGTCGGGCGTCTATCAATTCGCGATGCTCAACCTTCCCGAAAGCCGCGACCTCGATCGCCTTCGGGGCGATGTCGACGCCGCGGTCGACGCCTTCTGTCGCGCGTGGGGGCCCGAAGGCTGACCGTCGCCGCGGAAACTTGCTCCCCCCGCCCTCCTGTGCAATAGGCGCCGCCCCCCGACCGGGATCCCCAGCTACAGGAGCATGTCATGGACAAGGCGGCCGCGAGCGCGCTCGGCCTCGATTTCGGCACGACGAACAGCGTCGTCGCGCTCGCCGATGGCGAGGGCGGCACCGAACTGGTCGCGTTCGGCGACGCGGGCGACGCGGTGTTCCGCTCGGCGCTCTGCTTCTGGGAAGAGGAACGCGGCTGGAACGGCATCGCGCACGAGGCGGGCCCGTGGGCGATCGATGAATATCTCCAGTCGCCGCTCGACAGCCGCTTCATCCAGTCGTTCAAGAGCGTCGCCGCGAGCCCGCTGTTCGAGCGCGCGATGATCTTCAACAAGCCGTTCCGCTTCGAGGATATGGGGCGCCTGTTCCTCCAGCGCCTCGTCGCGCATGCCGGCGGCGCGCTCGACGAGCGGCCGCGCCGTATCATCGTCGGCCGTCCGGTCGAATATGCCGGCGCGCGGCCCGACGCCGAACTCGCGCGCCAGCGTTACGACGCGATGCTCGCGGCGTTCGGGACCGAAATCTATTATGTCCACGAACCGCTCGGCGCCGCGCACAGCTATGCCTCGCGCCTGACCGAGCCGGCGACGATCCTCGTCGCCGACTTCGGCGGCGGCACCACCGACTTTTCGATCGTCCGCGTCGCCGAGCCCGGGAGTCCGCGGCGCTGCGTGCCGCTCGCCTCGTCGGGGATCGGCATCGCGGGCGACCGCTTCGATTACCGCATCGTCGACCGGCTAGTGCTGCCGCTGCTCGGCAAGGGCAGCCAATATCGCTCGTTCGACAAGCTGCTCGAAATCCCCGGCGGCTATTTCGCCGATTTCGGTGACTGGTCGCGGCTCGCGATGATGCGCAACCGCCGCACGATCGAGGAAATCCGCCGCCTCCAGCGCGACGCCGAGCGGCCCGACCTGATCGGCCGCATGATCGCGCTGATCGAGCATGAGCAGGGCTTCCCGCTCTATGACGCTGTGGGCAAGCTCAAGCGCGCTCTTTCAAGCAGCGATCACGCCGAATTTCATTTCGCCGGTGGCGGAATCGAGATCGGGGCCGACGTGCGGCGCGCCGATTTCGAGCAATGGATCGCCGACGATCTTCGCCGCATCGAGGCGGCGATGGAACAGGCGCTCGCGCGCGCGGGCATCGCGCCCGCGGCGATCGACCGCGTCTTTCTGACCGGCGGCTCGTCGCTGATCCCCGCGATCCGCGCGATGTTCGACCGCCGTTTCGGCGAAGAGCGTATCGCGACCGGCGGCGAGTTGACCTCGATCGCGCACGGGCTCGCCCTGATCGGCGAGGAATCCGACCCGGCCGAATGGGCGGCCTGATCGGGTCGATCGAACCCGGGCGGCTCTGCCGGGCTCGAGATCGTCGTTCCCGAAGGAAAATAGCGAGGGGAATCCGGATATCGGCATGCTCGCCGGCGCCCGCGCGTGCGAAACGCAAGAAAGCCCGCCATCCCAGAAGGAAAAGCGGGCTTTTTGATGATTGCGATTGATCCCGCCAGCGCGGGGGCACGCACAAATGTTGGCGTTCACTTGGGTTCGCTGAGATTTGTGGTGGTTGCGGGAGTAGGATTTGAACCTACGACCTTCAGGTTATGAGCCTGACGAGCTACCGGGCTGCTCCATCCCGCGCCACCAATATGCGGTTCAATGCCCCGATTTTCAACCGAGACAGACCGCAAAAACAGCAAAAGGCCGGCATCGCTGCCGGCCTCTAACTTTGTGAATGGGTCTTCCTTTTTCGACCTTACGCCGGCTGCAATGCCTGGCGACGTCCTACTCTTCCAACGCTTAAGCGGTAGTACCATCGGCGCTGTCAGGTTTCACGGCCGAGTTCGAGATGGGATCGGGTGGGTCACTGACGCCATGGTCACCAAGCAATGAAGCCGGCGTGGGTCAAAAAGGGTTTCAATCGATGTCCGTGCAATATTTGTATGATCAATCATCCACTATCGCGGACAAACCAGTCAGGCTTGTCGTTGATGGCGGG
>NZ_DATFFD010000117.1:0-10045 GCF_035250425.1 Sphingopyxis sp.
AAGGGCGATACGAAGCGATGCGGTCATATTCTTACTTTCTCCACAGAACGGGAATGCGGCGCTTTTAAGCGGCCTTGATCGCGAGGTCGAGTTTCGATTTGAGTGCGGGCCATGCGGTGACCCCGGCATTGCGGCCATTGACGAAGAAGCTCGGGGTGCCTTCGACGCGGTCGGCATTGAGCCCGATGTTTGTCATGCCGGTGAGTTCGGCCTGCGCCACCTCGCTGTCGAGTGCGGCACCGATCTGCGCCTGGGTGTAGCCGCGCGCGCGCATCAGCGCGGTGAGGCCGATGTCGGCGGCGATCTTGCGGGCGCGCTCGCCGGTGGTGCCTTGGAACCAGCTCGTCGTCTGCGCGTCGGTCGCCTTCTGGACCTTGGCGATGAAGGCCGGAAAGGCGCTGAAGATCGCCTGATGGTTGCCCGCGAATGCCTTGGCGCCGCCGCAGCGCGCGAGCAGGGCAGCGGTCATATCGACGGGGTCGCGCACGAGGTTGCGGTATTCGAACAGCACGAGCCCGCGATCGACATACCCCGTCTTCAGCGGCAGCGCGCTCGCCTTCGCGAAATCGGCGCAGACGTGGCAGGTGTAGCTGAAATATTCGACGAGTTTGACCTTCGCGGCGGGGTTGCCGACGAGGAAGGCGCCGATCGGCGTCGTCGTCACGGTTTGCGACCAGAGCGTGGGTTTGGCGGGCGTCGCGGCGATCAGGCCGAGCGCGGCGCCCGAAAGCGCCAGCACCGCCGCACGGCGATCGAGAAGCGGGTCGTCAAAAGCGGACATCCGTCTTTCCTAGCTTATACGGGGAAGCTTGGGCGGCGTCGCCAGCCCTGCCGCCATGCGTTCGAGCACGGTGCGCAGTTCCGGGTCGCCGATGTCGCGCAGGCTGTCCCCCAGTTCGGCGGGTACGGGTTTAAGCATTGCCGGTGGCTGAACGGGCGCGGCGGGAGTGACCTGGCCGTGCGTCATGCGGACCTGCGCGACGGCGGCATAGCCGAAGAAGCGGTTGACCGCGGCGATGATGTCGGGCGCGACATGCTGGAGCATCGGGGCGTGCGCGCCGCTGATCGTCAGGTGCAGCGTGCCGCCCGCTTTCTGGCCCGCCGGAAAGCGGATCATCGCGGGCTGGGTGACGTCGGCGAGCCGGTCGCCGACGATCTCGCGCCAGCGGCTGACGACCGAGCTTTGCACAAAGCCGAATTTGCGAAAGGCGGCGCGGCCGATTTCGGGAACCAGGTCGGACACCATACGCGCTTCGCCGCCGCGCGGGCGTTCGTAAACGCGCACGGGCGGCTTGGCGGTTTTCGCCCCCGCCTTTGCTGCGCCTTTCGCCTTGGCCTTTTTGGCTGGCGCATCCTCGCCTACGTCTTTCGTCATGGCGGGTGCCATGCCATAGGCGGGGGGTGAGCGTCCAGACTTCCGCTATCGCAGATGACACTGAATCACCCCTCCCCCTCAGGGGAGGGCGGCGAGACTTGCGAACCTGTTCGCTAGTCGCAGCGGGTGGGGGTCATCGGCCTTGCGCTAGGCCGATGGCCCCCACCGGCGTCGGGTGGACCAGCCCCCGGCTGGTCCAGGTCGGTCCGGGGGACCGACCGAACCGACACCCCCCTCCCCTGAAGGGGAGGGGCTTATGAGTTTTTCCACGCGTCTCCTGGACTGGTACGACCGGTCGGCGCGGGTGCTGCCGTGGCGCATCGCACCGAACAGCGGCGGCGAACCCGATCCCTATCGTATCTGGCTGGCCGAGGTCATGCTGCAGCAGACGACGGTCGCCGCGGTCGCGGGCTATTTCGCGCGCTTTACCGAACGTTGGCCGACGGTTGCCGATCTGGCGGCGGCCGACGATGCCGACGTCATGGCGGCGTGGGCGGGGCTTGGCTATTATGCCCGCGCGCGCAACCTGCTCGCCTGCGCGCGCGTGGTGGTCGCGGACCATGGCGGGATATTTCCCGATAGCGAGACGGGACTGCGCACGCTGCCGGGGATCGGCGATTATACGGCGGCGTCGGTCGCCGCGATCGCCTTCGGACGCGCCGCGGTGGTCATCGACGCCAATATCGAGCGCGTGATCGCGCGCCACCGGCTGATCGAAACGCCGCTGCCGATGGCGAAGCGCGAGATTCGCGCCGCGCTGGCGCCGCTCGTTCCGGCGGAACGGCCGGGCGATTTCGCGCAGGCGCTGATGGACCTTGGCGCGACCATCTGCACGCCGCGCGGCCCGGCGTGCGCGATCTGCCCGCTGATGGCCGACTGCCGCGCGCGTGGGCGGCCCGATATCGAGCGCCTGCCGGTCAAGCCGCCGAAGAAGGCGAAGCCGCATCGGCACGGGCTGGCGCACTGGATCGAGCGCGATGCGCAGATCTGGCTCGTCCGCCGGCCGGGCAAGGGCATGCTCGGCGGGATGCGCGCGCTGCCCGGCGGCGAATGGGGCGATGTGCCGTCCGAGTCGGGAATCGTTAGCGTCGATCATGGCTTTACCCATTTCGACCTGACGCTGACACTGGTGCGGCGCGAAGCCCCGTCCGAACACCCCGATGCCGCAGCGGAAGGCCGATGGTGGCCGATCGCGGACCTTGACGCGGCGGGGCTGCCGACGCTCTATCGCAAACTGACCGACAAGATGCTGGAGAGAGACGCATGAACATGATGGTGTCGCGCCGCGCGCTGATGGGTGGGATGGCGCTGGCGGGTGCGGGGGCGCTGCTGCCGCGCGCCGCGCTGGCGTGGAAGGTCGACGGCGCCGCGCTCTATCCCGCGACCAACGCGTTCATCAAAGGCTTCGTCGACCGCCGCGAACTGGCGGGCACGCTCGCCGCGATCGGCAAGGGGCAGGACGCCGCGGTCTTTTTCGGTGCGGGGGTGCAATCGAACGATTCGGCGACGCCCGTCGGTCCCGATACTTTGTGGCGCCTCTATTCGATGACCAAGCCGGTCACCGGCATCGCCGCGATGCTGCTGATCGAGGACGGCAAGATGACGCTCGACCAGCCGATCGCCGACTTCCTTCCAGCCTTTGCGAAGATGAATGTGCAGAACACGCCCGACGGCTCGCTCACCGATGTGCGCCCGGCGAAAGGCCCGGTCACGGTGCGCCAGCTGCTCACCCACACCGCGGGGCTCGGCTATAATATCATCCAGAAGGGGCCGATCAAAAAGGCCTATGACGACAATGGCATCGCCGGGGGGCAGGCGAGCCGGCTGCCGATACCGGGCTTCGCGCCGGTGACCCCCGCGCCGAGCCTTGCCGTGATGGCCGACCGGCTCGCGGCGCTGCCGCTGGTCTATGAGCCCGGCACCAAATGGAGCTATTCGATCGGGCTCGACCTGATGGGGCGGCTGATCGAGGTCGTATCGGGCCAGCCGTTCGACGCCTTTCTGAAAGCGCGATTGTTCGATCCGCTCGGCATGACGAGCACCGGCTTCATGGTCGCCGCGAAGGACGTCGCGCGCTTCACGAGCAATTATGCGCCGTTCGGCGGCGCGCTGATCCCCTTCGATCCCGCGGCGAGTTCGATCTATCTCGACCCGCCGCCCTATCCCATGGGCGGCGGCGGGCTGGTGTCGAGCGCGCGCGATTACGACCGCTTCCTCGCGATGCTGCTCGGTGAGGGCGAAACGGGCGGGAAACGCGTGATGAAGCGCGAAACCGCGCGGCTCGCGATGTCGAACCTCATCGCCGACAGCGTCGACCGTAAGGGCAGCTTCATCGACGGGCAGGGCTTTGGCGCGGGCGGCCGCGTGTCGCTGCCGACCTCGCCGGGCGGCGAGGGGATTTTCGGCTGGGCGGGCGCGGCGGGGACGATCGGCTTCGTCCACCGCGGGCTCGGCTATCGTGTCGGCGGCTATACGCAGATCATGCCGCCCGATGCGGTGTCGTTCCAGGGCAAGTTCGGCGAGACTTTCTTCAAGGATGTGATGCGCTGATGCCTTTACCGCTTGGTTTCACCGGGGCGTGGCTCGACCGCGCCGATCAGTTGCGGACCAACGAGGCGGCGTTTGCGGCCGCATCGGCCGATCCGCGGGCGCGCTGTCTGGTGCTCGACGGCATCGACTTCGTTCCGCGCGAAGGCGGCGGTCTCTTGTGGGAGCCGCTCGACCCCGCTGATGACCGCGCGCTGATGCTGCTCGGCATCGACGATGACGGGATCCCGCATTTTGTGCGCGAGGCTCCGGTTGGTGCGCGGATCGATGCGCGGTCGCGCACGGTGATGCGGCTGCTTCCTTTGCTGTCGGGCGAAGAGGCGGCGCTTTACGGCGGCGCGCGCAGCTTGCTCGACTGGCACGCGCGGCATCGTTTCTGCGCGGTGTGCGGATCGCCGACCGACCTGTTTCGCGGCGGGTGGGGGCGGCGCTGTGGAAGCTGCAACGCCGAGCATTTCCCGCGCGTCGATCCCGTCGTGATCATGCTTGCCGAATGTGAGGGGCGCGTACTCGTCGGACGGCAGGGCGGTTTTCCGCCGGGTTTCTTTTCGGCGCTCGCGGGCTTTGTCGAACCCGGCGAATCGCTCGAGGAAGCGGTCGCGCGCGAATTGTTCGAGGAAGCGGGAATCCGCGTCTCGGACGTCACCTATGTGGCGAGCCAGCCCTGGCCGTTCCCGTCGTCGCTGATGATCGGGTGCCGCGCGGTCGCGAAGGATCCGGCGCTGACGCTCGACACGACCGAGATCGAGGCGGCGATGTGGGTCGACAAGGCCGAGGTGCGCGCCGCGCTCGCGGGCGATATGGGCGCGCCGTTCATGGCGCCGCCGTCGCTGGCGATCGCGCGCTATCTGCTGGAAGATTGGGCGGGCTGATTCTTTCGCTCCCCCTTGATGGGGGAGGCAGCGAGACTTGCCAGCTCGCTGGTTAGTCGCAGCGGTGGGGGTGCGGTCGCGGCCTGAAACCAACAGCGCGAGGATGCGCGTTCACCCTCATCCAACTTCGCCTAGTCGCTGCGCGACAAGGCTGCGTATCCTTCTCCCATCGAGGGAGAAGGAAGAGATGTTAGAGCCGCTTGCCGGTGATCCGGCTGATTTCCTTGGCGACCATCGCCTCGACCAGCGCGGGCAGGTTGGCGTCGAGCCAGTCCTTGAGCATCGGGCGCAGCGCGTCGAGGACGACATCCTCCATCGTGCGGCCGGCGACCGTCGGGGCTGCAACGGTGGCAGCGGCCACCGCGGGCGTCACCGCGGCGGTCAGTGCTTCGAGCGACTGGCGCGCGGCATCGGCGCTTGCTTCGGAAACAAGCTCCCCGGCCGCGGGCGCAGCATCGGCCCGGTCTTCTTCGTCCTGAAGGTCGAGAATATCGTCGGCTTCGGGGACGCGGATCTCGCGTGCCGAACCCGGCGCCTCGTCACGAGCGATCACGCGCCGAATCGACGACAAGATATCTTCCATCGATGGTTCCCGCGACATATCGCCCATAACCAACCCCCTAAACCATCGCGATTACCGGATGGTTAACCGTCTTCTTACCGATTTGGGGCGCGTTTTGCCAAGCCTTATTGTGGCGAGAGCGACGGCGGGCCGACCGGAACACTGGCGGTCGCCGCCGGAACGGCGCGCGTGTCGGTCGCGACCTGCTGCGGCGCCGGATCGTCGGCCCAATCCCAGATCTCGCCGCGCACGCGCTTGTAATTGACTTCGGGATCGTAGAGCGCGCCGCCACCGATGCCGAGATCGCGTGCTTCGGCCTTGCCCATCGCGGCGAGGACCGAGAAGGCGGCGACGTACGAGTTGCGCTGCGCCGACACGAGCTGGACCTGCGTGTTCAGATATTCCTGCTCGGCGTTCAAAATATCGAGGATCGAGCGCGTGCCGACGCTGTTTTCGGCGCGCACGCCCTCGAGCGAGAGCGCGTTGGCGCTCACCGCCTGCTGCGTCGCGGCGATGATTCGTTCGTTTGCCTGCCACGCGGCATAGGAGCCGCGCGTCTGCGCGATCACGCCGCGTTCGACCTCGACATATTGTTCGATCGCCTGGCTGCCGCGCGACTGCGCCTGCCGCACCTGCGCCGAGCGGCGGCCGCCGGTGAAGATCGGCAGCGTCACCGACACGCCCGCCGCCGCGGCGGAGGTTTCCTGCGTCACGCCGACGCCGATGACGCCGCTGTTCAGCGAGCCGAGGTAATTATTATAATTGCCGCCGAGCGTCGCGGAGAGTTTCGGGGCGCGCGACGCCTTGGCGGCGCCGATGTCGGCTTTCGACGCGCTCACCAGCTGGTTCGCCGATTCGATGTCGGGATTGTTGTTCAGCGCGATCGCCACCGCCTCCTCGGCGTTCGCCGGCAGGTTCGGGAGCGTCGGGGGTGCTTGCAGGTCGGTCGGTGCGTCGCCGACAAGCCGGATATAGGATTCGCGGCTGGCAATCAGGTTCGCCTCGGCGTTGCGCAGATCGCCTTCGGCCAGCGCGAGCCGCGCTTCGGACTGGGCGACGTCGGTGCGCGTCAGGTCGCCGATCTCGAAGCGGTCGCTCGTCGCCTGCAGGTTGGTGCGCAGGACCGAGACATTCTTCTGGTTAAGCTGGACGATCGCCTGATCGCGGATGACGTCCATATAGGCGCCGACGACCTGCGAAAATATGCTTGCTTCGGTGGCGCGAAGGTCGGCTTGCCCGGCCTCGACGCGAAATTTGGCGGCACGCACGGCGTTGCGGACCGCACCGCCCTGATAGATCGGCACCGACAATTGGCCCGACCCTGTGACCGATCGCATCGGCGAGTTGAAGCTGTTGCCCGGGGTGATGATATTTTCTTCATAATCGGCGCGGGTGTTGACCTCGGGAAGGCCGAAACTCTTCTGGATCGGCACATTCTCGTCATTCGCGCGCTGTCCCGCGCGCGCGCCGGTCAGCGTCGGATTATTTTCATAGGCCTTGGCCAGCGCGCCTTGCAGCGTTTCCGCCTGTGCCGCCGCGGGCAACAGCAGCGCGCCGACCGCAAGGCCGGCGAGCCAGCGCGCACGGCGAAGGGGCTGCTTCTTATTGTTGTCGTGCATAAAGATGTCAGCCTGAAACAAGGAGGGAGGTTGCTTTTAGAATTGGAAACCGGCCGGCGCCGCAAAGCCCGGCAGCGGCGCGACGTCCATATCGGCGAAGCTGCGCAGCGCGACCTTGCTGCCGGCCTTCACGCCCTCGACCAGCCGCGTCACCGCTCCCTCGCGCCGCGCCGCGATCAACCGGCCGCCGTCGGCGAGCTGTGCGACAAGCGCATCGGGCAGCATTTCGATCGCGCCCTCGATGATGATGCGGTCGAACGGTGCGGCATCGGGCGCACCGGCGGCCAGCGGTCCCTGGATCCAGCGGATATTGCCGTTGGCGGCCGCGCCCTCTGCCACCGCCATCAATTCACCCTGTTCCTCGACGGCGTGGACCTCGGCGCCGAGCAGCGCGAGCAGTCCGGCGGTGTAGCCCGTCGCGCTGCCGATCAACAGCACGCGCTGGCCGGGGCGGATCGCCGCCGCGACGAGCATCCGGCCGGTAACCAGCGGCGCATTGAGCGCGCGGCCGTGGCCCAGCGCGATCGCGCGGTCCATGTAAGCGACGCGGGCGAGCGCGGCGGGCACATGCGCCTCACGCGGTGCCGCGGCCATCGCGCCGACCACCGCGGGGTCGATGACATCGTTGGTCCTCAGCTGGCTGTCGATCATGGCAGCGCGCATCTCTGCCGCAGTGATTTCGCTAAACTTCGTCGCCATCAGCCTTTTCCAATTCCCTGGAACTTGAACCTTTGCGGGGCAGCTTTAGCCGAAGCAATGCTGTATTGCAATAGTAATACAGCCCCGCAGCCGCATCGCGTGTCGCATAGCTGCCAATGGGGGTGCCGCCAACCCTCATCGCGCGCTGCGCCGCGGCCCGGGCGGTGCCGTTCCGGCGAATCCTTGACAAGGCAGCCAAAGCCCCTCACTAGCGGCGCCGTCCAACACCCGGCCCGTCCCGATCAGGATGCGGTAATTTGGCATGAGGCCCGATGGCGGAGTGGTGACGCAGCGGATTGCAAATCCGTGCACGCCGGTTCGATTCCGGCTCGGGCCTCCAAACTTTTCCCAACGTTGCGAAATCAGACTGAACTTGCGTCGATGCCATGGCATTGGCCCCCATCCCCCAGTCTGTAGCGCCGGTTTCTGACCGTAACCTGACGGTAGGCCGTTCGGCAGCCACAACAACAAAGGGCTGCTCCTTTCGGAGCAGCCCTTCCATTGTCTTGCCTGTCGCGGACAGCTTAACCGAGCTGGACCCCCGCGAGGAAGGTCATGCTCAAATCTGCCGCATGCGGCGTGTGACAATGAGACATTCGACCACCTCCTTTCGCTTGTTGACGATGAAATCAATGTAAGATTCCTGGCGGTCAGTTCAAGATGTTTGCGTTTGCCCCGCACAAGGGGCCGGGCGAACGATATTCAGCTTGTGAATCGTTCCGCATTTCTGCTTGCCGTTTCGGCGTCGCGCCGGGAAAGACGTTTCTGTCGGACTCGTTCGCATGGAGGACAGCAGCATGGCCCATGGCACCGCCCGTATCGGCAAGGATCATTATCGCACCGCGATCAACGTCGGCGGCCATGACCTGATCGGCGACGAGGGGCCGGGGCTGGGCGGGCAGAATCTGGGGCCGGCGCCTTATGATTTCCTGCTCGCGGGCCTCGGCGCGTGCACCGCGATCACATTGCGCATGTACGCCGACCGCAAGGGGTGGCCGCTCGAATCGGTCGATGTCGGCCTGCGATTGCTGAGCAAGGACGGCCTCCGGGTCGATCGCGTGCTGACGATCGCGGGGCTCGACGACGAACAGAAAGCGCGGCTCGCGGATATTGCCGAGCGGACGCCGGTGACGCTGACGCTGAAGGGCGGGTTGCCGATCGACACGCGGCTCGCCTGAAGGGCGCGCCACTGGACATATTGTCTCACCTCACTTATATACCAGCCGTTATGGAAATCGAAACCGCCACCGTCGCCACACCGCATAAGGGCCGTCCGCGCGAATTTTGCGTCGACATGGCGCTCGCAGCGGCGCTGCGCGTCTTCTGGTCGAAGGGCTATGAGGGTGCGTCGATGGCTGATCTGACCGAGGCGATGGGGATTACCAAGCCGAGTTTGTACGCGGCCTTCGGCAACAAGGAAGCGCTCTTCAACAAGGCGCTCGATCTCTATGAGCGCGAAAAGGCCGACTATATGCATGCGGCGCTCGATGCGCCGACCGCGCGCGGCGTCGCCGAGCGGCTGATGTACGGCGCGCTCGACATGTACACCTGCCCCGAGAATCCGAACGGTTGCCTCGGCGTGATCACCTCGGTCGCGTGCGGCGCGGAAGCCGAATGTATTCGCCAGGCCGTGCTCGAACGCGGCGCGGCGGCGAAGCGCGCGATGCTCGAGCGCTTCGCGCGCGCCAAGGAAGAGGGCGACTTCCCGCCCGACACCGACGCCGAAGGCCTCGCGGCTTTCCTGACCGCGGTGAACCAGGGCATGTCGGTGCAAGCCGGCGCCGGTGCGACGCGCGCCGAACTCGAACGGCTCGTCGAAACCAGCCTGAAGCTGTGGCCGGGGCGCTAGTAGAAAAATTTTACTGCCCGGTACAGAATGGTCTTGACGCAGCGCAACAATAGTTTTATACCGGTCAGTATACAAAGATAGGCTCTCCCCCGAGACCGGCCGCCGTATGGCAAAGATCATGCGGCGGCCGGATTTATCATCCAGATTATTTTCCCGGGAGCGGGTCCTGTTCCGGTCGGCGCCTGATGGCGTTCGTCCGCAAGACATAACAGGGAGCCGGCGCGCGCATTTCCAGATGCGGGTGACCGGAGGGGCGGTTGTCCTCTTCGAAGAGGGCCGTCCAGCAATGAGGAAGTTTCAAGACTGAACCGAAGGCATGCGCTTTCGGGGCCGAGACCCGCTGCGCCTCGCGCGCGGCCGAGCCGAATAAAGAGAAGAGGGCATCCCATGACCGTCCACACCCCGATCGAAAAACTCGACCCCGCCGACGCGAAGGTCCGACGCGAACTCAAGACATTGCTCCATCCCGGTCGCGGCCGCCGCGCCGCGTGGATCGGCGCATTCCTCATACTCGTCATCGGC
>NZ_DATFFD010000118.1:0-12929 GCF_035250425.1 Sphingopyxis sp.
TTCCATCTTTTTGTCTTTCCCTTTGGCTGCAGGCACTGCCCCGCGCCGATGCCGAATGCATCGCAAAGGCCGTGCCAATTTATGCGAGCCCCAGATTTCCGAGCTTTTTTGTGTCAGCCGCGTTGGACGGCCTGCTCTGGACGGTGAATCAATCCCCACCTTGTGGGAATGATTGCCATTTGATGGGTGGTTCCTGAACGGCTCATGAAGTCCCCGCATCGCGTGACGAGCGCTATCTGGTGGACAAATATGAAGATTTAAAGATCGCCGGCAAAGTAATTGTGCGGCGCAGCATTCGGACAATGCTTTGATCGAAAGCGCAAAACAAAACACCCCGCCGGTGAGGGCGGGGTGTCTGATGTCCGGAAAGTCCGAAAGCTTACTGGTCGAGGAAGCTGCGCATCTTGCGGCTGCGCGACGGGTGCTTCAGCTTGCGGAGCGCCTTCGCCTCGATCTGGCGGATGCGTTCGCGCGTCACGCTGAACTGCTGGCCGACTTCTTCGAGCGTATGGTCGGTGTTCATGCCGATGCCGAAACGCATGCGCAGCACGCGCTCTTCGCGCGGGGTGAGCGAGGCGAGGACACGGGTGACCGTTTCCTTGAGGTTCGACTGCACCGCGGCGTCGACCGGGATGACCGCATTCTTGTCCTCGATGAAATCGCCGAGGTGGCTGTCTTCCTCGTCGCCGATCGGCGTTTCGAGGCTGATCGGCTCCTTGGCGATCTTCATCACCTTGCGGACCTTTTCGAGCGGCATCGACAGACGCTCGGCCATTTCCTCCGGGGTCGGCTCGCGGCCGCTTTCGTGGAGGAACTGGCGGCTGCACCGCACCAGCTTGTTGATCGTCTCGATCATATGGACCGGGATACGGATCGTGCGCGCCTGATCGGCGATCGAGCGGGTGATCGCCTGACGGATCCACCAGGTCGCATAGGTCGAGAACTTGTAACCGCGGCGATACTCGAACTTGTCGACCGCCTTCATCAGGCCGATATTGCCTTCCTGGATGAGGTCGAGGAACTGCAGGCCGCGGTTCGTGTATTTCTTGGCGATCGAGATCACCAGGCGCAGGTTCGCCTCGACCATTTCCTTCTTGGCGATACGCGCCTCGCGCTCGCCCTTCTGGACCATGTTCACGACGCGGCGGAATTCGGTCAGGCTCATGCCCGCCGCTTGCGCGATTTCCGAAATCTCGATGCGGATGCGGTCGACCGCGCCGGCTTCATTCTCGGCGAAGGCGGCCCATTTCTTGTCGAGCCCGCTGACGCTCTCGATCCAGTTTTCTTCAAGCTCGCGCCCGACATAATTGTCGAGGAACGCCTTGCGCGGCACCTTGTGGCGTTCGGCAAGGCGCAGCATCTGGCCGCCGAGTGCGGTCAGGCGCCGGTTATAGCTGTAGAGCTGGTCGACCAGATATTCGATCTTGGTGTTGTGGAACTGCACGCTCTCGACCTGCGCGGTGAGTTCCTCGCGCAGCTTGTGGTACTTTTTTTCCGACGCCGAGGGGAATTCGCCCGCGGTCGACAAAGCCTCGAGCCGCGCTTCCTGCAGCTTCGAGAAGGCCTTGAAGCTCTTGGTGATGTTCGCGAATTTCTCGAGCGCGTCGGGCTTCAGCAGCTCTTCCATCGCCGCGAGGCTGAGGGTGTTGTCTTCCTCATCCTCTTCGAAGCTCTCGCGCTTGCCCGACGAGCCTTCGCCATCCTCGTCGTCGCCGTCTGCCGCGGGTTCTTCCTCGACCTCGTCCTCGTCCTTGAACGAGACGCCGGCGGTCTTCTCGCTGATTTCGCCATTGTCCTCGGCACCCTCTTCCTCGAGATTCTCGGGCGCCGGGTCCTTCGAGAGCATCGCTTCGAGATCGACGATCTCGCGCAGCTGCATGTCGCCATTGTTCAGCGCGTTCGACCATTCGATGATCGCGTTGAAGGTCAGCGGGCTTTCGCAAAGCCCGAGGATCATCGTGTCGCGGCCCGCCTCGATGCGCTTCGCGATCGCGATTTCGCCTTCGCGGCTGAGCAGCTCGACCGCGCCCATTTCGCGCAGGTACATGCGAACGGGATCGTCGGTGCGATCGACCGTTTCCTTCTTCTTTTCGATCGCCGGGTTCGAAACCGAACCGGTGCCGGCGCTGACATCGACCTCGTCGTCGGGCTCGGCGTCGGCCTCTTCCTGCACATCCTCGTCGCTTTCGACGATATTGATGCCCATGTCGGAGATCGCCGACATGATATCCTCAATCTGCTCGGACGACATCTCGTCCTGCGGCAGCGCCGCATTCAGCTCGTCATAGGTCAGGTAACCGCGCTTCTTGCCGCGCGCGATCAGCTTTTTGACGTCGGCCTCGTTGAGGTCGATCAGCGGGCTGTCGGTGTCGGTATCGGTGTCGGCTGCGGTGCTTTTGGTGGCCATATATTGTTCCTGCCTGCGGGCATTAAAGTGGTCGGTCGTTACTGGTCGCTGCTGTCGGACAGCGCGGCCAGGCGGCGGGTCAAATCCTCGTCCATCGCGCGCAATCGTTGTTGGCGCGCATGGCCTTCGTCGTCCATCGAGCGCATGTAATCCGCGGTGGCTTCGGCAAGCCGGGTGCGGATTTCAGGCTGGGTGACCAGCACGCCGATATATTCATCGAGGTCGCGCAACGCGGTTTCCCGGATTGCATCAACCTCTTCGCCTTCCAGCCTGCGATTGAACGAGAAGTGCATTCCGTCGGCTCTGAGCAATGTCATCGCCCTATTATACACTTTCATTGGCTCCAATATGGCAAGCAACCCCTCGCAATCAAGCCCTTCCTGCGCACCTGCGCTGTCAAGCATTACGCCGAGCAGTTCGGCGTCGCCTGAATCGCTCACCGGCAGCCGCGTCAGCGCCTCCTCGTTGCGCCGGAGCGCCTCGGGGTAACGCAGCAATCCGCCGATCAATGCCGCGACATAAGGCGCCGAAATCCCGGCCTGCCCGATGGAACGCGTCTCGTCGGCCGGAGGTTGCAATCGCGGGTCGGGGCCGAAGCGGCGATTGCCCCCCCCATATTGTCCGCCGCGAGGCGGGTTCGGGGTCCATGGCTGGCGCGCCGCGCGCTCGGGCTGCTTGCGCGCGAACAGCATATCGAGCCGCTCGCGGAACGCCTCGCGATAATGATGGCGGACATCGGCGTCCTCGATCGCGTCGGCGTGCGCGAGCAGGCGCGTCTTGAGCGCGGCGCGTTCCTCGGGGGTCGCGAGCGGCCCTGCCGCGACCTCATGCGCCCAGAGACGCTCAACGAGCGGCTGCGTCTCGTCGAGGATCGCGTTGAAACCCTCGGCACCGCGCGCGCGGACGATATCGTCGGGATCCTGACCTGCGGGCAGCGTCGCGAAGGCAAGGCTGAAGCCCGGGCGGAGCAGGGGCAGCGCGCGCATCGCGGCGCGCATCGCGGCTTTCTGTCCCGCGGCATCGCCGTCGAAGCAGAGCACCGGCACCGGCACCATCCGCCAGATCAGCCCGAGCTGCGCCTCGGTCAGTGCGGTGCCGAGCGGCGCGACAGCGTCGGTGATCCCCGCCTCGGCGAGCGCGATGACGTCCATATAGCCTTCGACGACGATGATCCGGTTCGTCTGCCGCGATGCCGGCGACGCCTTGTCGAGATTGTAGAGGACGCGGCCCTTGTCGAAGAGCGGCGTGTCGGGCGAGTTCAGATATTTGGGCTCGCCGTCGCCGAGGATGCGTCCGCCGAACGCGATCACGCGCCCGCGCGCATCGCGGATCGGGATCATCAGGCGGCCGCGGAAGCGGTCGTAGGGCTCCTTGTCGGAGCCAAATTCCTTGGGCGCGATCAGCATCCCCGATTCGACGAGCATCGCGGTCGGGAATTTCTTGAGTGCTTCTTTGAGCGCCGAGCGGCTGTCGGGCGCGAGGCCGAAGCCGAACGCCTTGCGCGTCGCCTCCGAAATGCCGCGCTTCGCCAGATATTCGCGCGCCGGGGCGCCGTTACCGCTGCCGAGCTGCTGCGTGAACCAGTCGGCCGCGCCCTGCACGACGTCGCGCAGGCTCGC
The DNA here is from genome assembly GCF_035250425.1 of Sphingopyxis sp. Taxonomy (GTDB): domain Bacteria; phylum Pseudomonadota; class Alphaproteobacteria; order Sphingomonadales; family Sphingomonadaceae; genus Sphingopyxis. The sequence continues at coordinate 4,027 of NZ_DATFFD010000118.1, forward strand.
CTGCTCTTCGGCCTTCTTCGCGGCGCGCGGGTCGGCGGCGGGGATCTCCATCCCGGCCTCGGCGGCGAGTTCCTTCACCGCGTCCATGAACGACAAGCCGCGCTGGTCGGTCATCCAGCGGATCGCGTCGCCATGCGCCGAGCAGCCGAAGCAGTGGTAGAAGCCCTTTTCGTCGTTGATCGTGAAGCTGGGCGTCTTCTCGTTATGGAAGGGGCAGCAGGCCTTATACTCGCGGCCCGCGCGGGTGACCTTCACCGTGCGGCCGATGAGGGTCGACAGCGTGATGCGCGAGCGCAGTTCGTCCAGCCATTGCGGGGTGAGGGTCATGAGTTCATATCCCCATCCGGCTCAAACGAACCCCCAATTCCGTTTGTGTCGAGCGAAGTCGAGACACCCATCGGGGTCGCGCCAGGCCGAGGGGTATCTCGACTTCGCTCGATGCGAATGGAAAGTGGGGGCACACGCGCAGGGACGGGAGGGCGTTCGTGGGGAGGTTTGGCGAAATGACTCACTTCACTCCAATCGCCACGGATCAGCGCTTCCTTTTTGGCGCGTGACCATTTCTTGATCCGCATCTCTGCATCCAAGGCTTCGAAGCGGCTTGGGAAATCTTGCGACCACATCAAGCGCACCGGCAGGCGTGACGATGTAAAACCTTCAATCTCGCCAGACTGGTGCTGACCGATCCGATACTCAAGATTGTCGGTGTGCCCAGTGTAATAGAGCCCATCGGCACAGAGAAGGATATAGGTCCAGAACGCCATCCTCCCTCTCTACCCGTTCGCATCGAGCGAAGTCGAGATGCCCATCGATGTGGCGTGAGGCCGATGGGTGTCTCGACTTCGCTCGACACGAACGGATTGGAGGTCGCTGTGCTTGGAAATGAAGAGCGGCCTTAGCCGAAGATCAGCCCAAAGCCGCCTTCACCCACCCGCTCGCCTTGCTCATATCGAGCTGGCTCCCAAGCCGGTCCTTCACCGCCGCCATCACCTTGCCCATATCCTTCAGGCTCGTCGCGCCCAGTTCCACGACGATCGCTTTGATCGCGGCGGTCGCCTCGTCGTCGCTCAGCTGCGCGGGCAGGAAATCCTCGATCACGACGACCTCGGCCGCCTCGATGTCGGCGAGTTCCTGGCGATTGCCCTGCTCGTACATCGCAATCGACTCGCGGCGCTGCTTGACCATTTTCTGAAGCACGTCGGTGACCAGCACATCGTCGTCGGCCGGCGGGGTGCCGGTGCGCAGTTCGATGTCCTTGTCCTTGATCTTGGCCAGCATCAGCCGGATGGTGCCGAGCCGCGCTTTGTCGCCGCTTTTCATCGCGGCGACCTGCGCAGCCTTGATGTCGTCACGAATCATACGTGTCCCCATGCGCTGCAAATTTCGGAAAGGCCCTCTCTAGCGAGAAGTTTCCTAATCCGATAGCTTGTGAATCACTTTTTTGCCGCCTACTTGGTCGGCCGTTTAGCCCCCCGTCCGGAGCATGTTGAATGGCACCTGCCAACCCCTCTGCCGCGCCTGCGGCCCAGCCCGATGGCGCCACCGGCGTCCTCGTCCTTGCCGATGGCACGATCCTGTGGGGCGTGGGCTATGGCGCGGCCGGCGCGGGTGTGGGCGAGATTTGTTTCAACACCGCGATGACCGGCTATCAGGAAATCCTGACCGACCCCTCTTATGCGGGCCAGATCATCACTTTCACCTTCCCGCACATCGGCAATGTCGGCGCGAACCCCGAGGATATGGAGCGCGAGAAGCGCGCCGCGATTGGCTGCGTCACGCGCGAGCTGCCGACGCTGCCCAGCAATTTCCGCAGCGTGCAGACGCTGCCCGAATGGATGGCGGCACAAGGGCTGATCGGGCTGGCGGGCATCGACACGCGCGCGCTGACGCGGCGCATCCGTGACGGCGGCGCGCCGACCGGCGTCGTGGCGCACAATCCCGAGGGCAAGTTCGGTATCGACAAGCTGCTGATGCTCGCGCAGGGCTGGCCGGGGCTGGAGGGCATGGACCTCGCCAAGACTGTGACGCGCGAGCGGCAGGGCAGCTGGGATGCGGGGGTTTGGCATTTAGGAACAGGCTACCAAACCCCGTTCGCATCGAGCGAAGTCGAGATGCCCATCGGTGGAGCGCCCACGCAGGGTGTCTCGACTTCGCTCGACACGAACGGAAATCAAGGGGCCGCGCACAAACCCCATGTCGTCGCGGTCGATTATGGCGCGAAGGACAATATCTTCCGTAACCTGGTCAAGGCCGGCGCGCGCGTCACCGTGGTGCCCGCGAAAACCTCGCTCGAAGAGATTGTCGCGCTGCGCCCCGCGGGCGTGTTCCTGTCGAACGGCCCCGGCGATCCGGCGGCGACGGGCGACTATGCGGTGCCGGTGATCAAGGGGCTGCTCGAACGCAATGTGCCGATCTTCGGCATCTGCCTCGGCCACCAGCTGCTCGCGCTCGCCGCGGGGGCGAAGACGGTGAAGATGCATCAGGGCCACCGCGGCGCGAACCATCCCGTGCAACGCGCCGAAGATGGCGTGGTCGAGATCACGAGCATGAACCACGGCTTCGCGGTCGATGCGGCGACGCTGCCGGGCGGCGTGGTCGAGACGCACAAGAGCCTGTTCGATGGATCGAACTGCGGCATCGCGATCACGGGGAAAAATGCGTTCAGCGTGCAATATCACCCCGAGGCGAGCCCGGGGCCGCAGGATAGCTTCTATCTGTTCGAGAAGTTCGTGGGTGGGTTGAAGTGAGGCGTTTGTTGCTGAGCTTGGGGCTGCTTGCAATCGCTTTGCCGGTGACTGCAAGTGGTCAACCGGAACAACCTCAAATTCGCGTTTTGAACGAGACGACCTCCGGCAAGGCGTCCGGCCCTGCGCCAATGACCTCATTGTTCATGAACAGCCAACTGAAGTTCGCGGTTCGCACGACGCCAAGCCGTGTCTTTTATGCTGTTTCTCCAATGCTTATCGTGGCTGAGCCTGAGGTATATGGCGATAAGAAATTTGTTGTGTTGCGCTATCCGAAGAAGATGGCCGGATGGAGCGAAAAACCATTCGCCGAGGTGACGCAGCTGATGCTGGAGCCCGCCAAATCTTCCTTGATGACGATGGGTCTTGATCACTCCCTGGATATGATGGGAATAAGATTTGACGGGACGTCGATCGATCTCTTGATCGCTTCACCAACTCCAGCAGCGCTGGCCGCCTTCAAATTTTCCGGGGTAACCATTGTCGACATGCCTCTTGGAAGCGTCGGAGAATTTTCTTCGTTGAAGCCCGAAGAGTTCATGCAAGCCAATGTGATGGCTGCTCAGAACCAATCCAAGCTGCTTTTCTCAAAGGACTTCCTGGGTTCCGAGGACGATCTGGCCCGTTTGGGTGCGAAATATATCTGGAGCGAAACCAGATTGGGGCTCGCGGCTCCCGATCCCTTCGTGCTCAGGTCCTTCTTCGAGACATTGAGAGACGATCTCAAAATCACGGGGATCGCCGAAGTCAGTGGCGTGACCGGGAGAGTCGAATGGCACCGACCGGTTAAAGGTTCGGACAGGCTTGCCCTCGAACGTGCTCGTGATGTTTGCGCCTTGGCCGCTCTGTCCAAGATCCGATGCTATGAGTGGTCCTACACCGTTCGCTTCAGCAGTTCCCCCGACAAATTCGGACAAATGAAATAATGCCCAAAAGAACCGACATCCAATCCATCCTCGTCATCGGCGCCGGCCCGATCGTTATCGGTCAGGCGTGCGAGTTCGACTATTCGGGGACGCAGGCGATCAAGGCGTTGAAGGAGGAGGGCTATCGCATCGTCCTCGTCAACTCCAACCCGGCGACGATCATGACCGATCCCGACCTCGCCGACGCGACTTATGTGGAGCCGATCACGCCCGAGATCGTCGCGAAGATCATCGCGAAGGAACGCCCCGACGCGGTGCTGCCGACGATGGGCGGGCAGACCGCGCTCAACACCGCGCTGGCCTTGTTCAACGACGGGACGCTCGAGAAATATGGCGTCGAGATGATCGGCGCCGATGCCGAGGCGATCGACAAGGCCGAGGACCGGATCAAGTTCCGCGACGCGATGGACAAGATCGGGCTGGAAAGCGCGCGCTCGGGCATTGCGCACACGCTCGACGAGGCGTTCGCGGTGCTCGAACGCACCGGCCTGCCGTCGATCATCCGCCCCAGCTTTACCATGGGCGGCACCGGCGGCGGCATCGCGTATAACCGCGAGGAATTCGAGCATATCGTCCGCGGCGGCCTGATCGCCTCGCCGACCACCGAAGTCCTGATCGAGGAATCGCTCCTCGGCTGGAAAGAATATGAGATGGAGGTGGTGCGGGACGCTAAGGACAATTGCATCATCATCTGTTCGATCGAAAATGTCGATCCGATGGGCGTCCACACCGGCGACAGCATCACCGTCGCGCCGGCGCTGACGCTGACCGACAAGGAATATCAGATCATGCGCAACGCGAGCATCGCGGTGCTGCGCGAGATCGGGGTCGAAACCGGCGGATCGAACGTCCAGTTCGCGGTCAATCCCAAGGACGGCCGCCTGATCGTGATCGAGATGAACCCGCGCGTGTCGCGCTCGTCGGCGCTGGCGTCGAAGGCGACGGGTTTCCCGATCGCCAAGGTCGCGGCGAAGCTCGCGGTCGGCTACACGCTCGACGAGATCATGAACGACATCACCGGGGTCACCCCGGCGTCGTTCGAACCGACGATCGATTATGTGGTGACCAAGATCCCGCGCTTCGCCTTCGAAAAGTTCAAGGGCGCCGAGGCGACATTGTCGACCGCGATGAAGTCGGTCGGCGAGGTGATGGCGATCGGCCGCACGATCCATGAGAGTTTGCAGAAGGCGCTGCGCGGGCTGGAGACGGGGCTTAGCGGCTTCAACTTCGTCGACCGGCTCAAGGGGGCGACCCACGACCAGCTGCGCAGCGAACTCGCCAAGGCGACCCCCGACCGGCTGCTCAACGCCGCGCAGGCGATCCGCGAGGGGCTGCCGCTCGCCGAGATCAACCGCGTCGCGGGCTACGACATGTGGTTCCTCGAACGCATCGCCGAGATCGTTGCGGCCGAGGTTGACGTGTGCACCAACGGCCTCCCGCGCGATGCCGAAGCGCTGCGCAAATTGAAAGCGATGGGCTTTTCCGACAAGCGGCTCGCCTATCTCGCGCTCCAGTCGGCGAACCTCCACCCCGGCACGCGCCGCGCGACCGCGCGCGGCAGCGGGCTGATCCACGAAGCGGTGAAGGCGATGACCGGCGGGGTGACCGAGGCCGAAGTACGCGCGCTGCGCCACAAGCTCGGCGTGCGGCCGGTGTTCAAGACGATCGACACTTGCGCCGCCGAATTCCAGGCGCAAACGCCCTATCTCTATTCGACCTATGAAGCCCCGACCTTTGGCGAGCCCGAGAATGAGGCGAACCCGTCGGATCGCCAGAAGGTCGTCATCCTTGGCGGCGGTCCGAACCGGATCGGGCAGGGGATCGAGTTCGACTATTGCTGCTGCCACGCCTGCTTCGCGCTCGAAGAGGCGGGCTATGAAACGATCATGATCAACTGCAACCCGGAGACGGTGTCGACCGATTACGATACGTCGGACCGGCTCTATTTCGAACCGCTGACCGCCGAGGATGTCCTCGAAATCCTGCATGTCGAAATGTCGAAGGGCGAACTCGTCGGCGTGATCGTCCAGTTCGGCGGACAGACGCCACTGAAGCTCGCGCAGGCCTTGTCCGATGCGGGTATCCCGATCCTCGGCACCTCGCCCGACGCGATCGACCTTGCCGAAGACCGCGAGCGCTTCGCGGCGCTCGTCAACAAGCTTGGCCTGAAACAGCCCGAAAATGGCATCGCGCGCAGCCGCGAAGAGGCGATCGCGGTCGCGACGCGCATCGGTTATCCGGTGCTCACGCGCCCGTCCTACGTGCTCGGCGGCCGCGCGATGGAGATCGTCGACGACCAGGCGCAGCTCGAAAATTATATCGAGACCGCGGTGCAGGTGTCGGGAGACAGCCCGGTGCTGATCGACCGTTATCTGCGCGACGCGATCGAGGTCGATGTCGATGCGCTCTGTGATGGCACCGATGTCGTCGTCGCTGGCGTGCTCCAGCATATCGAGGAAGCCGGGGTCCATTCGGGCGACAGCGCCTGCTCGATCCCGCCGTACAGCCTGTCGGACAAGATCGTCGCTGAAATCGAGCGGCAGACCGAAGCGCTGGCGCGCGCGCTCGAGGTTCGCGGCCTGATGAACATCCAGTTCGCGGTGAAGGGCGACGAGGTTTATCTGATCGAGGTCAACCCGCGCGCCAGCCGCACCGTACCCTTCGTCGCCAAGGCGGTGGGCTCGCCGATCGCCAAGATCGCGGCGCGGGTGATGGCGGGCGAAAAGCTCGCCGACCTGCCCAAGATCAACCGCGACATCGCGCATGTCGCGGTGAAGGAAGCGGTGTTCCCGTTCGCGCGCTTCCCCGGCACCGACCCGGTACTGTCGCCCGAGATGAAGTCCACCGGCGAAGTCATGGGAATCGACAGAAATTTCAACCTCGCCTTCGCCAAGGCGCAGCTCGGCGCGGGCGACCGCCTGCCGACCGAAGGCCGCGTCTTTGTGTCGGTCAAGGACAGCGACAAGCCGCGCATCATCGGCGCGGTACGCCAGCTGACCGACTGGGGCTGGAATGTGATCGCGACCGGCGGTACGGCCGACTATCTCGCCGAGCAAGGCATCGAGGTCGAGCGCGTCAACAAGGTCGCCGAGGGCCGTCCGCATATCGTCGACCGGATCAAGGACGGCGATGTGCAGCTGATCTTCAACACCACCGAGGGATGGCAGTCGCTGCAGGACTCGCAATCGATCCGCGCCTCGGCGTTGGCGGCCGATATCGCCTATTATACGACGGCTGCGGCGAGCGATGCATCGACGCAGGCGATCGGGGCGCTCCGCTCGCACTCTCTTGAAGTGAAGCCGCTTCAGGACTATTATTGAACCACCGCTCCACCCCCCGACATTGACGGATCAGCGGCGCAGCCGCCCGGCGAAACTTCGCTGGCGCTGGATTATTGACGAAGGACAACAGGATAATGGCAAGCGTTGAAAAGGTGCCGATGCTGGCAGAAGGCTATGAGAAGCTGAGCTCGCAGCTCACGGCACTCAAGGCCGAGCGACCGTTGATCGTCGATGCGATCGAGGAAGCGCGCGCGCATGGCGACCTTTCGGAAAATGCCGAATATCACGCCGCGAAGGAACGTCAGGGCCAGGTCGAAGCGACGATCGGCGACCTCGAAGACAAGCTTTCGCGTGCGCAGGTGATCGACCCGACGATGCTGTCGGGCGACCGCATCGTGTTCGGCGCGACCGTCACCCTCGCCGACGAGGACGACAAGCCCGTCCGTTACCAGATCGTGGGTCAGGCCGAAGCCGACGCCAAGGACGGCAAGATCAGCTATAATTCGCCGCTCGGCCGCGCGCTGATCGGCCGCCGCGTCGACGATGAGATCGAAGTCACCGTGCCCGCGGGCGACAAATATTATCTGGTGAAGAAAATCGAATTCATCTGATGGGTTTTTGACGATGAAGCCGCACGAAGCGCCGCTGGTTACGGGCTATGCGCTCGTCTGCGTCATCGTCTTTGTCCTGCTGTCGATCACCGGATTTGAGGTTCAGGCAATCATGCGCGCGGGGTTCATTCCCGCGCGCTTCGGTAATGAGTTGATCCTGCCGCCGGGGACGATGGTGCCCTTTGTGCTGACTCCATTGTCGTCGGCGCTGCTGCACGGCGGGGTACTACACATCGTCTTCAACGTCATCGTGCTGCTCTTTATCGGCCGCCAGCTTGAGGCGCCACTGGGATCGAAGGCGATGGCGGTGCTGCTGCTCGCCGGCGCTTATGGCGGCGCGCTCGCCCAATTTCTGGCCGACCCGCAGTCGGCGGTGCCGATGATCGGCGCCAGCGGCGCGATCTCGGCGTTGATCGCGGTGTACGCGCTGATCTTCAGCCGCTCGCAGGCGCCCGCGATCGGCCCGATCCCGGGGCATTGGGTGCGCGCTTTATGGCTCGCCGCGGCGTGGATCGGCCTTCAGCTGCTGCTTGGTTTTGCCGGAGGCGGCGGCTTTGGCGCGGTGGCGATCTGGGCGCATGTCGGCGGGTTTTTGGCTGGCTTGCTGCTAGCACGCCCGCTGCTGCGTTGGCGTTTTGGGGCGAGGTAGATACTGAATCTGACGGGTGGCTTTGGGGTGGTGAGCTGCCATTCCAAATAACCGTAGCCCCCGCGGAGGTGGGGGCCGCCGTCGGTTTACGTCTTCGCCGCTGAGTAAAGCCGCCACCGGCCCCCGCCTTCGCGGGGGCTGCGGATTATTATGGCCGCTTCTGGTCGAACCTTGGCATCTTAAGATATTCGCGCAGAGGCGCAGAGATCGCAGAGGGAAAAATTTTTCGTCTCTGCGATCTCTGCGCCTCTGCGCGAATCCTTTTCAAAGCCGCCTAAGCGAACATGGCCGCTTCCGGTCGTTAGCGGCCGTTCCCGGAGCAGCTTCGACAGCCCTACGGCTCGAACGCTGCCAAGATCGGGCACGGCCCCTTGTCGCTCGCCGCGCACTGATCGGCGAGGCGCGCGAGGGCGGCGCGGGTTGCGGTCATTTGGGCGATCTTTTCGTCGAGCACTTCGATCCGTTGGCGTGCGAGGGTTCTCACGCGGACCCGGTCGTCGCTCGCTTCCAGTGCCAGCAGTTCGGAAATCTCGTCGAGGGTGAATCCCGCCACCTGCGCCGAGCGGATGAATTTCAGGCGTCTGAGGTCATCCTGTCCATAGCGGCGCACGCCGCCGCCCCAACCGTCTCCGCCGCTACGCGCGGGCGTATCGAGCAAGCCGCGCCGCTGATAATATCGCACCGTTTCGACC
>NZ_DATFFD010000119.1:0-4306 GCF_035250425.1 Sphingopyxis sp.
TCGGCGATTTCTCCCCGCCACGCCGCCTCGTCGGGCAGCGCCAGCGCGTCGAGGTCGCCCGCAACCGCACCCACATCGTCGACCCACTCGCGCAGGCCCGGCCCGCCGTTGATCACGTCGATCGCGAGCACATCGTCGGTATATTCATATTTGAAATCCTTGCCGCGCCAGATCGGATAGTCCGGGTAGAGGCTGCGGATCGCCTTGAAGCCCAGCGCCTGCACGCGCCACGGCTGGAACGCCGCATCATCGTACCATGGCCCGTCGGCATGGATATGCACGCCGCTGTTAAGCTGCCCGACATGCTTGTGAAAGGTCGGCTGAAACCAGATATCGCGCAGTCTGCACCCGTCCAGCCATTGCGGCGCGAGACGCTGCATTTCGGCGATCACCGCCTTGGCATCGATATCGGGCGCGCCGAACAATTCGAGTGGGCGGGTGGTTCCCCGGCCCTCGCTCAGCGTCGCGCCCTCGACCATCACGGTTCCGGCATAGGCGCGCGCCATGTTGATGTTCGCGGCGTTCGGGCTGGGGTTGATCCAGACGCGATCCATGGGCCAGCCGAAGCCCGGGCCTTTCGGATCCCACCCCTCCATTTCGATCACGCGATAATCGACGTCGAGCCCGAAGTGGCGGATGAACCAATGCCCAATCTCGCCCATCGTGAGGCCATGGCGCATCACCATCGGCCCCGCCCCGACGAAGCTCTCCCAGCCGGGCAGAAGCCGCGTGCCCTCGACGGGGCGCCCCGCGGGGTTCGGCCGGTCGAGCACCCACACCGCCTTGCCATGCTCGGCCGCGGCTTCGAGGATGTAGAGCAAAGTCGTGACATAGGTGTAGATGCGGCAACCGAGATCCTGCAGGTCGACCAGCATCACATCGAACGTGTGCATCGACTGGCCCGACGGACGGCGGACTTCGCCATAGAGGCTGAACACCGGCATGCCATAGGTCGGATCGGTGAAGTCGGGCGACTCCATCATATTGTCCTGAAGGTCACCGCGAACGCCATGCTGCGGCCCGAACACCGCGGTGATATCGACCCCTGCCGCAACGAGTGCGTCGAGGCTGTGCGTCAGGTCGGCGGTGACCGAGGCGGGGTGCGCGAGCAGCGCGACGCGCTGGCCTTCAAGCGGTTTGCGAAGCGCCGGATCGGCTAGCAGGCGGTCGATACCGAAGTGAACAGTCATGCCGCGTCGGGTGCCCCAAGCGTGAGCGCAAAGCAATCGGGATGATGGAAGTCGGGCTTGCCTGGCGGATGCGCGAGCGCCCAATAGCTTTTGGTGCCGTCGAGCTCCTCGATCACGGCGGACAGCGCGAGCTTCGCTCCATTATCGGGAAAAATGCCGGGCTCGACCCGCAGCGCATAGCTTTGATCGCCCTTCTCCGCTGCCATTTCCCATGGCGCGAGATCGTCGGTGCGCAACAGCGAGCGATAGTCGTCGAACTGGTAACAGGCCCAGCGGCCGTCGGGCGAATAGTTGAACTCGGTATAGTCGGGCTCGCCTTCCTCGGTCAGGAACGCTTCGAAGCAGGTGCTTTCCCAGAGGCCATCGGTCGCGCTGTCGGCGATGACGAGTTCGCCCTGTCCATCGGGCAGCACCAGCGCGGCGATCGCCCCGTCGACGATGAAACGCAGCGCAAAGCCGTCCTCGAACGACAGCGACACCTCGACCGCGACCGCGCGCACGGCCTTGCCCGGCGTGCCCGGATGACAGATCAGCTCTTTGCGCATGCTATCCAAATATCAAACCCCATGCTAAGCGCCCGCCCGCTATGACGAACTATAAATCCGACCTGCTGCGCCTGCTCGACGAGCGAGGCTATATCCATCAGACGACCGACGCGGAAGGGCTCGATGCACTTGCCGCGAAACAGGTCGTCCCGGGATATATCGGCTTCGACGCGACCGCGCCCAGCCTGCACGTCGGCAGCCTCGTCCAGATCATGATGCTGCGCCGGCTGCAACAGACGGGGCACAAGCCCGTCGTGCTGATGGGCGGCGGGACGACACGGATCGGCGACCCGACGGGCCGCGACGAAAGCCGCAAGATGCTGTCGGACGAGGTGATCGCGGCGAATATCGCTTCGATCTTCAGCATCTTTCAGCAATATCTGACTTTCGGCGACGGCCCCACCGATGCGGTGATGGTGAACAACCACGACTGGCTGGGCCAGCTCGGTTATATCGAGCTGCTGCAGGAAGTCGGCACGCACTTCACGATCAACCGCATGATGACCTTCGATTCGGTCAAGCTGCGGCTCGAGCGCGAACAGCCGATGACCTTCCTCGAATTCAACTACATGATCCTTCAGGGGTACGACTTCCGCCACCTGTCGAAGGACATGAATGTCCGTCTGCAAATGGGCGGGTCCGACCAGTGGGGCAATATCGTCAACGGGATGGAGCTGGGCCGCCGGATGGACGGTGCCGACCTATATGGCCTGACGACTCCGCTGCTGACCACCGCTGCGGGGGCCAAAATGGGCAAAACCGCCGCCGGCGCGGTCTGGCTTAATCCCGAACAGCTGTCCCATTTTGACTATTGGCAATATTGGCGCAACTGCGACGACCGCGACGTCGGCAAATTCCTGAAGCTGTTCACCGACCTGCCGCTGGACGAGATCGCGCGGCTCGAAGCACTCGTAGGCGCGGAGATCAACGAAGCGAAGAAAATTCTCGCCAACGAAGCGACCGCGATGTGCCGCGGCGCGGACGCCGCAAAGACCGCCGCCGAGACTGCGACGCAAACCTTTGAAAAGGGACAGATCGGTGGCGACCTTCCGCAAGCCGTCGCGCCTGCGGAAGGGATCAGCGTCGTCGACGCGCTGCGCGAACTCGGCTTCGCAGGCTCGAACAAAGAAGCACGCCGCAAGCTCGACGAGGGCGCGGTGAAGGTCGATGGCGTCGTCGTTCGCGACCCGCAACACCTGATCATGCCCGGCGCGGCCCCCGTTCCGCTGAGCCTCGGGTCAAAAAAACATGGCCTTGTGACCCGCTAGGGCGCAGGGAAGCGTTTACGACTTCTTCAGCAATCGGATGGATCGTCATGGCCAAATCAACAAGGTCCACGAATATGCGCAAGATTGACACGAGCAAGGCCCATTATGTCGGCCTCGACCAGCGGATCGCTCCGCGTAGCGACGTCTATTGCCGCCTGCCCTTTGTCATGCCCGACGGACGGCAGGAAATGTGCACCTGCGTCAACATCAGCGCCGACGGTATGTTGATGCGCTTCGAACGCGGGCTGGAGATCGGCGATCTTGTCGTGCTCCGCATGCCGATCATCGGCCGCACCTCGGCGAAAGTCGTCTGGTCGCTCGCCGGCAAGACGGGTTTGCAGTTCGAAAAATCGATTTCGGTCGAAGATTATCTGCCGATGATCCGCGCCATGGGCGCACGCGGGGATGTGAACTAAGCCAATATTTTAGGTTCCCCCTCCCGCCTGCGGGAGGGGCAGTGAGAGTTGCGAGCTTGCTCGCTACTCGCAGCGGGGTGGGCATGCCGCACCGTCGCTGGCCCACCCCCAAAGCGGGAGGGGAGTTACTCAACCACTCCGCAGCAGCGGCACCGCCGCGTCGCGCTCGAACAGATAGAGGCAGAGACGCACCGCTTCCGCGCGGGCGCCGTCCATCCCCCCATCACGCTCGACGAACAGCCGCGCATCGTCATGCGCGACCGGCAGCAGCCGGACGAGTTGTTCGGGGGTAGCAAGCCGGTAATCGGCGTCGCCCGACTGCTTGAGCCCGAGCAGTTCGCCCCCGCCGCGCAGCTCGAGATCCTTTTCGGCGATCACGAAACCGTCGTTCGTCTCGCGCATCAGCGCGAGCCGCTCGCGCGCAGTTTCGGAGAGATTCTGCGAGCGCAGCAGCAGACATACCGACTTCGCGGTGCCGCGCCCGACGCGGCCGCGCAGCTGGTGGAGCTGCGCGAGCCCGAAATTCTCGGCGTGCTCGACGATCATCAGGCTGGCGGCGGGGACATCGACTCCGACCTCGATCACCGTCGTCGCGACCAGGACGCCGATTTCGCCCGCCTGGAACCGCCCCATGACGTCGTCCTTTTCCGGTCCTTTCATCCGCCCGTGGACCAGCCCGACGCGATTTGCGCCAAGCCGTTCGCGCAGCAACGCCGCGCGTTCCTCCGCCGCGGCGAGCTCGCTGGCCTCACTCTCGGCGACTAACGGGCACACCCAGTAAGCCTGCGCCCCGCTCGCGAGATGGCGCTCCAACCCGCCGACCACCTCGTCGAGCCGGTCGACCGAGACGACCCGCGTATCGACCGGCGTGCGCCCCGGCGGCATCT
>NZ_DATFFD010000120.1:0-3974 GCF_035250425.1 Sphingopyxis sp.
CGCCGCGGCCGTATCGGGAAGCGGCGCGGCGGCGCCGGTGAGCATCGGCGCCGGGCCGGCGCCGGGCGCAAGTCCCTGACCCGTCAGGATCGCAAGCTGCTGCGCGAGCGGCAGATAGGGGCCGGGCACCGGCTCGCGCCCCAGATAGGGCGCGCGGAACGCGTCGGGCATGCCCCAGCGGCCGCGCCAGCGATGGAAGATGTGCGCGCCGACGATATTGGTCATCACCAGGCTCTTGCCCCAGCGCGGCCAGATCGCCTGCGTGTGATAATGCGTCGCGAGGCCGACCTTGGGGAAGACAGTGCCGCCGAGCGCCGCCGATGCGATGCGGCTGGCGCGCAGCCAGTTGGGCTTGCTTGGGCTCCGCGCCATCGCACCGTCGCAGCTGAAGGTGAACTGGCACACGCCCGCGCGCTGCGATCCCTGGAAAACGACGCCGCATACGGTGTTGGGGAAACTCGGGTGGCGGACGCGGTTGATTACCGTCTGCGCGACGCCGCGCATTCCGTCGTCGGTTTCCGACGCGGCTTCATAATAGATGGCGGCGGTCAGACAATAATGCGCGCGCTCGCGGTCGAGCGCGGTGACGCCGCGGAATATATAGGGTTTGGCGGGGGGGCCGACAAAGGCTTCCTCGCGCAGCAGGGCGGGGTCGGCAGGCGGCAGCGCCGCCGCGTCGCCATAACCGACGCTGTCGGGGTCGGGCAGCGTCGGGTCGATCTTCAGCGCGTCCGCATAATCCTCGGCATTCATGATCGCCCAGCGTTCGGGATCATAAGCGCGAAAGTTCAGCGGCACCGTCACGCTATACGGGCCAAAGACCGTCGGCGCGCGCAATTGCCCGCTCGACAGCAGGAAGGCGAGGCATGCGACCGCCATCACCGCGACGATCGCCGCCCAAAAGGTGCGCCCCGGACCCGCCGGTTTTTCCGGCACCGGGTCGCGCCACGTCGAGCGGGCGGTCAGGGACAGTTCGGGCTTCATTCGCGCATCAAATTCCATCGCTCCGCCCGTCGCCGATTCGCGCGGACGGGGTGTCAGCTAGCCTTATACGCTGAAACGCCAACAAAATGTTGCAATGCCTGTGCGGTGGGTCGCTCGGCAGCGGGCCGGAGCGGATATGGGAAGGCGCAGAACGCAGGGGCGTTCGCCGACTAGCCGCCGATGATCGGCGTCACTTCAGGACGCGCAACGGCGAAATATCGGCTCATGCCGCGGCGCGCGCGATAGGCGTCGATGCGGTCGGCATAATGGCCGGGCAGGTCGAAATCGGCATGGCGCGCGCTGGCGCCGCGCGGGCGACCGACGGCCATCAAGGCCATCTGGTGCCGGTAGAAAAGCTCGTTCATATCCATAGGATCATTCCTTGGGGTGCCTGCACGAGCTGGGACGCCGAAACGATCGGCGGATGGTCCGGCCCGGCACCCCGAAGGACGCCGGGCCGGATATCATCATGCAGGCTGAAGATTGACAGCCGAGGTCTTGCCGCGCTGGTCGGTTTCCAGCTCGTAGGAAACGCGCTGTTCCTTGTTCAGCGTCGCCATTCCGGCGCGCTCGACGGCGCTGATGTGGACGAAGCTGTCGCCCGAGCCATCTTCATTGGCGATGAAACCATAGCCTTTGTCACTGTTGAAGAATTTTACGGTGCCGATGGGCATGGGTGTTTCCTTTCACGAAAACAAATAATCAACCGGCAAAAGCACCGGAGGAGCTGGTAGCGCGTGAAGGGAAGTATCCGCCGCTAGGCATCAAATTTCCGTCGCAGGCGACGTTAGCTCCGTCAGATTGAAACTATTTTGCCAAAAAGTCAAGGTTTCTGGCAATTTCCGTAATTCTCCGCTGTTTACGGAGGAAATATTCGAGCGGAATTTACCCAGCGCAACCGATAGCGAATATCCCGCCGCACCCAGCCCGATTCAGCGAATCTCGACCGTCAGATGTTCGATTTCGTGGACGGGTTTGACCCGCGTGCAAATGACCTCGCGCGTCGCGCCGACGACGCTGATGATCGCCGAATGCGCGCCCGGACCGACGCGCCAGACGTGGAGGTCGGTGATCTTCGCGTCGCCCGGGCCTTCGACCAGTTCGCGAATCTCGGCCTCGATCGCGGCGTCGGTCGCGTCGAGCAGCACCGCGCCGGTGTCACGCATCAGCGACCAGGCCCACACCGCGATCACGACCGATCCGGCGATCCCCATCAACGGATCGAGCCACACCCAGCCCAGATAGCTCCCGCCGAGCAGGGCGGCGATCGCGAGCACCGAGGTCAGCGCATCGGCGACGACATGCAGATAGGCCGAGCGGAGATTATTGTCGCGTTCGTGCGTTTGGCCGTGATGATGATCGTCGCCGTGATGATGCGAATGGTCGTGGTCGTGCCCATGGCCGAGCAGTAGCGCGCTCACGACATTCACCCCCAGCCCGATCACCGCGATGATTGTCGCCTCGGTAAAGGCAACCGGCCGCGGGTCGACAAGGCGCATCGCCGATTCGAACGCGATGCCGAGCGCAACGATGCCGAGCACGAGCGCCGAGGCGAAGCCGGCGAGGTCGCCGACCTTGCCGGTGCCAAAGCTGTAGCGGCGTCCATGCGCGTGGCGCTTCGCATAGGCATAGGCGATCGCCGCGATGCCGAGCGCGCCCGCGTGCGTCGCCATATGAAAACCGTCGGCGAGCAGCGCCATCGAGTTGAAGGCAAGCCCCGCGGCGATCTCGCCGACCATCATCACCGCGGTGAGTGCGACCACCCACAAGGTACGCCGCGCATTCTCGTCGTGCCGCTTGCCGAGGAAGACATGGTCGTGGGCCAGCGCTTCGATCTCGCTATCGAAAGACATGCCGGCTCCTATTTCGTGTAGCGGCGGATCGCCGCGAGCAGTTCGTCGCCGCCTTGCGCGCGCTCGGCGTCCGAGAGGCCGGGTGCGACGACATGTGATTGCATATGCTCGGCGACGAGTTCGTCCATCAGTCCGGCAACCGCGCCACGGACCCCTGCGACCTGATGCAGGATCGCCGCACAACCCGCCTCGCCCGCAATCGCGCGTTCGATCGCCGCGATTTGCCCGGCGATCCGCCGGGTGCGTGCGAGGAGCTGGTCCTTGTTGGCATGTGTATGCGACATAGGATACCCCCCTATCCTATATTCGCGATCGATGCAACCGAGGCGCTCGCTGCGGCGACGAGGCCGCATTCCCCCCTTGCCGACTCACCCGCCAAAGCCTATATGCGCCGTACTTCTTGACATGGTTAGCCAGTTGGGACGTCGGGGCCGCGGGCCGCGGCGGCTATACCCACATGCTTTCCGGTCATCCGAAACGGGAAATTTCATTGGCCGATCTCGACGCCCTCAATGCGATCATCGCGCCCGAAGCCGAGGCTCTGGGCCTTGCGCTCGTGCGCGTCGCCTTTTTCGGCGGCGAGAGCGATCCGACGTTGCAGGTGATGGCCGAGCGCCCCGATACGCGCCAGTTGACGATCGACGATTGCGCCGACCTGTCGCGCCGCATCTCCGACCGTCTCGACGCGCTCGAGGAAGCGGGCAAGGACCTGATCGATCAGGCGTACCGGCTCGAAGTGTCGTCGCCGGGCATCGACCGGCCGCTGACGCGCCGCACCGACTTCGCCGACTGGGCGGGGCACGAGGCGAAGATCGCGCTCAAGGAAAAGCGCGACGGGCGCCAGCGCTTCAACGGCGAACTGATCGGCATCGACGGCGATACCGTCACGATTTCGGATAAAGAGGGTGTGGAGCACAAGCTGCCGTTCGACGCGATCGATACCGCGAAGCTCGTTCTCACCGACAAATTGATTGCCGCAACCGTCCCGCTCTCGATCGAGGGCGCCGACGAAATGGAAGAAGAAGGACAGGACTGATGGCCACTGCCATTTCCGCCAACAAGGCCGAGCTGCTCGCGATTGCCAACAGCGTCGCCAGCGAGAAGATGATCGACAAGGGCATCGTCATCGAGGCGATC
>NZ_DATFFD010000121.1:0-32531 GCF_035250425.1 Sphingopyxis sp.
TTTACAGTTTTGTAAATGATTTCCGCCAATTGGGCTCCCGGGGACCAATCCGTCCAGTGGACGGATGTCGAGGCGAAAGGTGGGAATTTGATCAGGCTGGCGATGTGTATCGCAATCGACCACGATCCGTGGCTCGTTGCGCTGGCGGTCGCGATTTGCGGCATCGGCGCCTTTGCGATCGTGCAGATGTTCGAACGCGCGCGCGATGCGCAGCGAAGACAGGGGATCGCGTGGGCCTTCCTTGTCGCGGTCGCCGCCAGCGCGACGATCTGGTGTACCCATTTCGTCGCCATGCTCGCCTTTGAGGCGAAGGCGCCGGTGACGCTCGATCCCGTGCTGACCATCGCCTCGCTGATGGTTGCGATGGTCGGCTCGTTCATCGGCTTCGCGGTTGCCGCGTGGGGGAAGGATGAAATTTTCGGTGCGATCGGCGGGGCGCTGTTCGGCGGCGCCATCGCCGCGATGCATTTTACCGGCATGACCGCCTACCGCGTCGACGGCATCGTCGCGTGGGACGATGCCTATGTCGCCGCGGCGGTGATCTGCGGCATGGTCTTTGCCGCCGCCGCGCTGACGGTGCTGCGCACGAGCCGGGCGGTGCGCGGCCGTGTGCCGCTGGCGACGGGGCTGATCGTGCTTGCGATCGCCTCGCTCCATTTCCTGGCGATGACCGCGATGCGGATCACGCCGATGGCGCTCGACGAGACGCCGCTGCGGCCGTCGGAATTCAACGCGCTGGCGCTCGCGACGGTGCTCGTCGGCGGGATCGTGATCGCGGCGGGGGTCTTTGCCGCGATGCTCGATCGCCAGACGCGCTCCGATGCGATGCGCGAGCTGACGCATATGGCGATGAACGACGCGCTGACGGGGCTGCCCAACCGAACCGCCTTTCGCGCCGAACTGGCGCGGCAGATCGGCGGGGCGATCGTGAAGGGCGAGCGCGTCGGGCTGTGCGCGATCGACCTCGACCGCTTCAAGGAAATCAACGACGTCCACGGCCACAAGGCGGGCGACGACGTGCTCGCGCGACTCGCAGAGCGGATGCGCGATACGCTGGGGCACAATGAATTCGTTGCGCGGCTTGGCGGCGACGAGTTTGTCGCGCTGACGCGCTTTACCGACCGCACGCAGCTGGCGGCGTTCGCGGCGCGGCTCGATGCCGAATTGAAGACGCCGCTCGTCTTTCCCGATTTCGAGGCGCGTCTGGGTGCGAGCATCGGGGTCGCGGTGTTCCCCGACGATGCGGCGACCGCCGAGATGCTGTCGAACAACGCCGACCTTGCGATGTACCGCGCCAAGGCCGACGCGGCGACCGCGCCCTGCTATTATGACTGGCAGCTCGACGAGGCGATCCGCGACCAGCGCGAGCTTGCTGCCGACCTGCGGGGCGCGATCGACCGCGACGAACTCGACGTCCATTATCAGGTCCAGACCTCGGTCACGACGGGCGAGGTCACCGGATATGAAGCGCTGCTGCGCTGGCAGCACCCGGTTCGCGGGGCGATTCCGCCGGCGGTGTTCATCCCGCTTGCGGAGGCGAACGGCTTCATCCTTGCGCTGGGCGAATGGGTGATGCGGCGCGCCTGCGCCGATGCGGCGGCGTGGCCGCACGCGTCGAAGGTCGCGGTCAATGTGTCGCCGCTCCAGCTTGCGCATGTCGATCTGCCGCGGCTGTTTCATCAGATATTGCTCGACACCGGCTTGCCGCCGCGACGGCTGGAGATCGAGCTGACCGAAACGGCGATCATCGCCGACCGCGAACGCGCGCTGCATGTGCTGCGCCAGATCAAGGCGCTCGGCATCGGCGTCGCGCTCGACGATTTCGGCACGGGCTATTCGTCGCTCGAAACCTTGCGCGCCTTCCCGTTCGACAAGATCAAGCTCGACCGCTTTTTCGCCGCGGAGCTCGAGGGCAATATCCAGTCGACCGCGATCCTTCGCGCGGTGCTTGCGCTCGGCAAAAGCCTGTCGATCCCGATCCTCGCCGAGGGGATCGAGACCGTGGAACAGCTCGACGTGCTCCGCCGCGAAGGCTGCGACGAGGCGCAGGGCTTCCTGATCGGCCGGCCAGGCCGCTTGGTTACGGCTGACGGACAGGGGGATGCGCCCGGCGAAATGTGCGCAGCCTAGGGTCAGTACCCTGAGCAACTGCCGCCAAGCGCACCGAAATAGCTTGCCTTGGGTTGACCCATTGCGCGTGCGCGAACCATCGTCGCGGATGGTCGAGCGGGCAATGCTGACGTTGGCTTGCGTTCCAGTCTCGTCATTCCCGCGAAAGCGGGAACCCAGCGAACCAACATTGCCACTGGGTTCCCGCTTTCGCGGGAATGACGAGCTAGGGGTTTCCCCCATCGCATAAACTTCCTATCGCCCCTTCCAATGTCCGCCGACGCGCTCCTCCCTTTGCTCAAATCCACCTTTGGTTTCGACGCCTTTCGCGGGCGTCAGGGCGAGGTGGTCGATCGGGTGATGGCGGGTGCGCGGACGCTCGCAGTAATGCCGACGGGCGCGGGCAAGTCGCTGACCTATCAGCTGCCCGCGGTCGCGCTGAACGGGTGCGTAGTCGTCGTGTCGCCGCTGATCGCGCTGATGCACGATCAGCTCCGCGGCGCGCGCGCGGCGGGGATTCGCGCCGCGAGCCTCACGAGCGTCGATGCCGACTGGGCCGAGACGCGGCAGGCGTATCGCGACGGCCAGCTCGACCTGCTTTACGTCGCGCCCGAGCGTGCGACGGGCGAGGGGTTCCGCACCTTGCTCGAGGCGCAGATGCCCGCGCTGTTCGCGATCGACGAGGCGCATTGCGTATCCGAATGGGGGCATGATTTCCGCCCCGACTACCGCCTGCTGCGGCCTTTGCTCGATGCGTTTCCGGCGGTGCCGCGGCTCGCGCTCACGGCGACGGCCGACAAGCACACGCGTGAGGATATCCTCGTCCAGCTCGGGATTCCGGGCGATGGCTTGATCCTTGCGGGCTTCGACCGGCCGAATATCCGTTACGCGGTCCGCCCGCGGGTGAGCCCCGCGAAACAGCTCGTCGATTTCATCGCCGCCAATCCGGGGCCGGGGATCGTCTATGCGCCAACGCGCAATGGCACCGAGCGGCTGGCCGAGCAGATCGCGGCGGCGACGGGGCGCAGCGTTGCGGCCTATCACGCCGGGCTCGACCCCGAACGGCGCGCGCGTGTCCAGCATGATTTCGTCGCGTCGGAGGACGGCATCGTCACCGCGACGGTCGCCTTCGGCATGGGGATCGACAAGCCCGACGTGCGCTTTGTCGCGCACGCCGGGCTGCCGAAATCGATCGAGAGCTATTATCAGGAAACCGGGCGCGCGGGGCGCGACGGCGACCCCGCCGAGGCGATGATGCTGTGGGGCGCCGACGATTTTGCGCGCGCGCGGATGCGGCTGTCCGAACTGCCCGAGGCGCGGGTGGCGGGCGAGCGGGTGCGGCTCAATTCGCTCGCGGCGCTGGTCGAGACTGTCGAGTGCCGCCGCGCGTTGCTGCTGCGGCATTTCGGCGAAAATCCGCCCGAACGCTGCGGCAATTGCGACAATTGCCTCGAGCCCGGGCGCCAGGTCGATGCGACGATACTCGCGCAGAAGCTGCTCAGCGCGGTCTATCGCACCGGGCAGAGCTTTGGTGCGGGGCATATCGAGGCGGTGCTGACCGGGCGCAGCGACGAACGGATCGCGAGCCGCGGGCATGACAAATTATCGGTGTTCGGGATCGTTGCGGGCGAGGAGGCGCGGCTGATCAAGCCGCTGGTGCGCTCGCTGATGGCGCGCGAGGCGCTCGATACGACCGAGCATGGCGGGTTGATGCTCGGCCCCGCGGCGCGCGCGATGATGAAGGGCGAGACCGCGGTGCTGATGGCCGAACCGCCGGTGAAGCGGACGCAGCGCGAGGGCGGGCGGACGAACCGCGCCGATCGCGCGGCGGCGAACCCGGTCGGCGACCCGCTGTTCGATGCGCTTCGCGCGATGCGGCGCGAACTCGCCGCCGAGGCCGGGGTGCCGCCCTATGTCATCTTCCACGACGCGGTGCTGCGTGCGATGGCGAGCGAGCGGCCCGCGACGCGGAGCGCGCTGGCGGACATCCCCGGCG
Source organism: Sphingopyxis sp. (assembly GCF_035250425.1). Lineage (GTDB taxonomy): Bacteria > Pseudomonadota > Alphaproteobacteria > Sphingomonadales > Sphingomonadaceae > Sphingopyxis. Next base: position 4,106 of record NZ_DATFFD010000121.1, read on the forward strand.
TCGGGGGCAAGAAGCTCGAGGCGTGGGGCGATGCGTTCCTGAACGTGATCCGGCAATTTTGAGCCGAAATCGGCCCGCTCGGCTGGCCGATTTCATAAACGGCTAGCCATATTCCGAACGCGGCGCGACCGATGCGCCGATCGTCACCATCAGACCCTTCATCGAGCCCGCTCTCTGCGGCGCCGATCGATGAAAGGATTGCGCCGATGATCTCTCCCCTGATCCGCACACTGGTCGCCGGATGCCTCGCCACGGTGCCGATGACGGCACAGGCGTCCGACACCAGTACGACCGTCCGCGTCGACATGCGCGCGCTCGACCTCGGCACACCCGGCGATATGACGGCCGCACAACGCCGGATCGATCGCGCCGCGAAGGCGGCGTGCCGCAACGATGTCGAACATCTGTCCCTGAAGGCGCGCCGCGCAGCGCGGCAGTGCCGCGACACGATTCGTGGGCTGGCGCTGCAAAAACTGCGCTCGCGGCAGCTTCAGCAACTGGCGGCGCAATGATCCCTCGTCGCGCGTCTGCGACGGTGGCGTACCGGCAGCGCTTGCAGTAGCAGAACGCGATGGCGTCGCTCCTGATCCTCGACCCGATGATTCGTGGCGGTGCCATCGCGCTGTTCCTGCTGTGGATCGCGATCCTGTGGCGCGACCACCGCGACGTGTTGTCCGCGCGCGTCGCGATCGCGATGAACCTGTCGATCATTGCCTATCTGCTCACGCGCATACTCAAACCCGAAGGGCTGGCACGCTTTCCATATGAGCTCTGCGACGCGCTGGCGATCATGGTGCCGCCCCTTTTTTGGCTGTTCGTACGGCTGTGGTTCGACGACCAGCAGCGGATCGGCTGGCGCAGCTGGCTGCTCGTCGCCGCGTTCGGCGTTCTGCCGCTGGTCCAGGTCGCGCTGATCACCGCGAGGGGATCGTTCAGCTTCGAGATATGGGTGCTGGTGCGCATCGGCATGTTCGCCTTTGCAGTGGCGGGAATGTGGATCGCGTGGCGCGGGCGTGCGAACGACCTGATCGAGGCGCGGCGCGGCTTTCGCGTGGCGCTCGTCTGTGCGATCGGCGGCTTTATTCTGTTCGTGACCCTTATCGAGATGTTCGACGGCCATGGCGCGGCTCCCAACCTGGGGCGATCCGTAACGCTGGTCGCGATCCTGATCGCCACCTTCATCGTGTCGGTCGGCCTTTATCGTTTCCGGTCGGCCGAATTGTTCGCGGCGCCGGGTGCGGCGCCGCGAACAATTCGGGGCGTCCGCGGAGCCTTCGTCTCTCGCACGGCGGCTGCACGCGGTGATGGCGGAGGAGCGCGCCTATCGCGCCGAAGGATTTGGCATCACGGCGCTCGCGGCGCGGCTGGGCGAGCCCGAATATCGCGTGCGGCGCGCGATCAACGGCGAGATGGGCTTTCGCAACTTCACCGCGTTCCTGAACGGCTTCCGCCTCGACGAGATCCGCGCGGCGCTCGCCGACCCGGCGCAGCGCGAGGTGCCGATTCTGACGATCGCGCTCGACGCGGGTTTCGGTTCGCTGGGGCCGTTCAACCGCGCCTTTCGCGATGCCGAAGGGATAACGCCGAGCGCGTATCGGGCGGGGCGGCTGGCCGATTCCGGAATCGGCTAGCCGATTTTCGACGTTGCGGCGCGGCAGTTAAGAAATGCTGCTCGATAGCGGACATCACGCTTCAGAGGATGCTCGCATGATTCAAGACCTGCCTCCGCTCGCCATTTTGCTCGAAAAAGGTCCGGCGATCTTCGCCTTCGATTTCGGCCGTTATCTTGTCGCCGCGGGGGTGACGAGCGCGATCGTCTGGGGGCTGCGCCGGTCGAGCCTCGCCGCGCGCAAGATCCAGGCGCGCGAGGCGGCGGCGGCCGACCGGCGCCGCGAATTCGCGCAGTCGCTGCAGACCGTCGGCGTTTATCTGTTCGTCTCGCTGTTCATCGTCTGGGGCGTCGATGCTGGCGTGCTGCATCGTTTTCAGGGCAGCTATGGCCCGCTCGGCGACATGGCGTTGCTCGCGGCGATCATCGTCGCGCACGATGCCTATTTCTATTGGGTCCACCGCGCGATGCATCATCCCCGGCTGTTCAAGACGTTTCACCGTGCGCACCATCGGTCGGTGACCCCGACGCCGTGGGCAGCGTACAGCTTCGCGATCCCCGAGGCGTTCGTGATGATCGCCTTTGTACCGATCTGGCTGTTCTTCGTCGCGACGCCGGTGTGGGTGACGTTCCTGTGGATCAATTTCCAGATCGTCCGCAACGCGATGGGCCATGCCGGGTTCGAACTGCACCCGCGCTGGTGGCTGTCGACGCCGCTGACGCGCTGGATCAACACGACGACGCATCATGATTTGCACCACAATGGCGGGTTCAACCGCAATTACGGGCTCTATTTCACCTGGTGGGACAGATGGATGGGGACCGAACATCCGCACTATGCAGAGCGGTTTCACGCGGTGGTGTCGCGCCCGCCGGTGCGCGCGAGCGCCAGCGGGACGAATATCGGTCAGGCCGACGGCGAAATCACCGAAACGATGTCGCTGCGCAGCGTCCAGCCGAGCCGTTCGTAGAGCGCCTTGCCGTCGCTGGTGGCGACCAGCAGGCATTCGGTGACGCCGCGGCGAATCGCTTGGCGGCCGAGTTCGGCCATGATCGCCGAGCCGAGCCCGCGACGGCCGAACTGCGCTTCGGTGACGATCTGGTCATAGACGGCGGTGGTGCCGTGGATGCCGAGGACGCCGCGCGCGGCGAGCGAGCCGTTGCGGTCCCGCGCGACCGCTTCGAAACGGTCGGCGCCCTCGGCGACCTCGATCATGAAATCGGGGGTGGGACGCGCTGCGGGCGTGTCGGTCCCGGTCGCCATCAGCCACATCGGATCGCGCGGCTGCCAATGCGGCGGGATATGCGGCAGGATCGCGGCGCGCGGCGCGGCGATGTCGACATAGATATGCGGTGCGTCGACCGCGGCGAAGGTTGCCGCGGCGGCTTCGCCCGACGCGCCGCCCAGAATGAAGCGGCCGGTCTGGTCGGGCTTGCCGGCATCGAACCACAATGCCGGGGGAGTGGCCGCGGCAACCGGCTGGCCATATCCGCGCGCGGCGCAATAGCCGAAGGCCCATTTGAAATGATCGTCCATATTCCCGACATAAGCGAAGCGCGCGGCAAGGAAAGCGGCAACGCACCTTCATGCCCCACCTTCATGCTTGTCAGCAAGCGCGCGCCGGGAGTAGATCGACGGCATGAGCGATTTTCGAACCCTGTCCGCCGACTATAGCGTCGCCCCGCAGATCAGCATCGAGGATGTGGCCGAGGCGAAAGCCGCGGGCTTTGCGATGCTGATCAACAACCGTCCCGACGGCGAAGAACCCTCGGCGCCGCAGGGGGATGAGATTGCGCATGCGGCGGCGGCCGAGGGGTTGGCCTATGCCGCGATCCCGATCGGCCATGCGGGTTTCAGCCATGCGCAGATCGATGCGCTCGACACATTGCTCGGCGACGCGACGGGGCCGATCCTCGCCTATTGCCGGTCGGGCACGCGCTCGACGCATCTGTGGGCGCTGGCGCGTGCACGCGCCGGCGACGATGTCGATGGCATCGTCGAGGCGGCGGCGAAGGCGGGCTATGACCTCACCGGGCTGCGGCCGATGCTGGACGCGCTCGCAGGCGGGAAATGACCGAGGCCGCGTTGATCCAACTAGGCGCATCGCTGATCGCGGTGCTTTTCGTCGCCTGGCTGGTCGGAAAGATGGGGCTGGGCGCCGATCCGCGGATTGCGGATGCCGATCATGCGATTCGCCTCGCCGAAGAGGCCGAAGCCGGTTTTCGGGGCGTCGAGGTCGCGCGCGACCGCGCGGGCTTTGCCGCGATCGTGCAAAATGCCGAGGGGCGGATGATGCTGGTGCGCGCGCACGGCAATTTCTTTGCCGCGCGCCCCGTCGACGCCCGCATAGTCGGGCGGCTCGACAAGGATTTCCTGACATTGACGACGCCCGAGCGGACGTTCGGCGCGGTGACGCTGCAATTGGGGAAGGATGCGGGGATGTGGGCGAGCCGGATGCGAACGCTTTCCGGGCGTTCGGCGGAGCCGGCCCGCTCCCCCGCCTGGCCTCCCACAGAATATCCTGAAATGGGAAGCCGGGCGGGGGAGCGGGCCGGCGCCGTGGTCCCTTCGTCAGAAGGAACAGAAAACCGTGCCTGAGCTCCCCGATCCCGTCGTCTACGCCGTGCCCGCCTTCATCCTGCTGCTGATTGCCGAGATGATCATCTCGCTGCGCGCCGACAGGAGCCGCTACGAGGCGCGCGACACGCTGACCTCGCTGATGCTCGGGACGGTCAGCCAGATCGCGGGCGCGCTGGTCGGCGCGGCGGTGATCGGCATGGCGGTGTGGGTGTATCAGTTCCGGCTGTTCGACATCGGGATCGCGTTCAAGACATGGTGGTGGGCGTGGATCCTCTGCTTCTTCCTCGACGACCTCGCTTATTATGCCTTTCACCGGAGCGCACACCGCGTCCGCTGGTTCTGGGCGAGCCATGTCATCCACCATTCCAGCCAGCATTATAATCTCTCGACCGCGCTCAGGCAGACATGGACGGGTTTCTTCAGCCTGACCTTCCTGTTCCGCCTGCCGCTGTTTCTGATCGGCTTTCCGCCCGCGATGGTCTTCTTCTGCGCGGGGCTGAACCTGATCTACCAGTTCTGGATCCATACCGAGGCGATCAGACGGCTGCCGCGCGGGTTCGAGGCGGTGATGAACACCCCGTCGCACCACCGCGTCCACCATGGCGTCAATCCGCGCTATCTCGACGCCAATTATGCCGGCGTCTTCATCATCTGGGACAAGATGTTCGGCAGCTTCGTTCCCGAACGCGACGACGAGCCGGTGCGGTACGGCATCGTCAAGCAGCTCGGCAGCTTCAACATCCTCTGGGCCGCGGTGCACGAATGGGTCGGCATCGCGAAGGATGTCTGGGCTGCGCCTTGGAAGTACAAGCTCGATTATATGTGGCGCGAACCCGGCTGGAGCCACGACGGCAGCCGCGCGACAAGCGCGATGATCAAGGAACGCTGGGCGGCGGGGCGGCCGGTGGAAGAGCCGGCGGCGTGAGCGGGACGCCGGTAAGAGATTCTCGCAGAGGCGTAGAGGCGTAGAGGGCGCAGAGATTTTGTTCACGCGGAGACGCGGAGGCGCGGAGAATATCCCACTCCGTCCGTGCTGAACGTGTCGAAGCACCGTTCTTCTCTTGCGAAGTTCAGGAAAATACAGCCCTTCGACAAGCTCAGGGTGAACGGCATTTTTCCATCTCTCCGCGGCTCCGCGGCTCTGCGTGAATCGCTTCGTGCTCTGCGCTCTCTGTGCGTCTGCGCGTATCCTCTTTCCGCCTTGCTTCGTTCTCTAATGACATTCATGTAAGCACCCAATGACCACCGAACCGGTGGCGAGGGGAGCGGCATATGGATCAGTTCGACATCATCGTCATCGGCGGGGGCAGCGCGGGGAGCGCGGCGGCCGGGCGGCTGGCCGAGGATGGCAAGCGAACGGTGTGTCTGGTCGAGGCGGGCGGGACCAACGACAGTGTGCGGGTCAAGACGCCGGGTTTCATGCCCTTCATCCCGAAATCGTCGAATTACCGCTATGAGACGGTGCCGCAGGCGGGGCTGAACGGGCGGATCGGATACCAGCCGCGCGGGCGCGGGCTCGGCGGGTCGAGCGCGATCAACGCGATGGTCTATATTCGCGGACACGCGTTCGATTACGACCAGTGGGCGGCGCTTGGCGCGACGGGCTGGAGCTATGCCGATGTGCTGCCTTACTTCAAGCGCAGCGAGGGCAATGAGCGCGGCGGCGACGAATTTCATGGCGCGAACGGGCCGCTCAATGTGATGGACCAGCGCTGGCCCAATGTGACGAGCCGGCGCTTCGTCGAGAGCGCGGCGGCGCTGCAATTGCCGCGAACCGCCGATTTCAACGGCCCCAGCAACGAAGGCTTTGGCCTCTATCAGGTGACGCAGAAGGCGGGCGAACGCTGGTCGGCGGCGCGCGCCTATGTCGAGCCGCTGCGCGAGCATGGCAATTTCGCGGTGCGCACCGGCGCGCTGGTCGAGAAGATCGTCGTCGAGGATGGGCGCGCGACCGGGGTGGTGATCCGGCGGGGTTCAAAGCGCGAGACGCTGCGCGCGCGAGGCGGAGTGGTGCTGTCGGCTGGCGCCTTCAACAGCCCGCAAATCCTGATGCTGTCGGGGATCGGTCCGGGCGCGCATCTGAAGGACAAGGGGATCGATGTGACGCGCGACCGCGCGGGGGTCGGCGACAATCTGCAGGATCATATCGATTATGTGTCGAGCTGGGAGACGCGCTCGACCGAGCCGTTCGGCGACAGCCTCGGCGGCACATGGCGGATGGTGAAGGCGATCTTCGAGCATCGCACCCGGCGCAGCGGGATCATGACGACCTGTTTCGCCGAGGCGGGGGGCTTCTGGAAATCGCGTCCCGACCTGCCCGCGCCCGACATCCAATATCATTTCGTGCCCGCGATGCTCGAGGATCATGGGCGGACCAAGGTCAAGGGGCACGGCTTTTCGTGCCACGCCTGCGTGCTGCGTCCCGAAAGTCGCGGGACGGTGCGGCTCATGTGTGCCGATGCCGCCGCGGCGCCCGCGATCGATCCGGGCTTTTTGACCGATGACCGCGACCTTGCGACGCTGCGCGCGGGGGTGCGGATGATGCACCGGATCACCGCGGCGCCGCCACTGTCGGATTATGCCGGGGCCGACCGGCATCCGGTGGATTTGGGCGACGATGCCGCGCTCGACGCGCTGATCCGCAGCCGCGCCGACACCGTCTATCATCCCGTGGGCACCTGCCGGATGGGAAATGACGCCGATGCCGTGGTCGATCCGACACTCAAGCTGAACGGCATCGACGGGTTGTGGGTGGCCGATGCGAGCGTCATGCCGCGGCTCGTGTCGGGCAACACCAATGCGCCGAGCATCATGATCGGGGAGAGGGCCGCGGACTTTGTGACGGCGGCGCTGAACTAAGCGGCGCACGCTGCGGCGAGCAGCGCGCCGCTCTTGGTCAAATCATAGCGACTGGCCGGCGGGCGCAGGTCGAGCACTTCGCGCGTCACCAGCCCGCGCTTGCCGAGTGCGGTCAGCCCCTGCGACAGTGCGCGCGGGGTGGCGGGGGTCAGCAGGCGCGAGAGCGCGTTGAAGCGGTCGTGCCCCGCGCCGATCCCGGCGACGAGCGGAAGTCCCCAGCGCGTCGCGGCGCCGGGGGGCAGGCCGATTTCCTGCTGCGCTTCGGCGATCGCCGCGGCGCGCGCGGCGGCGGCGGTGCCCACTTCGGTCAATATATATTCGGGGCGCAGCGGATGGCCGTGGTCTGGGTTGCGCGCCACCCAGCCGATCGCCACCGCCGCCGCGAGCGTCCGCGACAGGCTGTCGCGGGGCAGTTCCAGCCGGTGGACCAGTTCGACGAAGCGCGCGCCCTTGTGGCCCGCGAGATCGGCGAGCAGCGGCACCAGCCAGCGATGGCTGCCGAGCTGGACCAACAAGGGGTCAGGGGGCAGCGGATCGGGCGTGGTTGACGGCATTTGCAACTAACTATACAAACCGGACCATAGAGGCAAGTGATATGGGACGGGCGATTCTCGCCCGCGGCGGTCGCCTTGCGAAAAGGGAGGAATATATGACGCTTCAGATCGGATCCGAGCTCACCTGCTCGATGGGGGTCAAGGACATGACCGCGTCGATCGCCTGGTACGAACGGGTGATGTTGTGCGAACTGCTCTACCGCGCCGACGAGCTTGGCTGGTGCGAGCTCAAGACGCCGATGGCGGGGGTGAATATCGGGCTTAGCCAGGTCGAGGCTGTCGTGCAGGGCGGCGGTGCGACCAATGTGTTCGAGGTCGCGGACATCGAAGCGGCGAAGGCGCATCTCGACGCCGAGAGCGTGCGGCAGGACGGCGATATCCAGCATATTCCGGGGCTGGTGAAGCTGCTCACTTTCTACGATCCCGACGGCAACGCCTTCATGTTCTCGCAGTCCGAGATCGCGACATGACGCCGCTCTGGTGGGCGGCGACGGCGCTGATGGCGCCGGCGGCGCCCGCCGAAGCGCCGTCGCTCGTCCCAACGCTCGCTGCGTGGCACGGCAGTTGGGCCGGGGAGGGGCAGGCGTTCGGCAAACTCGCGACCGCGACGCTCGACATCGAGCCGGGCGAGGCGGGGGCGACCAGGCTCGCCTATCATTTGCGCGTCGCGGGAAGTCCGCCGATGAGCTATTCGGCCGAGGCGAGTTATGCTTTCGATGCGAAGCAGCGAGTGCGCGGCAAATGGACCGACAGCAGCGGCCGGACGCGCGCCGTCGCGGGCGGCGCGAACGCGGCAAAATGGTGGACGCATTGGGGCAGCGCCGACGTCGAGATCGGCCGCTCGACCTATAGTCTCCAGGCCGACGGAACGCTCGTCGTCAATGATTCGGTTTTGCAGGACGACGGCAGTTGGCGTGTCTTTGCCATGCTGCACTATCGGCGCAAAAACCCCTGAAAACTGCCGATTTCCGAGGCTGCTTATGCTGCGCACAAAAAAAGAGGGCCGGAACTTTCGTCCCGGCCCAGCCTTTCAGGCTCTCCCCTCCTGAAACTGTTGACCCAATGAATGCCATATTAATGTCATGTTGAAAAGGGCAAAATTGCGGCAATGCTGCACAAAATTTGTGCAGCATTTCAGCGAGTAGAAAGGGACCGGACCGCCGCCGTATCCAGCCCCTTTCCCGGTCCGCTAGAAGGTCTTTCGCGCGGTAATGCCAAAAGTGCGCGGCTGGCCGACGGTATAGCCGAGGCGCGCTCGCCCGCCGCGTTCGCGATCGAACGACAGCAGCGCATTTTCATCGAAGACATTGTTGACATAGGCGATCAGCGACAGGCCGTTTTCGAAGTCGACCCCGGCGCTGAGATTGACCAGCTGGTAATCGGGAAGTTGCAGATCGATCGTCGTCGCGGCATTCGCCGGGGCGCCGCCGAACGGCAGCCCATGGACGAAGGTGCGCGGGTTGTTTTCCTGATCCGCGGGCTGGGTATAACGCGTGCCGACATGCTGGAACGAGGCGGAAAGATAGGCCGACGCGCTGTCCGACACCGGGAATTCATAGCTGCCCGAAGCCGACAGCTGGAACTTCGGTACCGACGGCAGGCGGTTGCCGTCGCGGATCCCTGTCGCGGCAGTGAGCGCGCCGGGTAATGTCGTGTCGAATTCGGCTTCGATCAGGCTCCCCGAAAGGTTGAGATCGAGCCCGTCGACGGGCGACAGCCCCAGTTCGAATTCGATCCCCATCGAATGCGCCTTGGGCACGTTGAAGACGATGCGCGACGAACAGGTTCCGGCGTCGAGCGTGACCTGGAGGTTCTTGATGTCGTTGTAGAAACCCGCGGCGTTGAAGGTGAAGCCGCGACCCTGCGACTTTACGCCGAGTTCGTAGTTCCACAGCGTTTCGTCGTCATAATCCTGAAAGCCGCCGAACAGCGCGGCGTCGCCGGGCGAGCAAAGCGGCAGGTTCAAGGGATCGTTGACCCCGCCGAGGCGGAAGCCCTTCGACGCCTGTGCGTTGATCGACACATTGTCGGCAACATCATAGCTGAGCAGCAGGCGCGGGCTGATGCCGTTCGATCGCGTCTTGTCGCGGCGGCGGTCGCCGTTGGCGAACAGACCGCCGGTGATGAAGCGGCGTGTTTCGAGGAAGTCGTAGTAGCGGCCGCCGAGCGTCACGTCGAAGACATCGGTGATCGAATAGGTGCCTTCGCCGAAGATCGCGAGCTGCTTGATGTCGTAGGGCAGGTCGGCGTTATAGGGCGAGTTGGCCGGGAAGCCATTCGCAACCGCCGCCGACGTGCCCGCGCCGAGCGTCGCATCGGTAACGGCGTCATAGCCCGGGGTCGGCAGCCGCTGACGATAGAAGCGATCGGTGCTGGAATAAAAGCCGCCGAACACCCACTGGAAGGGACTGTCATAATCCGACGCGAGCCGGATTTCCTGGGTGAAGCTTTTGAGATCGGTCGTGTCGACGAGGTTCGACGGCAACAGCACACCTGCGGCGGGGAAGCCGAGATCGACCGACACCGAACCTGTCAGCGCACTGGCGTCGCGGCTGACGAGAATGTCGCGGTTGGTATAGCTGGTCACCGCGGTCATCTTGACCCCGTCGAGCGCGACGTCGAGCTTGAAGTCGGCGATCAGCGTTTCGTCCTCGAACGCCTCGCGGAGCAGCAGATATTGTTCGCGCTCGTCGAAAATCACCTGCGGCCGCGTCGTGGTGAACCGGTTGGCGTAGAGGTTGTAGACGTCCTGCCGGTTGAAGCCGTCGGCCTTGACCTTTTGATAGACGACGCGCGGGGTGATCGAGATATTGTCGGTCGGCTCGAAGGTCAGCGCGATGCGCCCGCCATAGCGTTCGCCGCTGTTGACGTCCTCCTTGCCCGCCGGGCCGATCGCGTTGATGAAGCCGCCGTAGCGGGTGTAATAGCCGACCGCGCGAACCGCCGCCTTGTCGCCCATCGGAACGTTGACCGCACCTTTCAGGTGCCCGCCGAAATCGTCGCCGTCGACGAGGTTGAGATTGGCTTCGACGCTGCCTTCGGTCACCCCGAGCTTGGGCTGGTTGGTGATGTAGCGGATCGTGCCGCCGACCGAGCCCGAACCGAAGAGCGTGCCCTGCGGCCCGCGCAGCGTTTCGACGCGGTTCAAATCATAAAGGTCGATGTCGGGGGTGAAGAGCGAGAGCGAGATCACGCTTTCGTCGAGATAGACGCCGACCTGTTCCTTGACCCCCGGCTGGTCGCGCACGACCTGCCCGGCCGACACGCCGCGAACCGACACCTGGCTTTGGCCAGGCCCGAGATTCTGGACCGAAAGGCCGGCGACGTTGCGCGAGAGATCCTCGAGCGTCACCGCGCCCGATTTCTGGATATCCTCGGCGGTCTGGGCGTTGATCGAGAAGGGGATGTCCTGAAGATTGGCGTCACGTTTTGTCGCGGTGACGATGATGATATTGCTGTCGTCTTCGGCCGCGCCGGAATTCTGGGCGAAGGCGGGCGCGCCGATAGGAACCAGCGCGAGCGTCGATAGCCCCGCCAGCAGCATAGTGCGAGCATGCATGATTATTCTCCTCTCAAGGTACGCGGAGCTATGTTGCTCCGTCGCGATGCGAGGGGTGCGCCTTTTATTACAATTTCGCAATGGCGCATGAATATTACGCGAGATAATCGCGGGAACATGTTGCGCGCCAGCCACAGTAAGAAAATGACAAGACCGGGGAAGGCTCTCCCCGTGGCCGTTCGGGCCACAAATATAAAAAATGGCCGGGGCAAGCCCCGGCCAGTGGTTCGCAGGAGGAACCTGGGGAGGATCCCGCCGCCGCCGTTGAAAGGAGAGAGACGTGCGGCGACGGGTATCCTGTCTCGTCAATAATTGTAGGCGCGCTCCCCATGTTCGGAGAGGTCGAGCCCCTCGCGCTCGGCTTCCTCTGTGGGGCGCAGGCCGGTGGTGAGTTTCAGTCCGTAGAAGAGCACGGCCGACACGACCGCGGTCCACAGGATGGTGGTGCCCACCGCCCACAGCTGGGTCATGAACTGGCCGGCCATGTCATATTCGCCGGGCACCGCCGGGAAGACGGTGTAGTCGATCCAGCCCTGGCCGCCGAGCGACGGGTCGGCGACGATCGCGGTGCCGAGCGCGCCGACGATGCCGCCGATGCCATGGACGCCGAAGACGTCGAGCGTGTCGTCATACTTCAGCTTGCCCTTGAGGTAAGAGACGAAGAAGAAGCAGATCGGCGACACGACAAGGCCGAGCAGGATCGCGGTCATCGGGGCCGCGAAGCCGCTGGCGGGGGTGATCGCGACGAGGCCAGCGACCGCGCCGGTGACCGCGCCGAGCAGCGACGGCTTGCCGTGGCGGAATTGCTCGATCAGCGCCCACGATACCGCTGCCGCGGCGGTGGCGACGAAGGTGTTGACGAAGGCGAGCGCCGCGAGGCCGTTCGATTCAAGGTTCGAACCGGCGTTGAAGCCGAACCAGCCCACCCACAGCAAGGCGGCGCCGATCATCGTCATCGTCATGCTGTGCGGCGGCGTCGCTTCCTTGCCAAAGCCGAGGCGCGGGCCGACGATCAGGCAGCCGATCAGCCCGGCGATCCCTGCGTTGATGTGGACGACGGTGCCGCCCGCGAAATCGAGCGCGCCCCAGCCCCAGAGCAGGCCCATGTCCGCCGGTGCATCGACAAGGAAGTCCGGACCCGCCCAGTACCAGACCATGTGCGCGATCGGGAAATAGGCAAAGGTCAGCCACAGCACGGTGAAGATGATCAGCGGCGTGAATTTGATGCGCTCGGCGAACGCCCCGACGATCAGCGCCGGCGTGATGCAGGCAAAGGTCATCTGGAACGCGACGAACGCATATTCGGGAATATAGACATTGTTGCTGAAGGTCGCCGCGTAAGTGCCGGCGTTGACCCCCTGCAGAAAGATCTTGTCGAAACCGCCGATGAAGCCGTTGCCGCTGGTGAAGGCGAGGCTATAGCCCCAGCTGACCCAGACGAGCGCGGCGACGCTGACGATCATGAAGACCTGCATGAGCAGGCTCAGCATATTCTTGGTGCGGACGAGCCCGCCATAGAAGAGCGCGAGCGCCGGAATCGACATCAGCAGCACGAGCGCCGAGGAGACGAGCATCCACGCGGTGTCGCCCTTGTCGACCATGCCGGCCATCTGTTCGACCGTCGGACCCTTGATCGGGCCGTCGGCGGCGGGTGCTGCGGCTTCGGCGGGCGCTGCGACGGCGGTCGCCGCTTCCTGCGCCCAGGCGGGCAAGGCGGCGAACAGCGCGAGGCCCGCGGCCCCGGCGCCCGCCGCAATCTTGTTTGCGAACGTCATATTTTCCCCCTTCGTCATTACAGTGCCGCCTCGCCGGTCTCGCCGGTGCGGATGCGCACCGCCTGACCCACGTCGAGGACGAAAATCTTGCCGTCGCCGATCGAACCGGTGCCGGCGGTCTGTTGCAGCGTTTCGACGACGCGCGGTGCAAGCGCATCGTCGCAGACGAGCTCGATCTTCACCTTCGGCACCATGTTGGTGGCATATTCGGCGCCGCGGTAGATTTCGGTCTGCCCTTTTTGCCGACCGAAGCCCTTGACCTCGGTCACGGTCATGCCGGCGATGCCCAGACCGGTGAGCGCCTCGCGCACCTCGTCGAGCTTGAATGGTTTGATGATGGCCAAGATCAGCTTCATGACGCCCCCTTTTGCTAATGGCACCATGTTGCACTGCAACGGCCGTGCCAGATTACGCGGGGCGCACGAAAGTTAACATTTTGTGACGGTTTGGAGCCGAAGCGGCGAACAATCGGTCGTTCGATGGGCAGGCGAGGCAGTCGATTGCCTAAATTTTGGGCAGGCGTGTCCCCCTCCCGCAGGCGGGAGAGGCTAGGAGTGGGCAGCGACGTTGGGATAGCCCACCCCACTGCGACTAGCGAGCAAGCTCGCAAGTCTCGCTGCCCTCCCGTTTACGGGAGGGGATGCCAGCTTATCCCGAAACCGCCTTGAACCGCGCCCAGATCGGCAGATGATCCGACGCGCGTGCCGCAAGCGCGCTCTGGTGCACCCCGGCGTCGACCGGCTGGAGGTCGGGCGTCGCAAAGATGCGGTCGAGCTTCGCGACGGGACGGCGGCTGTGGAAGCTGTGCCCGGTGTCGACCATATGGTGACGCTCGCCGAAATCGGCGAGGCAGCCGCCGGATGTGCGCCATTCGTTGCAGTCGCCCATCAGGATCGTCGGCAGATCCTCGCCCTCGGCGACATGATGGAGGATCGCGCGCGCCTGCTGGCGGCGGCGCAGCCCCGAAATGTCGAGATGCATGCCGACGACGCGTAGCCGCGTATCGCCGATGCGGATCGTCGCCGCGACCGCGCCGCGCGGTTCGAGCGTCGGCAGGTGGAGCGCGTGGCTTTCCTCGACCTCGGCGCCCTTGCGCACAAGCAGCGCGTTGCCGTGCCAGCCGATGCTGTGCGGGCGATTGTCGAGGCCGACGGGAACATAGTCGCTATGATCGTCGAACATCTGGGGCGGGATCGCGCTCGCGCGGGTGCCGAAGCGGCGGTCGGCCTCCTGCAGCGCGACGATATCGGCGTCGAGCTCGCCGAGCACCGACAGCACCCGGCCGGGATCGCGGCGCCGGTCGAGCCCGATGCCCTTGCGCATATTGTAACTGGCGACCTTGATCATGATTTGTATTTCAAGCGCTCAGGCCGCGTTTCCGTTCCCGCCGGCGTCGAATTCGGCGATGAGCGCCTGCGCTTCGTCCATGTCCTCGTCGAGCACCATGATCCGCACGGGGATCATCAGTCCCACGCTTTCGGCGATATTCATCCCCGCATCGAAGCACACCGCATGGACGCCCGCGCTCTCCAGCCGTCCACGCAGCAGTTCCGCCTCAGCGCCGTTGGGCAAGCGGACGAGCTCGACCAATGGCATCAGGCGTCGCCCGCGATGAAGCGGTCGGTCGGGCGCGTCGGCAGGCCGTCGATGCTTCGATCGCGCTCCTTGAACTTTTCGACCCACAGGGTGCGGTCGGCCTGGCGGTGATATTTCTGCAACGTGTCGCGCTCGTGCTGCAACTCCATCATCGGCACGCCCCAGCCGCAGCTCGTCTGCACGCTGTCGACGTCGATGACGAATATCTGACGCGTCCCGGGGATGAGCGTGAAGTTCGCGGCGAGCGGATCCCATTCGGCATCCTGCGGCAGCACCGGGCGGCCGCGGCCATAGATGCGCAGGATCAGCGCGCTGCGATCGAAGGCGCAGAACATGATCGTGATGCGCCCGTCGGCGGCAAGATGCGCGTGCGTCTCGTTCCCCGATCCGCCGAGGTCGAGATAGGCGACCTGCCGGTCCGACAGGATCTTGAAGCTGTCGGCATAGCCCTTGGGCGACAGGTTGATGCGCGCATCGGCGGCGGCGGTCGCGGTGAAATAGACCGGCTGCTTTTCGATGAAGGCGATATGCTTGTCGGTCAGCGTTTCGGTGAATTCGGCCATGGCTGTTCTCCGTGTTGCGCCCGCCCTATCACCAATTCCTGCCCTCTTCTATCGCGGCTTGCTCGTCGGCGCGAGTGGCGCGGCCGAGCGCTTCATTGCGGTGCGGGAAACGGCCGAAGCGGTCGACGATGTCGAAATGCTTCCGCGCATAGTCCTGGAACATCGGATCGTCGAACCCCGCGAACAGGCGCAGCGATTCGCGCTGGTCGGCCATATTCTCGCTGTGCTGGAAGGGCAGGCAGGCGAATTGGCGCCGCGCGTCGGGCCAGTTTTCGTGCCAGCCGCGCGCGACGATGCCGCGCGCGATCGCGCGCGCGAGATCGTCGGTCGCAAAGGCATCGGCGTGGCCGCGATAGATGTTGCGCGGCACCTGATCGAACAGGATCGTCGCGGCGAGCGCGGTGTCGGGATCGGTCAGGAAGGTTTCGGCGGGCTGCGATCGCAAGGCTTCGTGCCAGCCTTCGGCCAGAGCGCGCACCGCTTCATCGAATTCGGGGCCGCCGCCGTACCAATCGTCCATGCCGTGCGCATCGAACCAGAAGGCGAGCAATCGCTGCGCCCAGTCGGCGGGGGGCGGGGCGGCGTTTTCGGTTTCGGCCAACATCTTTGTTCCCGTCAAGCGTCCTCCCGGCCCCTTCGACTGTCTTAGCAGGCGCGCGAAGGGGCCGGGATGACGACTTTAATGGTGATCGAATGGGGCGCAACCACGCCCGAGTTCATTCGCCCTTGACGCGCTTGTAAGGCACGAATTTGCCGAGCGACACGAAACCGGCGTACATATGGCTGCCGCGGTCGCGCAGTTCGACGGTGTCGATGCTGCACAGCTGGCTGCCGGTCATCTTGGTCACGAGGATATCGTCATCGTCGAGCAATTCGGCGCCGCCCCTCGGCCGGTTGACCCAATAGGTACTGCCGACCCTATAGACGATCGCCGTCTTGTCGACGATCTGCGAGCCATGCACGCTTGAGAACGGGATGCAATCCTGCGGTTCGCCCGCGACGCGGCCTTCGAGCAGCCTGGCGAGCTGGTCTTCGGGCGCAAGCTTTTCGCGCGCAGTCGCGGCGGGCGCGGCCGCGATGGCGGCAGCGGCGAGAAGCGCCGGGATGAGGTGACGCATGGGTTCAACTCCTATCTTCATCATACCCTACCCGGCGCCTTCTTACGCCTGCCCGCGTGAACAGACGCTGACTCGCCGCCGATTCAGCACGCTCCGTCGGGCAGCGGAATGCCCAGCGGGCCTTTGCATTTCTTTTTCTTCGCGGGTTCGGCGGGGGTGCTGCCCCCCATATTCGATCCGCCCCCCGGCTCGCTCATCCCGCCGAAATCGGCACCGACCATCAGCATGGTATGTGAGCGGAAGCGCACTTTCGCGGTCCAGTCGATATTCCACGCCGCGTTGCCCGCGGGCTTGGGCGGGTAGGAGAAATTGGCTTCGGGTCCGAACGCATTGAGGTTGCCGATCATCATTTCGCCCGATGCTTTCTTGACCTCGGCGGGGATCTGGCAGCTCGTCTGCGATGGCGGCATCACGATCTTTTTCGTGATCAGGTTGGCGACCACCGACGGCGGCAGCCAGTCCCACAGCCCACCGCCGAATTCCTTCGACGCGCTGCTCGTCCACCAGACGATATCGCCCATGTCATTCTTGCCGCCGCCATTGCCCATGCCGCCGATCGTCCACGCAACATAGCCGGTCGCGCTCGGCACGCTGTTCCAGCGGACCATCACCGACTGGTCGCCCTGGATCACGGTCGAGGCGGAAAGCCCCTGCATATAATCCTGCGCCAGCGTGAAATTGATGTCGGGGCCGATATTGCTCGCGACGCGGTGCGCGCCGAGCAGCGTCGATCCCGATCCGGGCTGCTTGCCGCCCTTGCTGTTCGGCCAGTCGACATAGGAGCGGCTGTTCGCCTTGCTCACTTCGCGGATCACCGGGACCGCGCTGGAGAAGAGACCCGGCGGCATCTGGCCCGCGGCGACCTTGGCGAAATCGATCACCACCGGCTGGCCGGGCGCCGCCTTCGCGCCGCAGCCCCAATAGAGGAGCAGGCGGCCCTTCGGGCGTTCGAACGGCGTCGTGCCGGTCGCTTCCTTGCCCTCGATCGTGGTCAGCGGGACCGACTTGCCCATCTTGGCCTGCGGCAGGAAGAAATGGTCGCCCTTCGGCGGCGGCGCGGTGGCAGCGTCGTTCGAGCCGAGGCGGAGGAGGAGTTGATGGGCGACCTTGCTCGACGGATCGCCGCCGAACATCATCCCCATCGCCCCGCCGAGGCCGCCCCGGCCGCCGCCCGCCATCGCGGCGAAGCCCGACATGGTCGCGACATCCATCTCGTAACGTTCCTTGGGGCCGGTGGTTTTTTGCGCCGAGCCGGGAACGGCGGCGAGGACCGCGGCGACCGCGGCCACGGAAACGAAACGCAGATTCGAACGCATATTACCCTCCCTGTTGCAGGGGATCCCCCCACGGATGATGCGACCGATTCTTCTTTTGTTGGGGTGAGCTATATGCGCGGGAGGGGCGAACGCCAAGTGAGGGCGGTCACAGCTTTGCAACCTCCCCCTTGATGGGGGAGGCAGCGAGACTTGCCAGCTTGCTGGCTAGTCGCAGCGGTGGGGTGCGATCTCGGCCTGAAGCGGCGGTTCGATGGCGCACCATCACCCTCATCCAACTTCGCCTAGCCGCTTCGCGCCAAGGCTGCGTATCCTTCTCCCATCAAGGGAGAAGAAGTTTAAGCCGTGCCGCCCACGGTCAGGCCGCTGACCAGCAAGGTCGGCTGGCCGACGCCCGCGGGGACGCTCTGGCCGCCCTTGCCGCAGATGCCGATGCCTTCGTCGAGCGCCATGTCGTTGCCGACGCCCGTGACCTTGGTGAGTACGCTCGGGCCGTCGCCGATCAAGGTCGCGCCCTTGATCGAGTCGCCCAATTTGCCATTCTCGATCTTGTACGCCTCGGTGCAGCTGAAGACGAACTTGCCCGATACGATGTCGACCTGTCCGCCGCCGAAGCTTTTCGCGAAGATGCCGTTCTTGACGCGGCTCAAGAGTTCGGCGGGGTCGTCGTTGCCGCCGCGCATGAAGGTGTTGGTCATCCGCGGCATCGGGGCATGCGCGAAGCTTTCGCGGCGGCCGTTGCCGGTGGGCTCGACTCCCATCAGGCGGGCGTTGAGGCGGTCCTGCATATAGCCTTTGAGGATGCCGTCCTCGATCAGGACGGTTTCGCCGGTGGGCGTGCCTTCGTCGTCGATGCTAAGCGAACCGCGGCGGCCGCCGCCGACGGGGCTGTCCATCGCGCCGTCGTCGACCACCGTCACGCCGGGCGCCGCGACGCGTTCTCCTATTCTGCCCGAAAAGGCGCTGGTGCCCTTACGGTTGAAATCGCCCTCGAGCCCGTGGCCGACGGCTTCGTGGAGCAGCACGCCGGGCCAGCCGGGGCCGAGCAAGACTGTGAACTCGCCCGCGGGCGCGTCGACCGCGCGCAAGTTTACGAGTGCCTGTGCCAGCGCCTCGTCGATCGCGCGGTTCCACTGGTCGGGCGCGAACAGATGGTCGTACATGTAACGGCCGCCAAGGCCGAAAGTGCCGGTTTCGCGGCGGCCATTCTCTTCGACTACGATCGAGACGTTGAGGCGGACGAGCGGGCGGATGTCGGTCGCGAGGAAGCCGTCGGCGCGGACGATCTCGACCACCGACCAGCTACCCGCGAGCGACACCGACACCTGGACGATGCGCGGATCGCGCGCGCGCGCCGCGGCGTCGATTTCCTGGCAGAGCGCGACCTTCTTGGCGAAGGGGATGAGGTCGAGCGGGTTCGCCTCATCATAGAGATGGCGGTTGGTACGCGGCGGCGGCGCGGCGTGCGCCTGTTTCGCGGGGTCGAGCAGCGCGAGCGTCTCGGCGGCGCGGCGGATCGCGCCCGCGCTGATGTCGCTGGCGTGGGCAAAGCCCGTCATCTCGCCCGACACGGCGCGCAGGCCGAAACCGGCGTCGGTCGAATAATCGGCGGTCTTCAATCGCCCGTCGTCGAAGCCGAAGCTCTCGGTCGCGCGATATTGCAAGTAGAGCTCGCCATCGTCGGCCTTGGCGAGCGCTTCGCGCGCAAGTTGCTGTGCGAGATCGGGGTCGAGCGCGTCGGCGCGATAGAGGAAGCGGCGGGGATCGGTCGGGCTTGTCATAAGAGCGATATAGGGGCGCGAGCCAACGACGCAAAGGCCCGTTCGCCGTGCGTCGATATTGTGGCCCGTGTCCGGACGTCCGTTTGGGGGGGGAGAGCTGCGATGGCCTTCTTTCGTCATCCCAGTTCGATCCGGGATCCGGTCGGCGCAAGGGCCGCGTGATATTCCAAAGTTCAGGAAAGTTCAGCCCTGTGCGCCTCCCGATTTGGACCTTGCGGCGTGCCGGACGCGCCCGGCACGCTGCGCCGTGATCGCACCGGCAAGCCGGGCAGCGACCGCATTTATCCACCAAGTGAAAGAGCCGGATGAAGGCTGGCACAGCCGGATAATGTAGGAAAGGCCTATTTGAAGGCGATGCCTGCTTTGGGGTGGCAACCTCGCGTCATAACCCCTCCGTCAGCGCTGCGCGCTGCCACCTCCCATCGCTGCGCGACAGGGAGGATCTTATGGCCGCAACCGGTCGACCGGCATCGAACTACAGGTAATTGACGGTGAGGGTGAAGGTGCCGCTGTAATCGCCCTCGGGCTGGTTCGCGGGGACGGTGAGCGTGCCGCCGATATAATAGGTCTGGACCCCGCTCGGCAGCAATGTCCCGCCGAGCAGCGCGATTCCGCCGCCGCTGGTGCTGGCGGCGCGGACAAGGCTGGCGGTCATCGGCGCCGCGCCGCCGCCGGCGCGGGTGAGCGTGACCGAGGTGCTGCCCGATACGGTGATCAGCAAGATGCCGCCGGTGCCCTGAAACACCGCGCGCTGCGCCGCCGAGCCGACCGGCGTGACGCCGCCGCCGGTCGTGCGTGCATTGGTGACGGGGTTGATCGTGACGGTGCCGCCGGTCGCGCCGCCGATCAGCGTGCCGAAATCGAGATCGTCGGTCTTGATCAGCGTGTTCGGGCGGATGACCGCCGCATGCGCAATGCCGGGCATGTCGGCAGCATGGGCCGTTCCGCATAGCGCCGCGCTCGCCGCTGCCACGGCGAAGATCAGGGCGCGAGCCGCGCCCCGACAGTGTCTGGTCCCTCGAATCCCCACAGATTCTGCTCCTGTCTGGCACATCTTGTGCCAGCGGAACCTTCTTTACCGATGCATGGAGTTGGTGAACCGGCCGTTTACTTCCGGCCGCCTACGTTCAACCTTTATCGGCGATCCCGCCGATCAGAATGAAACGCCGGTCGCAATAGCCGCAGTCGACAAAGCCCTCGTCGGGGTCGATTTCGAGCCACACGCGCGGGTGGCCGAGCGCCGCATCGGCGAGGCCGTCGCCGGTGCCGTCGCAGGCGATGCGGGTCTTGGACGTGCGGATGGTTTCGGGTGCGGGCTGGGTCATCGACCGCGCCCATAGCAAGCGCGCGAAGGCTCGGCAATCGGGTCTGCGCAATCGTCAGGGGCTTTGACGGCACCGGTGCAGGCGCCCTTTCGGGCGACAAGTGGTCCCCCGGTGCCGTCCTCCCCCCACAGAAGGTCTAAAGATAGTTCAATGTGATCGTGAACGTGCCGCTATAGTCGCCGGGTGCCTGGTTGGCACCGACCTCGAGCGTGGCGCCGACCGGAAAGTTGTAATTGCCGAGCGCCGAGGTGATGCGGAAACGCATCGGCGAGGTCGACAGGATCGCGGTCGGCGTGCTGCCGATTTCGAAGGTGCGGGCACGCATCCGCACCCCCGGTCCGGTGAGCCAGATCATGTTCGATCCGAGCGAGATATTCACTTGGCGATTTTGGGTGCCGAGCCCCGCGAAGCGCGCCGGTTCGCCGCCATCGCCCGCGAGCGTGACACCGCCGGTGCGGGAGCGCGATCCGTCGGGCTCGATCGTCACCGTTCCCGCAGTCGCCGACGGGATGATGTCGCCGAAATCGAGGTCATTGACCTTGAAGAAGGAAAGCGGGCGAAGCACGATGGCTTCGGCTTGGCCTTGCGCGCTGCCCTGCGCCAGCGCCGGCGAAGCGGCGCCGGGCGCGATCAGGATCGCGAAGATGGCCGCAAGGGCGATTGGGCCGCGCTGCACGGGCAGCGGGCAAAAGATGTGACTGGTCCCCACATCCGCCGTCCTAGCGGCGAGTTTCCAATTTAGCGTTAATGCGGTGCTGACGAAAAATTAGCAGGCTTTCGCACTCCGAAGTGCGCGGCTATGGAGGCGGCCATGAGTGAAGCCGCCATCCGCATCGACGCCGTCTCCAAACTCTATGCCGGCGGCAAGCAGGCGCTCGACAATGTCAGTTTCGACGTCCCGCGGGGCGAGATTTTTGGTCTTTTGGGGCCGAACGGCGCGGGTAAGTCGACGCTGATCAACATCCTGGCGGGGCTGGTCAACAAGACCAGCGGGCATGCGAGCATCTGGGGCTTCGACATCGACGCCGATCCGCGCAACGCCAAATATTCGATCGGCATCGTGCCGCAGGAGATCGTTTTCGATCCCTTCTTCACGCCGTATGAGACGCTCGAGAATCAGGCGGGGCTGTACGGTGTGCCGAAAGACAAGCGCATTTCGGACGAACTGCTCGCCGCGGTTCATCTGTCGGACAAGCGCGACGCCTATGCGCGCACGCTGTCGGGCGGCATGAAGCGCCGTCTGCTCGTCGCCAAGGCGATGGTGCATTCGCCGCCGATCATCGTGCTCGACGAGCCCACCGCGGGGGTCGACATCGAACTCAGGCAGCAGCTTTGGGACTATGTCCAGCGGCTCAACGACCGCGGCGTCACCGTGGTGCTGACGACGCATTATCTCGAAGAGGCCGAGGAACTCTGCGACCGGATCGCGATCATCAACCATGGCAAGCTGATCGCGAACAAGCCGACGCGCGAACTGGTCGACATGGCGCGCGAAAAGATCGTCGTCGTGACGCTCGATGCCGATATCGGCGCGCTTCCGACGCATCCGGGGTTCGAAAAGGTCGAGCGCGAGGGGACACGCGGGCTCGCGATCCATTATAACAAGGACCGGATGAACGCGGGCGAAGTGCTCGCCGCGGTCAATGCGATGGGACATGGCATCGTCGATGTCTCAACACGCGAGGCCGATCTGGAAGATGTGTTCCTGAATCTGACGCGCGCTGCGAATGGCTAGCTTCTCTTTCCGTTCGCATCGAGCGAAGTCGAGATGCCCATCGGCGTGGCTCAAGGGCGCGGGGTGTCTCGACTTCGCTCGACACGAACGGAAATTGAATGACTGAAAATCTCTCTCACGACGTCATCATCGTCGGCTCGGGCGCCGCGGGCCTGACCGCCGCGATCGCACTTGCCGACCATTGCAAGGTTCTGGTGCTCGCGAAGGGCGAACTCACCGGCGGGTCGACGGCGTGGGCACAGGGCGGGATCGCGGCGGTGCTCGACGCGGGCGATACGTTCGAGAATCATATCGAGGACACGATGATCGCGGGCGGCGGGCTCAACCGGCGCGATACGGTCGAGTTCGTGATCGAGAATGCCCCGCACGCGATCGAGCGGCTGGTCGAAATGGGCGTGCCGTTCAACAAGGATGCCGAGGCGCTGCACCTGACGCGCGAGGGCGGGCATTCGCACCGCCGCATCGTCCATGTCGACGACGCGACCGGCTGGGCGGTGCAGGCGGCGCTGCTCAAGACCGCCGCGGCGCATCCGAACATCACCTTGCTGCCGGGGCAGGCGTGCATCGACCTGATCAGCGGAAGGCATGAGCTACGCTATTCGGGATCGGGCCGCGTCTGGGGTGTCTATGCGCTCGACGAAAAGACGGGGAAGGTCCACGCGCATGTCGGCCGCGCGACGATCCTCGCGAGCGGCGGGGCGGGGCGCGTGTACCAGTTTTCGACCGCGCCGCGCGGCGCGACTGGCGACGGCATCGCGATGGCGTGGCGCGCGGGCGCGCGCGTGTCGAACATGGAGATGATGCAGTTCCACCCGACCTGCCTCTATAATCTCGACGTCAAGAATTTCCTGATCACCGAGGCGGTGCGCGGCGAGGGCGGCATATTGAAGCACCCCGTCACCGGGCATCGCTATATGCCCGATTATGACGCGCGCGCCGAATTGGCGCCGCGCGATGTCGTGGCGCGCGCCAACGACGACCAGATCAAGCGCTCGGGGCTCGATTATGTCCATCTCGACATCAGCGACAAGGATCCCGATTTCGTCGCGGGGCATTTCCCGAACATCTATGAAAAGCTGCTGACGCTCGGCATCGACATGACGAAGCAGCCGATCCCGGTCGTGCCCGCGCAGCATTATACGTGCGGCGGGGTGCTGATCGATCTCGACGGGCGCACCGACCTGCCGGGGCTGTATGCCGCGGGCGAATGCACCGAGAGCGGGCTGCACGGCGCCAACCGCCTCGCGTCGAACTCGCTGCTCGAATGTTTCGTGTTCGGCGAGGCGGCGGCGAAGCATATCATTCAATGCTGGGACCAGCTCGATCCGCCGCCGGCGATCCGGCCGTGGGACGAAAGCCGCGTCACCGATTCGGACGAAGAGGTCGTGATCAAGCAGAACTGGACCGAGATCCGCCGCTTCATGTGGAATTATGTCGGCATCGTGCGCACGACCAAGAGGCTGGAACGCGCGCGGCACCGCATCGACATGATGACGCACGAGGTCGAGGATTATTACGGCCATTTCCGCGTCACGACCGACCTGATCGAGCTACGCAACCTGCTGCAATGCGCCGAACTGATCGTGCGCAGCGCGCTCCACCGCAAGGAAAGCCGCGGGCTGCACTATACGCTCGATTATCCCGATCTGCTGCCAGAGGCGGTCGATACGGTGCTGGTGCCGTGATCGGTGGCTAGGAAAGCTGCCGGGACGAAGCTCCCGCCCCCCTATCTGCGACGGGTGTGGGTGCCGGAGCCCGTCGCGGACAAGCCTGCCGTCGATCGCGAACATTACCCCTTCAACATCCCGCTGTTCGGCGATCCGACGTTCGAAATCCGGTTCGAGAAGCCCATCACGATCCTGGTCGGCGAAAACGGATCGGGCAAATCGACCCTGCTCGAAGCCATCGCGGTGCTGGCCGGCTTCAGCGAGGGCGGGGGCGGCTATGGTCATAGGGCCGTCGAGCGGTCGGACATTTCGGGCAGCGATGGCGGCGTGCTGGCCGATGCCCTGCGCGCGGCGTGGCTGCCCAAGGTCGGCAAAGGCTTCTTTTTTCGCGCCGAAACATTTTTCTCGCTGGCCCGCTATGTCGATCAGGCGGCCCACGACGCGGGGTTTTTACCGCCCGATTATCTGTCGTGGTCGCACGGCGAAGGGTTCCTGGGGTTTTTCGAGGAACGCGCCGATCAGCAGGGCATCTATATTTTCGACGAACCCGAATCGGCGCTGTCACCGTCGCGGCAGTTCG
The DNA here is from genome assembly GCF_035250425.1 of Sphingopyxis sp. Taxonomy (GTDB): domain Bacteria; phylum Pseudomonadota; class Alphaproteobacteria; order Sphingomonadales; family Sphingomonadaceae; genus Sphingopyxis. Next base: position 28,682 of record NZ_DATFFD010000121.1, read on the forward strand.
AATTCCTCAAACTGCTGCGCCGTATTCAGCACGCGAACAACAGTCAGGTCATCATGGCGACCCATTCGCCGATCCTGATGGCGCTGCCCGACGCCGATCTGTGGCAGATCAGCCCGCTCGGGATCGAGCCGGTACAGCTCGAAGACACGGCACATTACCGTCTCTATCGCGAATTCATGCTCTATCCGCACGAAACGGTCGAGGCGATGATCGAATAGGCGTCAGCCGCCGACACCGAGCAAGCGCCCGACAAAAATCAGCACGATCGCGCCGATGACCGAGGCAAGGCAGCCCGCGCGGCTGAAGTCGCCGCGCCCGCGCGAAGTCGCGAGGCCGGCGAGCAGCGAACCGCCGATCCCGAGCAGGATCGTCGCGACCCACCCCATCTCGACCGCACCGGGATAGAAGAAGCGCGCGAGCGCGCCGATGATCAGGCCCGAGATGATCGCGCCGATGATGTTGATCATGCTTTGAATCCTTCGTTGAGAAACCGTTCCGCCAATGCCGCGTGCAGCGCGGCGCCGCGCGCCATCACCTTTTCGTCGAGTACCATATGATTGCTGTGCAGCCCGCAGCAGGCGCGCCAGTCGCTGCCTTCCTCACTCGCGCCGAGCCAGAACATCGCGCCGGGGACTTTTTCGAGCACATAGGAGAAATCCTCGGCGCCCATCACCGGATTGTCCATCGTCAGCCAGGCTTGCTCGCCAAAGGTCTCCTCGACCACCGACTGGCCGAAGCTCACCGCGCGGCTGTCGCAGATGGTGACAGGGAAGCCCTCCTCGATCGTCACCTCGGCGGTGCAGCCATGCGCTTCGGCGATCGCGGGGGCGAGGCGCTTCAACTCGCGCGCGACCATTGCGCGGCGTTCGGGTGACAATGTGCGGATCGTGCCGAGCATCTCGGCACTCTCGGGGATGATATTGTTCGTCGTGCCTGCGGCGATCTTCGCGATGGTGACGACCGCGGGGTCGAAGACCGAGATGCGCCGCGTGACCATCGTCTGGATCGCGGTGACGATCGCGCAGGCGACGGGGATCGGGTCGATGCTGTCGTGCGGCATCGAGGCATGGCCGCCCGCGCCCTTGACGCAGATCGCGAGGACATCGGACGAGGCGAGCAGCGGCCCCGCGCGCCCCGCAAAAATCCCGTGCGGCGCATTGGGCATGATGTGGAGCGCGAAGGCGGCGTCGGGCAGCGGGTCGACGATCCCGTCCTCCAGCATGAAGCGCGCGCCATGATGGCCCTCCTCGCCCGGCTGGAACATGAACATCACGGTGCCGGGCAGCCGGTCGCGCGCCGCACACAGCAATTTCGCCGCGCCGACCAGCATCGCGACATGCGTATCGTGCCCGCACGCGTGCATCGCGCCGGTGGTTTCCGAGCTGAAGTCGAGCCCCGTATCCTCGACGAGCGGCAGCGCATCCATGTCGCCGCGCAAGAGCACGGTCCGCCCGTTCGCCGGCCCGCGCAAAATCGCGATCAGCCCGGTCGTCGACGGCCCCTCGCGAAATTCGAGCGGCAGGCCCGCGAGTGCATCCTTAATCTTCGCGAGCGTCTTGGGGTTCTGCAGCCCGAGTTCGGGTTCGCGATGGATCGCGCGGCGGAGGTCGACGAGATCGCCCAAGAGGGTTTCGGCCTCGGCGGGCCAGCTATGTAATGCGGTGTCCATGCAGCGACTGTGCCGCCAAGCCACACGCGTGTCGAGGGATCTTGGAAAGGTTCAGGCCGCGGCGGGCACGCGGCGCCGTCGCTTCGCCGCAATCCGCAACAGAATCGCCGCTAGGACCAGCGCGACAGGGAGCGCATACCAGCCGCTGACGGGGATTCGCTTGCCGTTGGTGAAGATAAAGCTGATCGCGATGAACCACACGCCGGCCCAATGCAGCCAGCCCCACGCCTTGGGGCCGAGCATCCGGACCATCGCGTCGAACGACGTGGCCGCGAGCGCCGCGATGAACAGATAGGCGATGCTGCCCGAGACGATCGACCCCTTGTTCGACAGCGTCCAGAAGGTGTCCGGATCGCTCCGCCATAGGGTGAAGATCGCCAGCGCGTGGATCAGATGCGACATGGCGAAGGATAGGCCGAACTGGCGCCGGTTGCGCCGCAACCAGTGCGTGAAGGCGCCGGGCCACAGCCGCGCCGCCGCGGCAGCGGCAAAGGCGGCGAGGAAGAGGAGGAGCGAGGTGCGCGCGGTGGCGCGGATCACGAGGCGATAGCCGTCGGTGCTCCAGCCGGCCGGGAAGAGCAGCCCCAGCGCCATCGCGGCGAGGGCGAGTGTCAGCAACCAGAAGAGGCGCGAGCCTTCGGTCCATTTCGCTGTCGTCATCATATTCTCCGTCCTAAGCCTAGGGTTGCTAGGTATAGCTTGCATACCTAGCGTTGCAAAGCTAAATCGGCGGCCATGTCTTCGGAAATGCTCAAAGGCCATCTCGACGCGGTGCTGCTCGCGACCATCGGCGATGCGGCGCTGCACGGCTATGCGATCATCGAGGCGATTCGGACACGCAGCGGCGGGCATTTCGATTTGCCCGAAGGGACGATCTATCCGGCGCTCCACCGGCTCGAACTCGCGGGCCTGCTCGCAAGCCACTGGGTCCAGCCCGAGGGCGGGCGCAAACGCCGTGTCTATGCGCTGACCGACAAAGGGCGCCAGTCGCTGGTCGAGCGGCGCGCGGGGTGGCAAAGCTTTGCCAGCGGCATCGACCGCGTGCTGGGCGCGCGCGCATGACGGGTCCGATCGCCGCCTATCTCGACGAACTCGACCGGGTCCTCGCGTTCGATCCCCGGCTGTCGCGGCGTGTGCACGACGAAATCGAATCGCATCTTTTCGATACCGCCGAGCATGTCGGCGAGGCCGATGCGGTGCGGCGTTTCGGGCGCCCGGCCGAAATCGCGCGCGCCTATGCCGAGGCGGCGTTGCCCGACCGGTTGCGGCGGTCGTGTATCGCAGCCGCCTTGCTGGGCGGAGCGACGCTGCTGCTGATGCGGCTGCGGACGGTGTTGCTCGATATTCCGGGCGGCGGCGATCCGCTCGCGTGGTTCGACCGCGGCGGGCTGGTCGCTGCTTTGCTGTGCATTGGTGCGGCGTGGTGGTTTTCGTCGCGTTATCGGATCGCGGCGGTTCGTAAAGCGCTGCATCTGGCCGCCGGATGCCTCGCGCTGTCGGTCGGCGCCAGCCTGCTGCGTGCGGTCGGCATCGGCAGTGCTGATGGGGCGCTCGCGTTGATTGCCGCCACCGCGTCGGTTGAGGTGATTCTCGTCAGCGCGCTGATGATGCAGCTGGCGCGGCTCGACCGCTATGCGCGGCGTCTCGCGGTCTAGCGCTTCCCCCCGAACAATTGCCGCCCCGCCAGATCGAGCATGATTTCCTCGCTGCCGCCGCCGATCGCGTTGACGCGGACCTCGCGGTAGATGCGTTCGACCTTGCTGCCGGTGATGTAGCTCGCGCCGCCCAGCACCTGCGCGGCCTCGCGCGCGACCGATTCGAGCATCCGCGTCGCCTGCACCTTGAGCATCGCGAAATCGGCGGGGCGGTCCTTGCCGGTTTTGACCTGCCACGCGCAGAGGTCGACCCACGCCTGCGTCGCCTCGATCTGGCGTTCCATGTCGGCGAGCTTGATGCGGATCGACTGGTGGCCGACGAGCGGCTTGCCGAAGGTCTCGCGGTTCTGCGCCCACTCCGCCGCCTCGGCCATCGCGACGCGGCCATAGGCGCAGCAGCCCATCGCCATGCCGAGCCGCTCGCTGTTGAAATTGCGCATGATGCCGATGAAGCCGCCGTTCTCCGGACCGATCAGATTTTCGGCCGGAACGCGAACGTCGCTGAAATGGATCGCGGCGGTGTCGC
>NZ_DATFFD010000122.1:0-12812 GCF_035250425.1 Sphingopyxis sp.
TTGGCGAGCGCCGCGATCTGGATCTCGCTGTCGAAGTGGCCGATGTTGCAGACGATCGCCATATTCTTCATCGCCGCCATATGTTCGGCGGTGATGACGTCGGCGTTGCCCGTCGCGGTGACAAAGATGTCCGACCGCTTGACGGCTTCGTCCATCGTCACGACCTCGAAGCCTTCCATCGCCGCCTGCAGCGCGCAGATCGGGTCGATTTCGGTGACGAGCACACGCGCGCCGCCGTTGCGGAGCGACTGGGCGCTGCCCTTGCCGACGTCGCCGAAGCCGGCGACGGTCGCGACCTTGCCCGCGAGCATCACGTCGGTGCCGCGGCGGATCGCGTCGACGAGCGATTCCTTACAGCCATAGAGATTGTCGAACTTCGATTTGGTGACGCTGTCGTTGACGTTGATCGCGGGGAAGGGCAGTTCGCCCTTCTTGGCGATGTGGTACAGGCGGTGGACGCCGGTCGTCGTTTCTTCCGACACGCCCTTGATCGCCTTGACCGTCTTGGTCAGGTAACCGGGGTTCGCCGCGACAAACGCCTTCAGCGCCCGCTGCATTTCGATCTCTTCCTCATTCTCGGGCGCCGGCATTTCCTGCCCGGCCTCGAGCTTCGCGCCCCACAGCGCGAACATCGTGGCGTCACCGCCGTCGTCGAGGATCAGGTTGCAGGTCGTGCCGTCCTCGACACCCCAGTCGAAGATGCGGCCGACATAGTCCCAGTAATCGGCGAGGCTTTCGCCCTTCACCGCGAACACCGGCACGCCCGACGCGGCGATCGCGGCGGCGGCATGGTCCTGGGTCGAGAAGATGTTGCACGTCGCCCAGCGGACTTCGGCGCCGAGCGCGGTCAGCGTCTCGATCAGAACCGCGGTCTGGATCGTCATGTGCAGCGAGCCCACGATGCGCGCGCCCTTCAGCGGCTGCGCCGCGCCGAATTCGGCGCGCAGCGCCATCAGGCCCGGCATTTCGGTTTCGGCGATGTTGATTTCCTTGCGCCCGAAATCGGCAAGGCCGATGTCGGCGATCACATAGTCACGGGTGTCGGCGGCGAGAGTGGCCACGGGGTATTCTCCAGTCAGGCGAGTTCGACCGCAGGCGAGCGGCCACGAAAAACATGCCCGGCGCCCTATCCGAAAGCGGCTCCGCGATCAAATATAAACTATTCTTTATATCGCAATCCCGGCACCGCCCGGCGGGCGAGCGCAGCCATGCGAATCGGCGCGCAAAATGCGCGGCGTCGGGAAAAAAATTTCACAGGCCGCAAATGTGACAATCCGCGCCGCCTGATTGTGACGCAGAGTCGTGAAGGCCAAGATTCTGAAAATCCTGACTTATAACACTCCTTGCGATTAGCATAATCGCTTTTTGTGACAACTATGTTACAAACCCCCGAAAACATTGACTTTTTGCCCGAAGCGCGAGAAAATCGGCGAAAGTTTTCGGGGAGATAGAGAGATGAAAAAAATATTGCTGCCGCTGATCGCACTGGCCTTTTCAAGCCCCGCCGCGGCGCAATCGATCGTCGTCGTTACCGCACCGCACGCCGATTCGGAGCAGATTCTGCCTGTCGCCTATCCCGAGCTCAGGGCCGGCGAAAACCGCGCCGCGGTCGAAAAGCTGACCGGCGACACCGCGCTCGACCGGCGCGACCCGTCGCGCCTGATTAATCTTGGCACCGCTTACGCTCGTCTGGGTCGCACCGCCGAAGCCGCCGCTGCCTACGACAACGCGATCGGCAGCCCGATCCGCTACGACCTCGAACTCGCCGACGGCCGCTATGTCGATTCGCGCTGGGCCGCGCGCGCTGCGCTCGCCAACCTCAATCAGGGCCGCCCGCTGCTCGCATTGGCACGCTGAACAATATCGTCGCCCCTGCGAAGGGCGTTTCAGAGTCGCGTGCCTCTGAACGCGGCGGTTATCGGCCTTGCATAAGGTTGCCGGCGGCTCCCGCCTTCGCGGGGGGCGACGATCAAGCCTCGCCGCCTTCGGTCGTCAGCAAGCGGGCGTCCACTCCCGCTTCGGCAAACGCCGCCTGCCACCGTTCGGCGGGCGGCGTTTCGAATAGCAGGCCATCGCTTCCCGGCGTGACGTGCCAGCCGTGGCGCACCATTTCGCCCTCGAGCTGCCCCGGCGACCAGCCCGCATAACCGAGCGCCACCAGCCAGCGCGACGGGCCGCGCCCCTCGCCAATCGCGCGCAGGATGTCGTGCGAACTCGAGACCATCCAGCGATCGCCGACCTGCACCGCCTCCTGCCCGCCCCAGTCGAGGCTGTGGAGGACGAAGCCGCGCGACGGCTCGACCGGTCCGCCGAGAAACACCGGCTGGTCGAGCGGCACATCGTGCGCGATTTCGAGCTGGTCGAGCACCGCGCCGACGGTCATGCCGTCGATCGGATCGTCGATGCCGATCCCCATCGCGCCCTCTTCGTCATGGCTGATCATCGCGATCACCGAATGTTCGAAACGGGGATCGCCAATGCCCGGCAGCGCAAGCAGCAGCTGGCCGGTGAACCAGGTGGGGTCTGTGCTCATGATCGCCACCATGCCGCGTCGCGGCGGCGCGGTCCAGCTTTTCGATCAACCGCCGCGCCGCGCTTGACTTGGCGACCGGCGCACCCGATGTCACCGCCATCAAAATCCCCTCGAGTGAAAGGATGCCGACCATGACGATCCAGACCGGAGACAAGCTACCCGACGCCACCTTCGTAAAGGTCACCGAAAACGGCCCCGAACAGGTCAACACCGCCGATTATTTCAAGGGCCGCCGCGTCGCGCTCTTCTCGGTTCCCGGCGCCTTCACCCCGACCTGTTCGGCCAAGCACCTGCCGGGCTTCGTCGACAAGGCCGAAGAGCTGAAGGCCAAGGGCGTCGACGAAATCGTCTGTACCGCGGTCAACGACGCCTTTGTCATGGGCGCGTGGGGCAAGAATGCGAATGCCGGTTCCGCCGTGACCATGCTCGCCGACGGCAACGGCGACTTCGCCGAAGCCGTGGGTCTGACGATGGACGGCAAGGCGTTCGGCATGGGCAAGCGCGGCCAGCGTTTCTCGATGATCGTCAACGATGGCGTCGTCGAACAGCTCAATGTCGAGGCTCCCGGCGAGTTCAAGGTGTCGAGCGCCGACCATATGCTCGAGCAGCTGTAAGCAATCGGGGGCGGGGCGGCCATCGGGCTGCCCCCTTCCCTTTTGTCATATTTTCATGCAACACCGCCCTGATGACATCTAACTCATCGCAAGAAACCACCGACCCCGCCGCGCTCGTCGACGAGATTATCGCCGAGCTTCAGACCCAGTTCCGCGCGTCGGTCACCAATCTCAAATCCGCCATCGCGGCCTATGTCCGCGACCGCACGCTGCCGTCGGCCGACGCCGCGGCGAAGGGGCTGTTCGACTATCCGGCAATCCGCCTCGTCACCACCGGCGAACAGCGCGAGGGGCAGAAGGGGCATAATCTCTCATTCGGCCGCTTCGAGCGCGCGGGCGAATTCGTCACCACGGTAACGCGCCCCGACCTGTTCGCCGATTACCTGCGCGAGCAGCTCATGCTCCTCGCGCGCCATTATGACATCACGCTCGAGGTCACGCGGACGGGGCAGCAGATCCCCTTTCCCTATGTGCTCGACGCCAGCGACGGGTCGGACATGGGCGGGGTCACCCCGCTCGAACTCGCGCGCCATTTCCCGACCACGGAATTGGCCGACATCGGCGACGAGCTTGCCGACGGCCTGTTCGGACAGGATCCCGCCGCCGATCAGCCGCTCGCCTTGTTCGACGCGCTGCGCACCGACTTCTCCCTCGCGCGCCTTCGTCACTATACCGGCACCGCACCCGAGCATTTCCAGCGCTATATATTGTTCACCAACTATCACCGCTATGTCGACGAATTCGTCGCCTGGGCGGGCGCGCAGGTGGGCGAAGGTCGTTACACCGCGCTTGCGGGCGCCGCGGGGCTTTATGTCGACCAGCCGGGGGTCAACGCCAGCGCGCTCGTCGCCGACAGCGCCTGGCGGCGGCATCAGATGCCCGCCTACCACCTGATCGCCCCCGACGGCGGCGGCATCACGCTCGTCAACATCGGCGTCGGCCCGTCGAACGCCAAGACGATCTGCGACCATCTCGCGGTGCTGCGCCCCGAGGCGTGGCTGATGATCGGCCATTGCGGTGGCCTTCGCCCCAGCCAGCGCATCGGCGATTATGTGCTCGCGCACGCGTATCTTCGCGACGATCATATCCTCGACGCGGTGCTGCCGGTCGCCATCCCGATCCCGCCGATCGCCGAAGTGCAGGTCGCGCTCGCGACCGCCGCCGAGGCGGTATCCGGCGCCACGGGCGCCGACCTCAAGAAACGCATGCGTACCGGCACCGTCGTCACCACCGACGACCGCAACTGGGAGCTGCGCTACACCGACAGCGCATTGCGCTTCTCGCAGTCGCGCGCGATCGGCATCGACATGGAATCGGCAACGATCGCGGCGCAAGGCTATCGCTTCCGCGTGCCCTACGGCACCTTGCTCTGCGTCAGCGACAAGCCGCTCCACGGCGAACTCAAGCTGCCCGGACAGGCGAATCGCTTCTACGAGGAAGCAATCGCCGCGCACCTCCAGATCGGCATCCGCGCGTGCGAGACGATGCGCGACGAGGGCGCCAAGCTCCACAGCCGCAAACTCCGCGCGTTCAACGAACCACCGTTCCGGTAACGGCCGGTTGCGGACCTCCTTCTTATCGTCATCCCGGACTTGATCCGGGATCCATAGCCACGCCGTCGTCGTGGATCCCGGATCAAGTCCGGGATGACGAAGTTGGGATAGCAAATGTCCGCTTCCCTCACCAACGCCGACCTTCAATCAGGAAGGCGCTGACGCAGCTCAAACATACATGCCCTCGCGCAGATTGATGCCATGCTCCAGCCACGCCTTGAGCGCGCAGAGCATCTGTGCCCAGCCCTGGCAATTGCCATAGGATGCGCTGAGCGCACCCTGATTCTCGCGCCAGCCTTCCTCGGCGATCTCGACGAGCGTGCGGCCGTCGTCGAGGCTCTTGAAGCTCATCGTCACCTTGGTGCGATAATCGCTGTCCTTTTGCTCGCCGCCCTCGACATTGTGAGCCTCGCCTTCGCTCGCCTGCCATTCGAGGACGATCTTCTCGTCCTTCACCACTTCGGTCACATAGACCGGAAAGGCGCCGGGAAAGTCGTGAAAGTCCCATTCGACCGTGGCGCCGGTTTCGAGCCGGCCCTTCGCGCCGCCCGTGGTGAAATAATTCGACAGCTTCGCGGGATCTGCGACCGCCTCGAAGACCTCGTGCACCGGCTTCGCGATCCGCGCCGCGACCCTGAACTTCAGTTCCATGTCCATTCTCCGCTTGAGTCGCATCTTTTTATGTTATATTTATATAACATGTCAATTCACGACCAGTTCGACGCGACGTTCAAGGCGCTCGCCTCGCCGATCCGGCGCCAGATTCTCGACGACCTTAAGGATCAGCCGCTAACCACGGGCGCGCTGTGCGGCCATTTTGCCGACATCGACCGCTGCACGGTGATGCAACATCTGAAGGTGCTGGAGGATGCGGGACTGGTGATCGCCGAGCGTCGCGGCCGCGAGCGCTGGAACCACCTCAACGCAGTGCCGATCCAGGACATCCACGACCGCTGGATCGGTCCGCACGCCGCCGCCGCAAGCGCGCGGCTCGCCCGCTTCAAACAGTCGGTCGAGGCGCAATGAAAAAGGGCCGGGGCGTCGCCGCCCCGGCCTTTCTGCTTGTCGTCGTTCGTTCGGCTCACCAGCCCTGCGGCTTGCCCTTGTTCTGCTGGTCCAGCCATGTCTTCAGCGGCGCGAAATAATCGGCCATCGCCTTGCCCGACATCTCGCGGCTGCCGGTGAACGCCTGCAGCGCATCGGGCCACGGCTTCGACGCGCCCATTTCGAGCATCGCGTTGAGCTTCGCGCCGACCGCCTTGTTGCCATAGAAGGAGCAGCGGTGGAGTGGCCCCTTCCACCCGGCCTGCTTGCACGCCGCCTGATAGAATTGGAACTGCAGCACGCGCGCGAGGAAATAGCGGGTGTAGGGCGTGTTGCCGGGGATGTGGAACTTCGCACCCGCGTCGAACGCGTTCGCCGGCCGTTCGCCCGGCGGGACGATGCCCTGATATTGGGTGCGCAGCTCGGTCCATTTCTTGTTGTAGTCGGCGGGCTGGATCGATCCGTCGAAAACGCCCCAGCGCCAGCGATCGACGAGCAGGCCGAACGGCAGGAAAGCGACCTTGTCCATCGCCTGACGCAGCAACAGGCCGATATCCTTGTCGGCGCTCGGCACCTTCGCCTTGTCGAGCAGGCCGATGTCGACCAGATATTGCGGCGTGATCGACAGCGCGACGAAATCGCCGATCGCCTCGTGGAAGCCGTCGTTCGCACCGTTGAGGTAAAGGAACGGCTGCTTGTTATAGGCGCGCTGGTAATAATTGTGGCCGAGTTCGTGGTGGATGGTGATGAAGTCGTCGGCGTTCACCTTGATGCACATCTTGATGCGGATATCGTCCTTGTTGTCGACGTCCCACGCCGAGGCGTGGCAGACGACTTCGCGGTCGGCGGGCTTCAGGAACTGGCTGCGCTTCCAGAAGGTTTCGGGCAGCGGCGCCATGCCGAGCGACGAATAGAAATTCTCGCCCGCCTTGACCATGTCGAGCGGCGCCTTGCCCTGCGCGGTCAACAGATCGCCGATGTCGTAGCCGAGGTCGCCGGTTCCCGCGGGGGCGACGAGCGGGTAGATGTTGCCCCATTCCTGCGCCCACATATTGCCGAGCAGGTCGGCACGGATCGGGCCGGTCTTGGCCTGGACCGCGTCGCCATATTTCTCATTCAGCTTCCAGCGGACATAGGTGTGGAGCGCGACGTACAGCGGCTTCATGTCCTGCCAGATCTTCTCGGTGACCTTGGCGAATTCCTCGGGCGGCATGTCGTAACCCGAACGCCACATCGCGCCGGTGTCGGCGAAGCCCAGCTCTTTCGCGCCGGCGTTCGCGATGCCGACCAGCTTGGCATAGTCATCCTTCATGGGCGCGCCGACCTTGTCGTGCCAGCTCGTCCACATTTCGGCGAATTGCGCCGGCGTGTGCTTGAGGTCGCCCATCGCGGCCTCGATATCCGAGCCCGAGATTTCCTTGCCGTTCAGCGTGCCGCGGCCCTTGCCATATTGCGACTGCAGGTCGGTCGCGATCGTGTTGAGCTCGGTCGCGGCGCCCGGCGTCGTCGGCGCGGGCAGCACGATGCCGGTGCGCAGGATATCGAGCTTGCGCTTCGTATCGGCGCTGAGCCCCGTGACATCCTTATATTTGGCGGCTTCGAGCGCATATTTGACCGATTTTTCGGTGCCGACGGCGTTGATCCGCGACGCCATCGCGTCGGTATCTTCGGTCAGATAGGTGCTGTTGACCCAGTTCACCTGGCTCGCCTCGACCGTGTAATCGAACAAGTCCTTTTCGACCGACGCGATGAAGGCGTCGGCGTCGGCGGCGGTGGGGGCGGTCGTCGGCGCAGTTTGGGCAAAAGCAGGGGTCGCCACCGCGAGCGACAGGGCAAGCGACAGCGTCGAAATCATGGCTTTCATGGGGTGCGTCCTCTGGAAAATTATCGCAGCGCTCTGCGGCGCATGCGAACAGCTAGGCGCTTGCCGCGAGTCCGGTCAAGCCGCGAGAAAAGCGGCGATCGCCTCGCCCAGTTCGGGCTGCGTGACGCTCGACATATGCGTGCCGGGGATCGTCGCGAGCCGTGCGTCGGCGAGCGCGGCGACGAGGTCGGGTGCCGAGCCATTGTCCTGATCTTGCTCGCCACATACGACAAGTACGGGCATCGTCAGCGCCGCCAGCATCGCGGGCGCCGTGTCGGTGAAACTGTCGAGCAGGTGCCCCGCCGCGATGCGATCGACCTTCATCGTTTTCATGAACTGGATCGACAGCCATGTGTCGTCGCCGCGCTTTGCCGTCTCATATTCAGCGATGACGCGCTTGAAGAATTGCCCGCGTCTTTGCCAGCCGGCGAGCCCGGCAAGCCCCATGCCGCCGAGGATCAGCCGGCGCGGTTTCATACCCGCAACGACCGCGCGGACGCTGGTGCGCGCGCCGAGCGAAAAGCCGCCGAGGTCGAAGTCCGCAAGAGCCAGATGCGCTATCAGATCTTCAAGGTCGCGCACGAGTATGTCGGGCGGATAAAATTCCTCTTCGTGCGGCGCGTCGCTCGACCCGTGGATGCGCAGGTCGGGCATGATCACGCGGTAGCCCTCGGATGCCACGCGCGCGGCGGTGCCGAACTTGATCCAGTTGACCTCGCCGCTCGAAAACAGGCCGTGAAGCAGCAACAGCGGCTGGCCTTCGCCCATTTCGCGCCACGCCAGCCGCACGCCGTCGCGCGCCTCGAAATATTGGGGTTCGATCGTCATGTGCCGCGCTATGCGCCCTTCACGCCCGGTTCGGCAAGCGCCGATCAGCGCGCCCGCAAGCCCTTTTGCTCCATGCGCCACTTCGCCATTTCGATACGGTCCTGCCCGAAAAAGGGCTCGCCATCGAACACCAATGTCGGCACCCCCCAATGGCCGGCGATTTCGAGCGCAACCTGATTGGCGGCGATCTCGTTATCGAGTAGCTCGGCCTCGCGCACCGCCTCGGCATCGAGTTCGGCAAGGTCGAGGCCGGCGCGGCGCGCGGCGGCGGCCAGATGATCGCCGAGGTGCCAGTCCTGCGCCCCGCCCCAGATGAGCTGCGCCGCTTCGTGCGCGAAGGCAAGGCTCTTGCCGCGCCGCGACGCCGCCTGCCCGAGCCGCGTCAGGCGATAGATATAGGGCTGCTCGGCCGCGATCGCGCGCGTCGCCAGATCCTGCACGATCGGGTCGGGACGCGGGGGCCCAAAGGGAATGCCATGAAACTGCGCGACGCGGATCATGTCGCGCACCGTATAGCTCAGCCAATTGGGATGATTGCGCTCGAAAAAATCGGGCTGGCGGATCGCGAGCGGATAGACCGGGCGCAGGTTGATCGTCAGATCGTGGCCGGCGGCGAGCGCGCGATAGCGGCCGACAGCGAGATAGCTGTACGGCGAGCGAAAGGACCAGAAGAGGTCTGCGGTCAATGTCATGACGTCATCCTGCCGGAAAACACGCCCGGCGCAAGCAGTGTAAAGAAAATTTACACCAGATTCGAGATTGTTGTACGAAAATTCCGGATGTTGAAAATAGTAGCAATTGCTATTATATCTTATGACATGAGTGAAACGATCGGATTCCTGCTGAACGACACCGCGCGGCTGTTCCGGCGTTCGTTCAACGCGCGCACGAAGGGCAGCGGCATCACCGCGCTGCAATGGCGCCTCATCACCTATCTGAAACGGCACGAAGGCATAAGGCAGGGACCGCTTGCCGAGCTGATCGAGGTCGAACCGATCACATTGTCGCGCATGGTCGACCGGCTGGTCGAGGCCGGACTGGTCGAGCGCCGCGCCGACCCCGCCGACCGCCGCGCCTGGCAGCTGTATCTGACGCCGCGCGCGGGCGACCTGCTCGGGGGAATGCGCGAGATGGCCGACGCGCTGACCGCCGAGGCGACCGAAGGGCTGAGCGACGCCGAGCGCGACCAGCTCATCGACCTCGTCGAGCGCGTCCGCGCCAATTTGTCCCGCCGTATATGCCAAAAAGAAGAAGAGACATTTTGATGGACCAGCTCTCCCCATCCCGCCGCGCCAAAAACCCCCGGGCCGAAGAGGCGACGCCGCCCAAGGCCGCGCCGAAGGCCGATCCGCTGCCGAGTCCGGCGCCGGCTGCCGAGGCCGCGCCCAAGGCGAGCTGGCGCACGCGCCTCCTGATGTTCGGCCTGCCCTTCGCGCTGATCGCGGGCGGTGCCGGCTGGTGGCTGACGAGCGGCGGGTCGGTGTCGACCGACAACGCCTATGTCCAGATGGATAAGGTCTCGGTCGCCGCCGAAGTCGGCGGTCGGATCACCGAAGTCGCGGTGCGCGACGGCCAGCAGGTCGCGAAGGGCCAGCTGCTGTTCCGTATCGACGGCGAACCCTATGCACTGACCGTGGCGCAGGCGAGCGCGGCGATCGACGCCGCCGAGGTCGAGGTCGGCAACCTGTCGGCGAGCGCGAACACGTCGAGCGTCGACATCGCCGCGGCGCGCGAGGACGTCAAATTCGCCGAGATCACCTTCCAGCGCCAAGCGGCGCTGATGGAAAAGGGCTTCACCACCAAGGCGGCCTATGACGCGGCGCGCCACGCGGTTGCGCAGGCGCGCGAACGCGTGCGCCAGGCCGAAGCCGCCGCCGCCGAAGCGCGCACCAAGCTGGCCGCTGGCCCGTCGAGCGGGATCAACCCGCAGGTCGAGGCGGCGCGCGTCCAGCGCTCGCAGGCCGAGGTGAACCTCGGCCGCACCACCGTCCGCGCGCCGAGCGCCGGCCGGATCGCGCAATCGGACCGGCTGCAGGTTGGCCAGATGATGGTCGCCGGGCTGCCCGCGGTCACCTTGGTCGATACCGCGCATCCGTGGGTCGAGGCCAATTTCAAGGAAACCGACCTCGCCGACATGCGCATCGGCCAGCGCGCCGAAATCAGCTTCGACGCCTATCCGGGGGTGAAGGTACGCGGCCATGTGCTGACGATCGGCGCGGGCACGGGCAGCGAATTTTCGGTGCTGCCCGCGCAGAATGCGACCGGCAATTGGGTCAAGGTGACGCAGCGCGTGCCGGTGCGGATCGCCTTCGACGAAAAGCCCGCACGCGACATGATCGCGGGGCTGTCGGCTGACGTTCGGGTGTTTACCGGCGGTGGGTCGGTAGCGGGGAAGTAGGCGTGATTTCGCCGCGCCAAAATCGATCCTCCCCATCGCGAAGCGTTGGGGAGGTGGCAGCGCGAAGCGCTGACGGAGGGGTCTGCTTCGTCGAGCGTCCGCGCAAGGCCGCATTACCCCTCCACCACCCGCTTCGCGGGCGGTCCCCCTCCCCAACGCTTCGCGATGGGGAGGATCTTTTCTAGCCATGGCCAGCCGCTCCCTCCCCAGCCGGCCGTCCGCCGCGGCGCTGCCCGACGACGAGTCGATCCCGCTGCACGAACGCGTGCGCTATCGCGGCCTGCTGACCGTCGCGGTGATGGGCGCGTCGATCATGCAGATCCTCGACACGACGATCGCCAACGTCGCGATTCCGCATATGCAGTCGGCGCTCGGCGCGACGAGTGAGACGGTGACATGGGTGCTGACGAGCTATATCCTCGCCTCGGCCGTCGCGATGCCGATCACCGGCTGGCTTGCCGACCGCATCGGGCGGCGCGAATTGTTCATGGCCGCAGTTGTCGGCTTCATCGTCGCCTCGATGGCGTGCGGCGCCGCGCAGACGCTCGAGCAGATGGTCGCCTTCCGCTTTCTGCAGGGGGTCAGCGCCGCCTTTATCGGCCCGCTGTCGCAGTCGGTGATGCTCGACATCAACCCGCCCGAACGCCACGCGCGCGCGATGTCGATCTGGGGCATGGGGATCATGATCGGCCCGATCCTCGGCCCCATTTTGGGCGGCTGGCTGACCGAAAGCGTCAATTGGCGCTGGGTCTTCTACGTCAACCTGCCCGTCGGGCTCATCACGCTCGCGATGATGTGGGCGCTGCTACCCAAAACCCGCAGCGTCACGCGGCGCTTCGACCTGTTCGGTTTCTCGATGCTCGCGCTGGGGCTCGCCGCATTGCAGCTGATGCTCGACCGCGGCGCGCATCAGGACTGGTTCGACAGCATCGAAATCTGGATCGAACTGGGCGTCGCCGTTTCGTGCCTGTGGATGTTCGTCGTCCATATGTTCACGGCGCGCGCGCCCTTGTTCAGCCGCCTGATGCTCGCCGACCGCAACCTCGTCACCGCGATGGGGTTCATGGTCGTGATCGGCGTCGTGATGTTCGCATCGATGGCGCTGCTGCCGCCGATGCTGCAGAATTTGTTCGGCTGGCCGGTGATCGATACCGGCGTCGCGCTCGCGCTGCGCGGGGTCGGCATCCTCGCCAGCATGTGGGTCGCGGGACAATTGCTCGGCAAGATCGACGCGCGCTGGCTGGTCGGCACCGGGCTCCTTACCGCGGCCTATTCGTTATGGCAGATGAGCCACTGGTCGCTGATGATGGGGATGCAGCCGGTGATCATCAGCGGGCTGGTGCAGGGGCTCGGCATGGGGCTGATCTTCATTCCATTGAACACCATGGCGTTCGCGACGATCCAGCCGCAATATCGCACCGACGGGTCGAGCCTGCTCAACCTGTTCCGCAGCCTCGGCGCCTCGGTCGGCATCTCGATCGTCACCACCCTGCTCGCCTCGAACATCCAACGGAGCCACGCGGATCTGGCGGCGCATGTCACCAACAGCTCGGTCAGCCTGCTCGACCCGTCGACCGCCGACCGCTTCGGCGCCCTGGGCGACGCGGCGCTGGCGATGGTCAATGCCGAGATCAACCGGCAGGCGGCGATGGTCGCCTATATCGACGATTTTTGGGCGATGATGTGGGTAACGCTGGCGTCGGTGCCGCTGGTGCTGCTGCTCCGCCCCCCGAAGCCGGGCGGGCCGAAGGCGTCGGCGGCGGATATGGGGCATTGAAGGCGTGACGTCGGTTTTGGGGTGGTGAGCCGCCATTGCCGAGGGCCGCATAATCATTCCAAAGTTCAGGAAAGTTCAGCCTTATGCATCGCCCGATTTGAGCCTCGCGGCGTGCTGGACGCGCCCGGCACGCCCCACCCTGGCCGCACCCGCAAGCCAGGCAGCAACCGCTTTTATCCACCAAATGAAAGAGCCGGATGA
>NZ_DATFFD010000123.1:0-16138 GCF_035250425.1 Sphingopyxis sp.
TCGATTTCCTGCAGCTGGCCGGCGACGATTACGCCCGCGACTTCCGTCTGCTGAACGCCGACGGCGGCGAAAATCCCGCGCTCGCAGTGTTCAAGAAGAGCGGAAACGCGGTGCGGCTGTTCTGGAGAAGCGAGATGACGAACGAGATGGCCGATCCGGGACAAGACCCACGCGACGCACCCGACATCGCGAGCCTGTGGAATATTCTCGACCTCACACCGTCGGGCCGCGGGACCGACTGGTATCCGTCGCTGGAATATTGATTGGGTCGGCTTGGGGGGAGCTGCGGTTCCCTCCTCCACTTCCGTCACCCCGGACTTGATCCGGGGTCCAGTCAGTGCGTCAAAAAAGCGGGATCCCGGATCAAGTCCGGGATGACGATGATTGATAGGCAGCAATCGGTCGCCATCGGACACCCGGCGAGCTGTCAGGGAATCGCGTAAGTCACATTCGCCTGACCGACGGGCTTGTCGGCGTCATCGGTCCAGATGCGGATATCCATCACCGCGAGCCGTTTGCCAAGGCGCAGCATATGCGCGTCGGCGAACAGCGGGCCGGGCCGGCACGGGCGCAGGAACTGGTAGTTGAGCGCGCTGGTCACCGCCATCGCGACGGGGCCGATATGCGCGAGGACGAGGGCATAGGCCGCCATATCGGCGAAGCCCATCTGCGTCGGTCCGGAGATCAGCCCGCCGGGGCGAAGCGCATTTTCGTTCGGCTCCAGCCGCGCCTGGATATGGCCGGGCGCGGCGGAGACGACATGGCCGCGCGAACCCGGCGCCGAATGGGGGAAGGCTTCCGCCATGAAAGCGTTGAGCGCGTCCGCATCCAAACGGATCGCGCCCGACGAGACCGGAGCCGCATCCCCCGCCATCAGGTCAGCGCGTCAGTTTCTTGTACGACGTTGCGTGCGGGCGCGTCGCATCGTCACCGAGGCGGCGGATCTTGTCTTCCTCATAGGATTCGAAATTGCCTTCGAACCATTCGACATGGCTGTCGCCCTCGAACGCGAGGATGTGCGTCGCGAGGCGATCGAGGAAGAAGCGATCGTGGCTGATCACCACTGCGCAGCCAGCGAAGTTTTCGAGCGCTTCTTCGAGCGCCGCCAGCGTTTCGGTGTCGAGATCGTTGGTCGGTTCGTCGAGCAGCAGGACGTTGCCGCCCTGTTTCAGCATCTTCGCCATATGGACGCGGTTGCGCTCACCGCCCGACAGCTGGCCGACCTTCTTCTGCTGGTCGACGCCCTTGAAGTTGAAGGCGCCGACATAAGCGCGCGTCTGCATTTCATGCTTGCCGATATTCATCATTTCGGCGCCGCCCGAGATTTCCTGCCAGACATTATTGTCGGGTTTCAGGTCGTCGCGACTCTGGTCGACGAAGCCCAAATGGACGGTATCGCCTATCGTCACCTTGCCGCTGTCGGGGGTTTCCTGCCCCGTGATCAGCTTGAACAAGGTCGATTTACCTGCGCCGTTGGGGCCGATCACCCCGACGATGCCGCCGGGGGGCAGCGAGAAGGACAGGTTTTCAAAGAGCAATTTGTCGCCAAAGGCTTTCGAGATATTCTCGACTTCGATCACCTTGCCGCCGAGGCGCTGGGGGACCTGGATGACGATCTGCGCCTTGCCGGGGATGCGTTTTTCCTGCGCCTCGACCAGCTGGTCGAAGCTCTTGATACGCGCCTTCGATTTGGCCTGGCGGGCTTTCGGCGACTGCCGGATCCACTCGAGCTCGTCCTTGATCGCTTTCTGGCGACCCGCATCCTCGCGCGATTCCTGTTCGAGGCGCTTGCCCTTCTTTTCGAGATAGGTGGAGTAGTTGCCCTCGTAGACGAAATAGCGGCCGCGATCGAGTTCGAGGATCCAGTTCACGACATTGTCGAGGAAATAGCGATCGTGGGTGACGAGGATGACGTTGCCCGGATAATCGACGAGATGCTTTTCGAGCCACGCGACGCTTTCGGCATCGAGATGGTTGGTCGGTTCGTCGAGCAGCAGGATCGACGGTTTTTCGAGCAGCAGGCGGGTGAGCGCGATGCGGCGTTTTTCCCCGCCCGACAGGCTTTCGACGCCCGAATCGCCCGGCGGGCAGCGCAGCGCTTCCATTGCAATTTCGAGCTGGTTGTCGAGCGTCCAGCCATCGACGGCGTCGATCTTTTCTTGAAGCGTGCCCATTTCCTCCATGAGCGCGTCGAAATCGGCGTCTGCGGGCGGATCGGCCATCAGCGTGCTGATCTCGTTGAAACGATCCATCATGTCGGCAACGCCGCGGACGCCGTCCATGACGTTTTCCTTGACCGTCTTGGCCGGGTCGAGCTGCGGCTCCTGCGCCAGATAGCCGACGGTGATCCCCTCGCCCGCCCACGCTTCGCCGGTGAAGTCCTTGTCGATGCCCGCCATGATCTTCATCAGCGTCGATTTGCCGGTGCCGTTCGGGCCGACGATGCCGATCTTGGCATCGGGATAGAATTGCAGGCTCAGATCCTTGAGCGTCGGCTTTTGCGCGCCGGGATAGGTCTTGTTCAGACCCTTCATCACGAAACTATATTGGGCGGCCATGAAAAATGCTCCGGTATGGGCTGGGCCGCGGGCGCGGCCGGGAGAGTTTTGAGTTGCGCGCCGGTTAGCGAATGGGGGCGGGCTTGGCAATCATTGGGGCAATCGACGCTTGCGCGGCCCGAAGGGACCGTTACGAAAGCGGCATGAAAATCAAAGCCACCCAAGCCCGGTTCGCGGGCATTGCTTCGCTCCTTTTCGCCACCACCGCCTCGGCTTCGATCCCGCCGCCGCCAAGCGCGGTCGAGATGGCGCAGCGCGGCGACGACATCGCCTGGTCGATCACCGAAGGCCTGACCACCGAGATTGGGCCGCGGCAGGCGGGGACCGAGGCCGAAGCGGCGGCGCGCCGCTGGGCGCTGGAGCGGCTTACGGCCCTCGGCTTCCAGAATGTGCGCGAAGAACCATATAGGATGTCGACATGGGTCCGCGGCGAAGAAGCGGCCTCGCTCATCGGCCCGTTCCATCCGCAGAAGCTGGCGATTGCCGCGCTCGGCAACAGCGGTTCGACCGGCGCGAAGGGCATCGAGGGCGATATTGCCTATTTCGCGAGCTATGACGCGCTGGTCGCCGCGCCCGATCACCGTGTAAAAGGCAAGATCGTCTTCATCGATCACCAGATGGAGCGGACGCAGGACGGCAGCGGCTATGGCACATACGGTCGCGGCCGCTTCACCGGGCCGAATGTCGCGGCGAAGAAGGGCGCGATCGCGATCGTCATCCGCTCGATCGGCACCGATGACCACCGGAACCCGCACACCGGCGTCACCACTTTCGAGGATGGCGTGAAGCCGATCCCGGCCGGCGCGATCTCCAACCCCGATGCCGACCTGCTCGTGCGCCAGTGGCAGCGCGCGCAGAAGATACGGACGCAGGAAAGCTCGCTCGGCTATGTGGCGGCGGCGCTCCGCATGAAACTGCTGCTCACCCCGCGCGACCTGGGCCAGCAGGCGTCGGGCAATGTCATTGCCGAGGTGCCGGGCAGCGACCCCGGTGCCAGCCCCGTCATCATCGCCTGCCATCTCGACAGCTGGGATCTGGGCACCGGCGCGATCGACGATGCGTCGGGATGCGGCATCATTACCGCCGCGGCGAAATATGTCATGGCGGCCGGCCAGCCGCGCCGCACGATCCGTGTCTTGTGGGCGGGCGCCGAGGAGGTCGGGGTGTTCGGCGGCAAGGCCTATTTCGACGCGCATGGGAAAGAGAAGCATGCTGTCGCGCTCGAATCCGATTTCGGCGCCGACCGCGTGTGGCGCGTCGATTTCAAGCTGCCCGACAGCGCGAAGGGGCTTGCCGACCGGATTGCTGCCGCCGTGGCGCCGTTCGGGGTCACCCGTGGACGCCAACCGGCGAACGGCGGCGCCGATGTGGGCGCGCTCGTCGCGGCGGGCGTTCCGGCGATCGATCTGGCGCAGGATGGGACACGTTATTTCGATCTGCACCACACGCCCGACGACACGCTCGACAAGGTCGACCCCGTGCAATTGCGGCAAAATGTGACCGTTTGGGCCGCGACTCTGGCGATTCTTGCCAACAGCACGAACGACGAACTTCCCTAGTGTGACGGAGAAATGACAGAATCCCGCCGCCCCCGGCCATCTCAATTATTTTTGTTGACGATTCATGCGGAACGGCTAAATCCCGCGGCTCGCGGTACGGGAAGTTTTCCCGGACGCGTTAAGGCATTTTAGGGAGCCCACACATCATGAAGAAGTTTGCTGCTATCGCCGTTGCTGCCAGCATGTTCGCCCTCGCCGCTTGCGGTGAAAAGGCTGCTGAAGAAGCCACCACCGAAGCTCCGGCCGCTGAAGCGGTTGCTGAAGAAGGCGCCGACGCCGCTGCTGCTGGCGCTGAAGCCGCTGCCGCTGGTGCCGACGCTGCTGCCGCTGGTGCAGAAGCTGCTGCCGCTCCGGCTGACGCTGCTGCTCCGGCTGACGCCGCTGCTGCTCCGGCCGCTGCTGCTCCGGCTGAAGAAAAGAAGTAAGTCGCAGCCCCTCGGGGCGTTGACTGAAACGAGAAACGGGCGGTCTTCCTTCGGGAAGGCCGCCTTTTTCTTTGCCCGCCCTTTTCGTCAAAGGCCGTTCAAGCGGGATAGACTTGCATCCCTGGCGTGTCTAAGGCGCGGGGCAGTAGTCGGGGAGTAGCGCAGCCCGGTAGCGCGCCTGCTTTGGGAGCAGGATGTCGCAGGTTCGAATCCTGTCTCCCCGACCACTATCTTCCCACACCGATCCGCGATCGCTGCCAACCACGCACGACGCATCTTTACCGGCTGGACAGTGGCTTTCGCCGCCCATAACTTGATTGCAGGGGGGAGGAACGAGCATGGCATTTCTGACCGCGTTGATGTTGGGCATGGCCCCTGCGCCGCCCGCCGAGTGGGTCACCAAGATATATAATGGCTGGCGGGTCAGCGCCGTCCAACCCTCGTCCTGCGTCGCCATAAAGCAGTTCGAGGGAGACATCATCGTCTATCTGGAATTTTTTGAGCGACACAATGAAGTGACCCTCGCGGTCGGGGATCCCAGCTTCGAATCGTTGAAGGACGGCGAAGTCTATAAGCTCACGACCGATCTGGAACTCAAGGACGGGCGGACCGCCAATTTTGGACAGGTCAATTTCCTGGGGCGCGTCGATGGCAACATCAGGTCGATTGCCGCCCCCTTTGTCGGAAAAGAGTTCCTCGGCGTCTTCGAACAAGCGGCCCGCTTGAAGATCAAACGCGGCGAAGTCAGCGTCGCCGACGTCGACGTCTCTTATGGACAGGGATGGCAAATCTCCGCGTTACGAGATTGCGCCGCGCTGATGGCGAAGAAGAATCCGAGCGACCCGTTCGCCGACTGATTGCCGCCCGCGATCTATCCCGCCGACGTCGCAATCAACCGCGCATAAAAGTCGATCATCCGCTTGAAGCTGTCGATCGTCATATGCTCGTTGGTGCCGTGGATCATCGCGGTTTCCTTGAGCGTGAAGTGCATCGGCATGAAGCGGTACACATCCTTTGAAATCGGCTCCATGCTGCGGCTGTCGGTCGCCGCGACGACCAGATAGGGCGCGACAACGGCATCGGGCGCATCGGCACGCGCGGCCGCGACGACATATTTCCAGCCCTGCGAATTGCTCGACGACACGCGCGACGGCTCGTTCGGCGGCTTGACCCAGCTAAGTTCGACTGACGCATCGCCGACCGCCGCCTTGGCGCGCGCCATCACGTCGGCCGAGCTGTTCCACGGTGCGATGCGATAGTTGATCAGCGCGCTGGCCGATTGCGGCAGGACATTCTCCTTGGGGCTCCCCTGCAACATCGTCGGCGCGATCGTCGTGTGAAAGGCGGCCGCCGACGAAGGCGATGCCGAAAGCTGTTTATTCAGTAGCGAACCGAGCAACCACTGGTTCGCGACGGCGAGCTTCGTCGTCCCGCCCTTGTGCGCGGCCAGCGCCTCGACCATCGCCGCGCCCGGGCCGCGCATCTCGATCGGGAAAGGGCTCTCGGCGATCGCTAGCACCGCGCGCGCCAGCGTCGTCACCCCCGTTTCGGCGGGGGGCATCGAGCTGTGCCCGCCGGGCGCGTTGGCGGTGACTTTGAGCGTCGCATAACCCTTTTCGGCGACGCCGATCAGGATCGCCGGCCCGTCGATCACCGGCGTGTCGCGCAGCACGACGCTGCCCTCGTCGAGCGTATAGAGCGCGCGCACGCCCTCGGCCTTCAGCTTGGCTGCGGCAGCAACCGCGCCCGATCCGCCGGCCTCTTCGTCGTGCCCTGACACCAGATAGATGCCGCGCTTGGGCTGGAACCCCTGCGCCGCCAGCGCCTCGATCGCTTCGAACAGGCCGATGAGCGAGCCCTTGTCGTCGACCGTGCCGCGGCCCCACACCGAATTTTCAGCGATCGTCCCGGCAAAAGGCGGATATTTCCAGTCGCCTTCGGTGCCCTCGGTAACAGGGACGACATCCTGATGCGCCATGACGATGATCGGCGCGAGCGACGCGTCGCTGCCCGGCCAGTGATAGACGAGCGTCCGGTTCGGCAGGATCGTGCGCGCCATGGCCCGGTGCGTCGCGGGATAGGTCGCCGCGAGCCAGCTGTGCAGCCGGTCCCATTCGGCGACGTCATTCTCCGCCGGATCCTGATGCGAAATCGTCTTGATCTGCGCCGCGGCGCTCAGATGCCCGACGGCGGCGTCGAGATCATAGGTCGGCACTGCGGCGAGCCGGATGTCGCTGCCGTCGGCGATGCCCCTGGGCGCGAAGGTCGCGGTCCGTACCGCTACCGCCCCTGCAACCACCGCGAAGATCGCAAGACCGCCGAGCAAGATCGTTCGCCGCTTCCCCATGTCCCTCTCCTTCTGCCAGCGCAATGGAGAGGTATCGGTTTCGATTTGCAAGGGAAATGGTGGGCCCGGCAGGACTCGAACCCGCAACCTAGCCGTTATGAGCGGCCAGCTCTAACCGTTGAGCTACAGGCCCCCTTTTCAAACCCGGTGGGGGTGTGCGGGCGATAGCGGAGGCCGCGCCGCATTGGCAAGCGCCAACGATCAGCGCACCGGCTTCGTCAGCATCTTCCGCTCCGCCATCGCCAATATCTCGGCGGCCGTCGTCGCCTCCACGCCGCGGCGCGCAAGGTGATCGAGCACCACGTCCCACCAGCGATAGAAAAGGTCGAGATCGGCGCTGCTGCGGACATAGGGCGTGTTGCCCGGCTGCAGCGACGGCGAGTGGAAAGAGAAGTTGAGCACTGGCAGGCGCGCCGCGATCGCGATATCGATCGCCTTGCACGCCCGTTCGGCAGGAATCCCCTCGGGCGTCAGCGCGATCCGTTCGACGAGCCCCAGGCGGGCGAGCGCCGCGCCGGCATGCGTGCCGTTTCGCGCGATGCGGTGATAGACGCGGCGCCCCGCTCCCCCGAGCAAGCCGCCGAAGACCGTCGTGACCGGCATCTCGAGCACCGCGCCCTGCCCGGTGCGAACCCACCAAGGATGCAGCGGCGCGGCGCGATAGTCGGGGCCGTGCCCGGCGCGATAATCGAACCCGCTGCGAACCGACGTGTCGCAGCGGAAGCCCAGTTCGGCAAGCATCGCGGCGCTATCGGGACCCAGGCCATATCGCCCGGCGCGATAAACGGCCGGTGCAACGCCGAAGCGGTCGCGGATCGCATCGCGCAGCGCCGTCATTTTCGCGCGCTGCAACGCGGCGGGCAGGTTCCCGGTATAGCTGTTGCGCTCGTTCACATCCTCGTCGTGCGGCGGGGTCACCCAGGGATGAAGCTGCGCCCCGATTTCGCAGCGGCCGCCATCCTGCGCCGCGCCCAGAATGTCGACCGCGCGGTCGTCGGCGACGATCGGCCAGTCGACCAGATAGATGGGCCGAACCGCGGCCTGTGCGAAATAGCTTTGGCATTCGGCGAGCGCGGGAACCGACGCGAGACGATAGCCGGTGCGTGCGAAGGGCGCCGCCCAGTCGAAATCCTCTTCGGTATCGATCGTGACCCAGAATCGGGGACGCTCACCCGCGTCCAGTTCGATCAGGTCCGATGCGGCCGGATACGCAAAGAAATTGCCCGCAGGTTGCACCATGCTCCCCTTCGCCCTGAAAGGCTGGCCGACCGGCCTACTCGCCTTGCTGGGCTTCCAGCTCGACTTCGGCCTTTGAGTTGGCGGAGGGCAGGTGCAAGGTCAAGGCGTTATGCCCGATATCGAGGCGTCCGCCGCTGCTGCGCGCAAGGCTGTCGACGAGCCGGAGCGAGAAACCGAGGCTGAGCACCGCGGCGCCGGGCGCTTCGCCTTCGGGGCTGAAGCCCGGATCGAGCAGCTCGGCGGCCGTCGCAAAACGGATCGTCGCAGGGCGGACAAGGCGCAGCTGGAGCATGTCGTCGTGCCGCGACTCGGTCACCAATTGTCCGACCAAAATTGCCCCCGGTTCGGATACATCGACCAGCGCAGTCAGCAGGCGCCCGACCATCCGCCGCACATCGGCGTCGCTGGCAAGCCCGAGGAACGGCCCCCCGACCCGCGAGATGCTGAGATCGACGCGCTGATCGGCGAGAAGCGCCGCAAGTTCGCTTTCGACCTGCGTCACCACCCCACCGAGGTCGACGACCTCTTCCGAGCGGGCGTCGCCGTGCGCCGAGCCGCTTCGTGCTGCGGTCTCCAGATCGTCGATGATCGATTGCACCGATGCGGCATCGGCAACGATCGTTTCGGCCATCCCGCGATAACCGTGGCTGACCGGCCCGAACATCTGTCCCGAAATAATCTGCGCGAAGCCCGAAATGGCATTCAGCGGGCTGCGAAGCTCGTGGATGAGCTGACGGATCGAATCGCCTGAATCCTCCGCCGCAGGCCGCCCATAAGGCATTTCATTGCGGTGCGGGCGGCGCGCGCTCGCGCGATAGCCACGAAACTGTCCGGTCGCCGGATCGAACCAGGGCAACGCCGAAAAACGCCATTCGCCGGCCTCCGCCGGCGCGCCCTCCAGCAGCATGCGTGCATTGATGATTTCGGCGCGCTGGCGAAAGGCGCCCGCGGCAACGCCATCGGTGCCGGGCTCGCCGCCAAAGGCCGCTTCGGCGATCGACAGGCCGATCACCGCGCCGCGCGTCACGCCCTCGACCCAGTGGATTACGCCGTCCGGGCCGGTTTCGAACAGGAATGCCGCGCGCGGGGTGCGCGATTGGGCGGGCTGGGCGCGCGTGGATTGATATTTGTCGATCCGGCGGACGAGTTCGCTGATCTGGCTCGGATGCCCCTCGCTCGCGGGTTCTGGCGCCTTTTCCGCTGCCGGGGCGCGCTCCTCTTTCGCCGTGGCTTCGGGCTGCGGCAAGGCGACCGACGCGCTGCCAAGGCTGGCGAGCGCGCGATAAACTCCGCTTGGCAGGTCGGAGCGCCCCGCCAGCACCGACCGCGCCATCGCGCTCGTCGCGGGCAGCAGCGCCAGCCAGTCGGCTTCGGCAAGCCGCGCATCGCGCAGCATGGTCGCCGACACCGCCGCAACATCATTGGCGTAAAGCGCTACGAGCGGCGCAAAACGGCCATGGCGCGCGACGGCGCGCGCGCAGTCGCGGCGTACGGATTCGGGAACGCGCGGCCTGAGCACCGCGAGCGCATGCAGGCTGCGGCGAATATCGTCATCGGACAGTTGATTGCCGCGCTGCGCCAGAATATCGGTAAGTTGGCGCCAGGCCGTGATGCTCGCACGGCGATCCGCAGGCGCCTGGCGCAAGATGGTCGCAATCATCGAGTCAGCAGTCACGCAAAATCAGCCCCACAGCCCTGGTCGTTGGTTAGCATATGCTTACCGGCTAGCGTGAATCATCCGGTCATGAAAGTGCCTTAACCGTCCACGTCGCATTGTGGGACAATTGCAATCGCCTGAAATATTATTATGGTCACCGCAGTTTTGGAAAGCGGATGTTTCAATGATGGCTAGTCAGAAATTCGATCAGATTGATTTGCAGATACTGGGCGAGCTGCAAAAAAACGGGCGGATGACGAATGTCGAACTGGCACAGATGGTGGGGCTTACGGCGCCGCCATGTCTTCGCCGCGTGCGCGCGCTCGAAGAATCGGGGGTCATCCGGTCCTATCACGCCGACCTTGACGCATCGAAGCTCGGCTATGGAATTACCGTCTTTGCGATGGTCAGCCTGCGCAGCCAGGCCGAGTCCGACCTCAAGGCGTTCGAGGATTATGTCGGCGGGCTCGCCGAGGTGCGCGAATGCTACATGCTGAACGGCGAGATCGACTTTTTGCTGAAGGTCGTCGCCCGCGACCTCCAGAGTTTCCAGTCGTTCCTGACCGCGCACCTGACGTCGGCGCCCAACGTCACCAGCGTCAAAACATCGCTGACGATTCGCACCGCGAAACAGCTCGCAGGAATTCCCGTCGAACCCTGACCGTTCGTACAAAGTGCATAAAAAAGGCGCCGCCCCGTTCGGAGCGGCGCCTTTTTTTTTAGCCTGGGCCGAAGCGATCAGCTGCCGGTCGCGGGGGCGGACGCCGGAGCCGCCGGAGCGGCCGGAGCGGCCGGAGCGGCCGGAGCGGCCGGCGGGGCATCGATCTTTGCCGTCCACAATTGGGCAAGCCGCTTGCGGGGGCCGTTGATCTGCGCGAAGCTTGCCTTCGCACCTGCGACGTCGCCCGAATGGGCCTGTGCGACGCCCAGGCGATAGGTCCACAATTCCTTGTCGCCGCCGGCGGCCAGCGCCGCCTTGTAGAGCGGAATGGCGTCGCCAAAGCGGCCATAGCCGACCATCGCGTCGCCCGTGGCGCCCGCAACCTTCGGATTCGACAGGGTCGAAGGCTTTTTGGCATAGGCGGTCAACGTCGTTTCCTCGTCGCCCATGCGCTCCGACTGGCTTTTGAGCAACTCGTTGAACTTGGCGTCGCTGTCCGGGATCACCTTGCTCTGCTTGCCGGCCTTGATCAGCGACACGACCTCGCCCGGCAGGGCCGCTTCGGTCGCAAGCGCGGCATATTCCGCATATTCGGGACGTTGCTGCATCGCCCCCGTCGCGCGCATCAGGCGCAGGACGTCGAGCCCGATTTCCTTGTCGGGATTGGCCTGCAACAAGATGAAGAGCGTTTGACGCCAAACGGTCGGCTGGTTGTAGTCGCGCATGCGCAGCGTCATCAGGTCCAGCACTTCATTGGTGCGATTGGCGGCCTGCAACGCCTTGATCGGCCGGACATAAAGTTCGTCCGACGGACGCTGGCCGGCGGCGCGGCTCGCCTCGATCGCGGCCTTGGCGGTGGCGATGCCCTGATCGGTCTGCCCCGAATTCAGATAGCTGTCCATCAGCAGGACCGGCAGATTGGCATCGGTCGATCCCGCGGCGCGCGCGGCTTCGAGCCGCTTGATCGCCTTCGGATAGTCCTTCGCCGCATAAGCGAAATTGCCCGAGAAGAAGTTGTAGACCGCGAGATTTTCCGGCGGAGTCAGGCCCGAATCGAGCATCGCATCAAGGCCTTGGCCCTGGATCGCCTGATCCTTGTTCAGGATGCCCAGCTGAAGCTGGTAGAAAGCGAGCAGATATTTGTCGTCGGGGGCGGTGGCGGCCCCCTCCCCTTCGGCCAGCGCCGCCTGCAACGCCGCGGTGTCCTTAGCTGCGGAGGCGTCGGTCATTTTCTTGAGTGCGGGGCCGAACGCCTTGCTCGCCGACAGCCCCTTGCCCTTCGACGCTTCTTCCTTCTTCGGCTTTTCTTTCTTCTGGGCGGAAGCGGGCGCCGCAGTCGCCATCAGCGCGCAGCCCAACACGGCGGCCATCGCCGTTGCGGGCATCGAGCGGAAACGGGTGAACATCGAAATCTCTCCTTTGAACTCGGCCGCCTTCGCCCAAGCATGCAGGTTCGGCCGCGCGTCGTAAACGCGGCTAAACCCGTCGCGTTGCCATGGCAAGACGGCCGGTATTGATATTTCAATGAAGGAAAGCGACTGAACGGAAATTGAACCCGGTCTGCCGGGCCGGACCGGGCAGCGTCAGAACCGCGGTCAGGCGATCGTGTCGATTGCCTGGTTGATCCGGCGCAGCACGGAGGGATCCCCCGGCGCGCCCTCGATCGCCGCCTCGGCGAGCTGGATCAGCGGGATGATGCCAAAGGTCGCGGCGAGCCCTTTCAGGCGGATTGCCGCCATTTCCCAGTTCGCATCGCAGCGCGATCGGCGCATCAGATCGGACAGGTCGCGCGCGCTGCCGGTGAAGGCGGTGCGCAGGTCCATCGCCATCGCGGGATCGTCGCCGAACGCCGCGCTGAGATATCGGTCGAGAGGGCCGCTGTCGAAAGACATTCCACAGGATTGGCAGGCTGTCGTTAAGTTTCCGTTTCATGGCGGCCATTTGATGCTAAGATGGCAGGATGACGGGGGAAAAGAAGATCGTCGGATTGTGGCGGAATTCCGCGGCAAACCAGGAAGCGGACAGCGCGGACCCGGCAGAAGTGGCGGCGCCCGAAGCCGCGTCTGCGCCCGATGCCGAGGCGCCCGCCGAACGGAATTGGCTCGACATGTCCTCGCTCGATGACGCCGGGGATATCGATGAGGCGCCACGCGCCGCGTCGGCCTCGCGTGAGCGCGTTGCCCCTGCGCTGCTTATCCTTCTGGCGATCGGCTGGACGGGGTTCGCGCTCTTCGTTGCGACGGGCGCCTTTACACGCAGCCCCGAACTCTCCGCCTGGCCCACACTCGTCGCGACGATCGCGATGCCGCTGACGCTGCTCGCGGTGCTGTGGATGGTCTTGCTCCGGTCGGGCCGGTCCGAACAGGCGCGTTTCGCCCGCGTCGCGGCCGCGCTTCGCGAAGAGAATTTGGCGCTCAACCAGTCGATGCATTCGCTCGGCCTGCATCTGGCGGATGCGCAGAAGCAGCTCGGAGATCAGGCGAAGATCGTCCAGCAGCTCGGCCTCGACACTATATTGCGGCTGGGTGAAAGCAGCGACAAGCTCGCCAGCAATGCCTCGGTCATCGCCAACGCGCACGACCAGCTCGCACGCTCGGGCGACGTCGCGCTGCAGCGGATGGACGGGTTGCTCGCCGGCCTGCCGCGGATCGACGATGTCGCGCAGCGGCTTGCGGTCAATTTCCGCGAGGCGGGACTCGTCGCGCATCAGCAAGGCGCCAACCTCGAAGCCCGACTCGCGGCGCTCGGCGAGGAAGCCGCCAAGGCGGCGCAGACCGGAGCCGATTCGACCGCGACGCTGCTCGAGGCGATCGTCGCGCTGCAGGAAGCGACGAAGGAAACCGAATCGGACCTGCTCGCCGCGTCGGCGCAGGTCGCCGACGTGCAAGGCGCGGCGCTCGGGCATATGACGAAGGTTGCGGCCTCGGCACGCGACGATATGGCCTCGACCGTCGCCGCGATGACGGGCCAGATCGATCAAAGCTGGCGGCAGTTCCGCGAAGGCGTCGACGACGCCGGCGCGCTGATGGATGCGAAGCTCGGCCTCGCCCGCGATGCCGGCGTCGCGATGGGCGCGCAGCTCGCCGCCCACGCCGACGCCAGCGACGCACTCGCCTCGCGCATCACCGCGCATGTAGCCGAAGTCGGGAAACAACTGGAAATCCTCGACGTCAGCGTCAGCTCCAGCACCGGGGTCATCGGCCGTTCGATCGACGACACCAAGGCGCAGCTCGCCGCGTTCATGCAGGAAGTGCAAAGCGGCAACGCCTCCGCGCATCAACTCATCGCCCATGCCGAATCGCTGCTCCTCGCGCTCGATGCGGTGACACGCGAACTCGACGAAACGCTGCCGCACGCGCTCGACCGCATCACCTCGCACGGCAAGACCACCCAGACGGCGCTGTCGCAGCTCCGCCCGATCCTCGACGCCTCCGAACTCGTCGCGCAGTCGACGGCGTCGCATGTCAACGCGGTCCAGGCGACGCTCAAGGCGAATGAAGAGCAGATGGCGGGTCATGCGACCAGCCAGCAGGCGCTCGTCGACCGCATCAACACTTCGCTCGCCGACGCCGAAGCCTCGCTCGCCAAGCTGCGCGAGGGCGCAGACGAATTCGCCGAACAGGGCGGTGCGCGCATGATCGCGACGCTCGGCGAAGTTCGCGCGACCGCCGATTCGGCGGCCGACGAAGCGCGGCTGACGCTCGAAAAGCTGGTCGCAAGCGCGCGCGAGACGATGCAGGCGACCGCCACCGATGCGATCGACGCCGCGTTCAAGAACGAGATCATGGCGCAACTCAGCGCGATCGAGGATGCTTCGGCGCGCGCCGTCGCGGCGGCGAACGGCGCCGCCGACCGGTTGATGCGCCAGCTGATCACGATCATGGACACCAGCGCGACCGTCGAACAGCGCGTGAGCGAGGCCGAACAGGCGATCGCCGTGTCGGACCGCGATTCGCTCGCGAAACAGGTCGGATTGCTGACCGAATCGCTGAAATCGACCGCGATCGACGTCACCAAGATCTTGTCGAGCGAAGTCAGCGACACCGCATGGGACGCGTACCTGAAGGGCGACCGCGGCGTGTTCGCGCGGCGCGCGGTCAAGCTGATCGACAATAGCGAGGCCAAGGAAATCCTGCGCCTCTATCAGGCCGACGATGGCTTCCACGCGTCAGTGAACCAGTTCATCCACGACTTCGAAGCGATGCTGCGCCTGCTCATCGGCGCGCGCGACGGGTCGGCGATCAGCGTCACCTTGCTCTCGTCGGATATCGGCAAGCTGTATGTCGCGCTGGCGCAGGCGATCGACCGCCTGCGGAATTAGGCGGCGCTGGAATGGACGGAGCGGTGTGACGGGTTCCGACCGGTTGCGGACATTCCTTCTCCCCTCCCGCAGGCGGGAGGGGGCGTTCAGAGGCGCGTGACTCTGAACGCGGGAGGGCAGCGACGTCGCGATAGCCCACCCCGCTACGACTAACGAACAAAGTTCGTAAGTCTCGCTGCCCCTCCCGCCTGCGGGAGGGGAAAACAGTTTGCCGTCGCAACGGCAGCTCCCACCCCAAAGCAGGCGTCGCCTCCAAATAGGCCTTTCCTACATTATCCCACTGTGCCAGCCTTCATCCCGGCTCTTTCATTTGGTAGATAAAAGCGGTTGCTGGCTGGCTTGCGGGTGCGGCCACAGTGGGGCGTACCGTGCGTGTCCAGCACCCCCCGCGAGGTCCAAATCGGCGCCGCACAGGGCTGAACTTTACTGAACTTTGGAACTCTTGCGCGCCAGCGGGTCAGGCCCGCCCGGTCAGCACGTCGGGATCGGCCCAGCCGTTCACATAGGCGAGGTAGTAAAGCACGAAGGTGATCGTCGCCGCGATCGTCATCTGGAGCAGGATGCGTCCGGGGCGGAAGGTCGCCGGCGCGCCCGGCTCCTGTCCGCGCACCAGCGGCGTCGCGTCATCGCTCGCGCGGCGGCCGTGGAAGGGCAGCACGAAAAAGGCGCTGAACGCCCAGAACAACAGATAGATGGCGAGCGCCGAAGTCCATTTCATGCGTTTGTTTCCGTGCGTCAGATGTCGACGAGCATCACATCGACGACGGGCTTTTTCCCCGTCCAGTCGGTCGCGATCCGGCGAACGCCAAGACGGATCGCCTCGCGCAGCTTTTCCTGATCGCGGGCGGGCCCCGTCGCGGCCTGTTCGGCGGCTTCGCGCATCTCGTCGATAAAGGCTTCGCGTTCGTCCTCGACGGGCACGCCGCGATAGCTGATCGCGCTGTCGACGAAGCGCTTGTCGGAGAAGATCGCCGCGACGGTGATATGGCCGTGGAGCGCCAGCTTGCGTCGTTCGTTGATCGTCTCGCCCTCGGCGGGCAGGATGACGTCGCCGTCGAGGATCAACCGGCCCGCGCGCACGCGTTCGATGATCTTTGGAGTGCCCGGCGACAGCCGTACCAGATCGCCATTTTCCTGCACCAGTGCGTCCGCGATGCCCTTTTCAAGCGCAAAGCGCGCCTGTTCGTGCATATGGCGGATTTCGCCATGCACCGGCAGGACAAGCTTGGGGCGCAGCCAGCCATAGAGCGCAGCAAGCTCGGGTTGCCCCGGATGACCGCTAACATGAATATGCGCCTGTTTCTCGGTAACCGTCAGCACGTCTTTCGCGGCGAGCTGGTTCATGATCCGCCCGATCGCGACCTCGTTGCC
>NZ_DATFFD010000124.1:0-5728 GCF_035250425.1 Sphingopyxis sp.
GCGCTTCTTCGCGGGATGGGTCGGGGCGCTGCTCGTGCCGCTGTCGCTGCTCGGCTGGGCGGCGTGGCGCTCGCGGCTCGGGCTTGCCGTGCTGCTGATCCAGCTTGGCTATGCGGCGCTGCTGATGCTCTTTGCGCGGCCCGCCAATTTCTATTGGGCGATGCTCGTCACGCCGACATTGTTCGTCGGCCTTGCCCTTGCACCCGCCGCGCTGACCGCATTGGTGCGATCGGTGCGCCGCCCGATGCGAGTGATTCCCGCTGCGGCCATTTAGGCGTCCGCTTGAACTGAAGCGAGGAAGCGCATAACTGATGTGCGAAGGAGACGGCGATGAATCAAACCCAGTCGATCGCCGCCCGCCCGGGGCAGGCCAGCCACCGCTGATGCCCTCGCCGCGCATCCTCCTGATCATCGGCGGCGGTATCGCCGCCTATAAATCGATCGAGCTTGTCCGCCTGCTGCGCAAGGCGGGCTATATCGTGCGCTGTGTCGTCACGCGCGCGGGCGAGCAGTTCGTCACGCCGCTGACGCTCGCCGCACTCAGCGAAAACAAGGTCTATACCAATCTCTTCGACCTCAAGGACGAGGTCGAGATGGGGCATATCCAGCTCAGCCGCGAGGCCGACCTGGTCGTCGTCGCGCCCGCGACCGCCGATTTGCTCGCCAAGATGGCCGCCGGCATCGCCGACGATCTGGCGACCACGCTTCTGCTCGCGACCGACAAGCCCGTGCTCGCCGCGCCCGCGATGAATGTGCGGATGTGGCTGCACGTCGCGACGCGGCGCAATGTCGCCACGCTGCGCGGCGACGGAGTGACGGTGATGGAGCCCGACGAGGGCGAGATG
This sequence comes from Sphingopyxis sp., assembly GCF_035250425.1. Classification (GTDB taxonomy): domain Bacteria; phylum Pseudomonadota; class Alphaproteobacteria; order Sphingomonadales; family Sphingomonadaceae; genus Sphingopyxis. The sequence continues at coordinate 846 of NZ_DATFFD010000124.1, forward strand.
GCGTGCGGCGAATATGGCCCGGGGCGGTTGCCCGAACCCGCCGCGATCAAGGAAGCGATCGATGCGGCGCTTTCTTCTCCCCTCCCGCTTGCGGGAGGGGTCGGGGGAGGGACTGTTTCGTCGTCAGTCTTACCATTATACGACTCTGCCCTCTCGCCAGACACGCTCTCCCCTAGCCCCTCCCGCCAGCGGGAGGGGGACTTGGACGGTCAGCCAGATTTTGCCTCGGAAAACCACCGCCCGCTCTATGGCCGCCGTATCCTGATCACCGCGGGACCAACGCACGAGCCGATCGACCCGGTGCGCTATATCGCCAACCGCTCGAGCGGGAAGCAGGGCTTTGCGATCGCCGCCGCCGCCGCCGAAGCGGGCGCCGAGGTGCTGCTGATCGCGGGGCCCGTGCCGCTGCCGACCCCGCCCGGCGTGATCCGCGTCGACGTCGAAACCGCGGTCGAGATGGCGGCCGAAGTACAGGAGGGCTTGCCCGTCGATGCCGCGATCATGGTCGCCGCGGTCGCCGACTGGCGCGCCGCCGACGCCGCGCCGCAAAAGATCAAGAAGGACGGCAGCGGACAGGTTCCGCCGCTCGCGCTCGCCGAAAATCCCGACATCCTCGCCGGACTCGCCAAATCGCCCGAACGCCCCAAGTTGCTGATCGGCTTTGCTGCCGAAACCAACGACGTGATCGCGCATGCCGAGGCCAAGCTCGCCCGCAAGGGTTGCGACTGGATCGTCGCCAACGACGTCTCGGCCGACCCGATGGGCGGCGAGAGCAACCGGGTGCATATCGTTAGCAAAGCCGGGGTAGACAGCTGGGACCGGCTTCCCAAGCAAGCCGTCGCCCGCAAATTGATGGAAAAGATCGCCGATGAACTCGACACGCGCGCACCCCCAAAATAACTCTGGGAACGAGATTGAGATCGCCATCCAGCGGCTGCCCAACGGCGGCGGCCTGCCCCTGCCCGCCTATGCCAGCGATGGCGCGGCGGGAATGGACGTCGTCGCGGCCGAGACGCTGACGCTGCGCCCCGGCGCGCGCCACGCGGTCGCGACCGGCTTCGCGATGGCGATCCCGGCCGGTTACGAAGTGCAAGTGCGCCCGCGCTCGGGGCTCGCGCTCAAGCATGGCGTCACCTGCCTCAACACGCCGGGGACGATCGACAGCGACTATCGCGGCGAAGTGAAGGTGATCCTTGCGAACCTCGGCGACGAGGCGTTCGAGATCAAGCGCGGCGATCGCATCGCGCAGATCGTCCCCGCCCCCGTCCAGCGCGCGGCCTTTGCCGAGGTCGAGACGCTCGACACGACGGCGCGCGGCGCGGGCGGTTTCGGATCGACGGGGGTCGAGAGCGATGCGGTCGACGAAACCGCGCACACCGCCGGCCTCGCCTCGCTGTCGGGCATCAAGCTGCGCTGACCGGTGCTCAGCGACGCCGAACTCGACCGCTATGCCCGACAGATCATCCTGCCGGCCTTTGGCGGCGCGGGACAGGCGAAGCTGAAAGGCGCGCATGTCGCGGTGATCGGCGCGGGAGGGATCGGCTGTCCGGCGATCACCTATCTGGCGGCGGCGGGCGTCGGCAAGCTGACGATCATCGACCATGACGTCGTCGAACTCAGCAACCTCCAGCGCCAACCCTTGTTCACCGACGCCGATACCGGCGCGCGCAAGGCCGAGGTCGCCGCCGAAGCGGCCCGGCGGATCAACCCGCATGTCGAGGCGGTCGCGGTCGCCGAACGACTCGATGCCGGCAACGCCGAAGCGTTGCTGGCGGGCGCGAGCCTGATCCTCGACGGCTGCGACAATTTCGACACGCGGCTCGCCGTGAACCGCGCCGCCGTCGCGCTCCACATTCCGCTGCTCAGCGCCGCGATCGGCGCGTTCGAGGGACAGGTCGCGCTCTACGAAGGCTGGCGCGCGGCGTGCGCCTGCTATGCCTGCCTCGTCGGCTCCGATCCCGACCGTGAGGGCATTAATTGCGCTGAAACCGGCGTGATGGGCGCGCTTGCGGGGATGATCGGCACGATGGCGGCGCTGGAGACGGTGCGCGCGCTCACCGGCCTCGGGTCGTCCTTGACCGGCCGGCTCGCGATCGTCGATATGCTCGATCGCCGCTGGCGCGAGGTCGGCGTGCCGAAGGATCCGCAATGTCCGGTCTGCCGAGCCTGAACATCATCGTCGCGGTCGCCGAGGGGCGGCGGCTCTATGCCGCGCTCGAAGCGGGGATGGCGGCGGCGGCGCTCGGCCGGCCGGTGCGCATCTTCCTGCAGGGCGAGGCCGCGGCGCTGCTCCGCGATCCGCTGTCCTTTTCGGGCGACGAGGCGCGCCGCGCCGCGGGGCAGCCCGATCTCGCCCGGCTCGTCGAAGAAGCGATCGCGATGGAGATCGCCCTTTTCGTCTGCCAGTCGGGCCTGGCGCTCGTCGGCATCGCGGCGACCGAACTGGTGCCGCATGTGCGTGCGGCAGGGCTGGTCAGCTTTCTCGCCGAGGTTGGCGCCGAGGACCGGCTGATCGTTTATTGACTCCCGTTGCCCCCGCGAAGGCGGGGGCCGCTAGAGTTTGATGAGATCAGTTCGATCCGTTCGTGTCGAACGGAAATATGAAACAACCTAAAGACATCAGGCTCTAACTGCCTTGCTCGGCGGCGTTGCGGAACCGACAGCGGCCCTCGCCTTCGCGGGGGCGACGCGTTTTCAGGGATTATCGCAGACCTTGATCGCATCGGGGTCGGGGCGCCTGCCCTCGGGCTCGAAGCGCGCGAGATAGCCCCCGGCGTGCTGCTTGTCGTCGTAGGAGACGAGCTTGTAACCCACCGCCTCGAACTCGCAGACGAGCAGGCGGAAGGGCGTGCCATGCTGCGCGATCGGGCGGTCGCCGTCGACGACGAGCACCTGCCCGCCCTTGCGCAGCGCCGGGCGCAGCCGCCACAGGAACGCGTAAGGCTCGCCGATCTCGTGATACATATGGACCATGAAGACGCGGTCGAAGCTGGCGGCGGGCAGGCGCGGATCGTCGACCGCGCCGAGTTTCAGCGAGATATTGTCGAGCCGCTCGCGCGCGACGCGGTCGGCGAGCCGCTCGATCACCTCGGGCATAATGTCCTGCGCGAGGACGCGGCCGCCCGCGCCGACGCGCTGCGCCAAGCGCACCGTATAATAGCCGTCGCCCGCGCCGATGTCGGCGACGGTCATGCCGGGGCGAACATCGGCCGAGTTCATGACATCCTCGGCCTCGTTGACGCGGTCGCGCGCTTCCTCGGTCGACCATTTGGTCGAGACGGTCGGCGCGACCGGCCGGTCGGCGGGCGGGAATTCGCGCGCGGTTTCGGTGCGGTCGCTGCCATCGTCCCACGGCGCGTCGCAGCCGTTCAGCAACGGCAGGAGCGCCAGCAGGACGGCGGCTGCGCGTTTCATCAGTCGATATCTTCCACTTCGACCTTCTCGCCCGTCACCTTCTGCGACAGCGCCGCGGCCATGAAGGGGTCGAGCGCGCCGTCGAGCACGTCGCCGGGTGCGGTCGAGGTCACGCCGGTGCGCAGGTCCTTCACCAGCTGGTACGGCTGGAGGACATAGGAGCGGATCTGGTGGCCCCAGCCGATCTCGGTCTTCGCCTGATATTCGCCCGACGCCGCCGCCTCGCGCTTCTGCAATTCGGCTTCGTACATCCGCGCCTTCAGCATCCCCATCGCGGTCGCACGGTTCTTGTGCTGCGAACGGTCGTTCTGGCTGGCGACGACGATCCCGGTCGGAATGTGCGTGATGCGCACCGCCGAATCGGTCGTGTTGACGTGCTGGCCGCCCGCGCCCGAGGCGCGATAGGTGTCGATCTTGAGGTCGCCTTCGTTGATCTCGATATCGATATTGTCGTCGATCACAGGATAGACCCAGACGCTCGAAAAGCTGGTGTGGCGGCGTGCCGAACTGTCATAGGGCGAGATGCGGACGAGCCGGTGGACGCCGCTTTCGGTCTTGGCATAGCCATAGGCGTTTTCGCCCTTCACCAGCATCGTCGCCGATTTGATGCCCGCCTGTTCGCCCGCCTGATATTCAACCAGCTCGACCTTCAGCCCGCGCTTTTCGGCCCAGCGCATATACATGCGCTGGAGCATTTCGGCCCAATCCTGGCTTTCAGTGCCGCCCGCGCCCGCATGGACTTCGATATAGGCGTCGTTGGCGTCGGCCTCACCCGCGAGCAGAGCCCTGATCTTGTCCTCTTCGGCGCGCGCGGCGAGGACACCAAGCGAAGCCACGGCCTCGTCGACCATCGCCTCGTCGCCTTCCATCTCGGCAAGCTCGATCAACTCGGCGGTGTCGGCGCATTCACTTTCGATCGCGCGCGTCGCGGTGATCGCCTCGTCGAGCCGGCGGCGTTCGCGCATGACCTCTTGCGCCGCCTTGGCGTCGTTCCACAGCGTCGGATCCTCAACCTTCGCGTTCAGCTCGTCGAGCCGCCGCACCGCGCGGTCCCAGTCGAGGAAACGCCGCAGCAGCGCCAGCGCGGCGCCAATCTTGTCGATATGATCCTGCGCTTCGGCGCGCATGTCCTTGCTCCTGAAATATGTTGGTCTCGCCCTTAGGGCCTTGGACGCGCCAAGGAAAGGACGCCCGGAAAGAAGCGCACCGGCGTCAGATGATGCCGCCGCGATCCTCCAGAAACTCGCTGTCGCTGCGGCGGCCGTTCCCCTGCTGGACAGGCGCGTCCTGACGCCGCGGGGCCTTTGCCGGCTTGATTTCCTCTTCGCGGATCGTCCGGCGCGGTTCGCTTTCGGGCTTGAACGCTTCCCAGATGATCGAGGCTTTGGGATCGGTGCCCGGCCAGCTGCCATAGACGCGGCGCCCCGACTGGCGATCGATCCGCACCATGCGAACGCCCTTGGGCGCGG
>NZ_DATFFD010000125.1:0-6442 GCF_035250425.1 Sphingopyxis sp.
CGCGAGGTGGATGACCGCCTGACGCCGCACGGTGAACCGCCCGAGCCAGTGCGCATAGGCGTAACCGCCGAGCAGCAGCGCCTGATAGACGAGCATCGCGCTGTTCCACACCGCCGGCGCGCCGCCCAATTTGGGCAGCACCATCCGCGCGACCATCGGCTGGACGAGGAAAAGCAGGAAGCTGCCGACGAGGATCGTCAGCACGAACAGCCAGCGCCGCGGCGATGAGGAAACGGTCATGCGGTTTTCCATGTCGAGCGCGATAGCGAATAGGTCACGTGCGGCCGCAACGGATCCGCTGCGGCGAGCCCCGGATGATCGAAGTCGAACTTGGGGCGATATTGCATGCCGAGCCGCTCCATCACAGCGCGGCTGCGAACATTGCCGCGCCAGGTGATCGCCCGGATTTCATCGTCGGGCAGGTTCGCGAAGCTCCACGCCGCCGCGCCGCGCGCCGCCTCGCTCGCAAAACCGACGCCCCAGCAGTCGCGCGCCAGCCGCCAGCCGATCTCGACCTTGTCCACCACGGGGGCCATGTCGCCGCGGATAACACCGCACCAGCCGACCAGCCGCGCGTCTTCGCGGCGCTCGAGCGCCCAGAAGCAATGACCATGCTCGGCCTCATGCCCGCGCATCCATGCTATCCGCGCCGCCGTTGCCTCCATGTCGAGCGGTGGACCAAGGGTCGCCATGACCTCCGGATCGCTGCAGATCGTTTGAAAGGGCGCGACATCCTCGTCGCGCCACGATCGCATCACCAGCCGCTCAGTCGCGATCATGCGTTAAGCAGCCGTGCGGCGTGGAGCGCGTGATAGCTCAGAACCCCCGATGCGCCCGCACGGCGGAAGGCCAGCAGGGTTTCGAGGACGAGCGCGTCGCGGTCGCCCGCGCCGGCGGCGGCGGCGGCCTCGATCATCGCATATTCGCCCGACACCTGGTACGCGTAGACGGGCACGGCAAAATTGTCCTTCACCGCGCGGACGATGTCGAGATAGGGCAGCCCGGGCTTGACCATCACGCTGTCGGCGCCCTCGGCGAGGTCCTGTGCGACTTCGCGCAGCGCCTCTTCGGAATTGGCGGGATCCATCTGATAGGTCTTCTTGTCGCCCTTGAGCAGCCCGCGCGACCCGACCGCGTCGCGGAATGGGCCGTAGAAGGCCGACGCATATTTTGCGGCGTAGCTCATGATCTGGACATGGCCGAAACCCTCGGCCTCCAGCGCCTGCCGGATCGCGCCGATGCGGCCGTCCATCATGTCGCTGGGCGCGATGATGTCGGCGCCGGCGCGCGCCTGGTTGAGTGCTTGCCCCACCAGCACCTCGACCGTTTCGTCGTTGAGGACATAGCCGCTATCGTCGATCAGCCCGTCCTGCCCATGGCTGGTATAAGGATCGAGCGCGACGTCGGTGAGGATGCCGATCTCGTCGCCGAGCGCCTGCTTGATCGCGGCGGTGGCGCGGCACATCAGGTTATCGGGATTGAGCGCCTCGCCGCCATCCGCGCTGCGCCGGTCGGGCTGCGTATAGGGAAAGAGCGCGAGGCACGGGATACCCGCCGCGACGGCATCACGCGCGCGTTCGACGAGCAGGTCGACCGACCAGCGCGATACGCCGGGCAGGCTTGCGATCGGTTCCTCGGTGCCCGATCCATCGGCGACGAAGAGCGGCCAAATGAGGTTCGCGGGCGAGAGGTGGGTTTCGCGCACCATCGCGCGGCTCCAGCCGGTGCGGCGGGTGCGGCGCAGGCGCAGGTCGGGGAAAGCGGCTTGGGTCATGCGGGGTGCATAGCGGGGTGCGGGCGCGGGGCAAATGGATATTGGAGCGACGATGCCCTTCCCCCTTGATGGGGGAAGGATACGCAGCCTTGGCGCCAAAGGCGATTAGGCGGAGTTGGATGGGGGTGATGGTGCGTCCAAGCATCATCCCTTTCAGGCCGAGACCGCACCCTCACCGCTGCGACTAGGCAGCAAGCTGCCAAGTCTCGCTGCCTCCCCCGTCAAGGGGGAGGTCAGGAAGGTCAGATCCCGCCCTCGGCCCGCTTCGAGGCGACATCGGCGAGGCTGCCGAGCTTCGGCCCTTCGACCTGTTTCGGCGCGATCGGGGTCAGCGCGGCGCCCGGCGCGATCGACGTCAGCGACCGGATGCGGGCGCGGAAATCGGCGAGCGCCTTGCCTTCGAGCAGCGCGCGCGTAACGAAGGTCACCGACGCCGGATTGACCGCACGTCCGTTGCGATAAAGCTCATAATGGAGGTGCGGGCCGGTCGAGAGGCCGGTCGAGCCGATATAGCCGATCACCTGCCCGCGACGCACGCGCTGGCCCGAGCGCACCGCGATGCGGCTCATATGGCCATAGCCGGTGCCGAGGCCATTGCCGTGATTGAGCTTTACATAATTGCCGAAGCCGCCGTGGCGCCCGGCGATCGTCACGACGCCGTCGGTGACGGCATAGATCGGCGCGCCATAACCGCCGCCGAAATCCATCCCGCTGTGCATGCGCTTGTAGCCGAGAATCGGGTGGCGGCGCATGCCGAAGGTCGAGGTCACGCGGCCATTGGTTGGCCGCGCCATGCCGCCGCGCTGTTCGCCGACGCCCGACGCCTCGAACCACTGGGTCCGGCCGTCGACGCTCCATTCGAGCATCGAGAGTTTCGGTTTGCCGCCACGGATCAGGCCGGCATAGAGCAATTTACCCGTCTCGCTCTCGCCCGTTTCGGCGCGGCGATAATCGACGATGATATCGAACTCGTCGCCGGCGCGAATGTCGCTGCCGACCGAAATCTGTTTGCCGACGACGCGCAGGTACGATTGGATCGCCTGCGGCGGCGCCCCGGCGGCACGCGCCGAGCGATAGAGGCTGTCGCCAACGCGGCCGCGGATGCGCAGCGGGGTCGCATCGACCGCGATCGGGATACGGCGCATCACGAGTTGGCCGCCCTGCCGCTCCATTTCGATGCGCAGGTCGAAGCGCGCGCGCATCGCGAGCGCCTCGACCGGGCGCGGCATCGTGCGCGCGGCGCGGCGGCCGAGGATCAGGTCGATGCGCGTGCCCGGCGCAATGTCGGCGAGCGGGACCGCGCCCGAAACCTGGCTTGCGAGCGCCTGCGCTTCGCTGCTGCCGACGCCCGAGCGTTCGAGCAGGCGCGCGAAGCTGTCGCCGCTGCCCAGCGTCGCTGTAAGTTCGATCTGCGGGCGTTCGGGCGTTTGCGTGAGCGGACGGACGGCGTCGGTTGCCGCCATATGGCGCCCGGTGTCGCCGCCATATGCGAGCGGCACAATCATCTGCGCGCGCGCTTCGTTGAAATCGCCCGCGCCCATCGCCGGGGCGCCGCCGACTTCGAACGGCTGGATTCCGGGGAAGGTCGCGATCGCGGTTCCGCACAGCAGGGTTAATGTCGCAAGACCCCGCCACCACTCGGCCGAACCGATATTGTCGCCCAGGTCGGGAACGAGGTCGAGCTCTGCCAGCCGGTCGCGCCATCCGGGCTGCGGTTCGGCATCGGAGTCGGCACGCCGCAGCGGGATCGCTTGCGACATCGTGAGGGCGGCCGCGTTGCCGGACATCCCCGCGATGGGTTCGTGACGCTGAAACAAATTGCAACCCCCGCTCGGCCAGCCTCCCATAGTCCCGGCTGCCGAATGATGTTTTCGAGCCGTTGTCTGTAAAGAAAGGTCGTTAAAGTCAATTTAATGGCGGATTTGCCGCGGGGCATTGCGGCAAGGCGTGGCGGGGCCGGGATATTATGCAACAGGCTCGGACCCTTCCCCCTTGATGGAGGAAGGATACGGAGCCTTCGCGAAGCGACTAGGCGAAGTTGGATGAGGGTGACGGTGCGTCCTTGCGCCGTCGCTTCAGGCCGAACCTGCACCCCCACCGCTGCGACTAAGCCAGCAAGCTGGCAAGTCTCGCTGCCTCCCCCATCAAGGGGGAGGGAAAAGAAGTCGCCTCAACGATCATCTGTTGCGCGGCGCCCGCCGCCATGCCAGCTTGGCTCCCAAGAAAATGACGTCATCCTCCTCCCAGCCGGTCAAGGCTGTCCTTGGCCCCACCAACACCGGCAAAACCCATTTGGCGGTCGAGCGCCTGACCGCCCATTCGAGCGGCATGATCGGCTTTCCGCTGCGCCTTCTCGCGCGCGAGGTTTACGACCGCGTCGTCGCGATCAAGGGTGCGGCGCAGGTCGGGCTGGTCACTGGCGAAGAGCGAATCCTGCCGCCCGATGCGCGCTATCTGCTCGGCACGATGGAAGCGCTGCCGGTCGAGCGCGACGTCGCCTTCGTCGGGATCGACGAGGCGCAGATCGGCGCCGATCCCGAGCGCGGCCATGTCTTCACCGACCGGCTGCTGCGCGCACGCGGGCGCGAGGAAACGATGATCCTCGGCTCGGCGAGCATCCGCGGGCTGGTCAAGGGACTAGTGCCCGAGGCCGAGATCATCACGCGGCCGCGCTTTTCGACCTTGAGCTACGCGGGCTCGTCGAAGCTCTCGCGCCTGCCCAAACGCTCGGCGATCGTCGCCTTCTCGGCCGAGGAGGTTTATGCGATCGCCGAAATGCTGCGCCGCTTTTCGGGCGGTGCGGCAGTGGTGATGGGCGCGCTCAGCCCCAAGACGCGCAATGCGCAGGTCGCGATGTTCGAGGCGGGCGAGGTCGACTATCTCGTCGCGACCGACGCGATCGGCATGGGGCTCAACCTCGACGTCCAGCATGTCGCCTTCGCTTCCTTACAGAAATTCGACGGGCGGCGCCTGCGCCGCCTGACGGTTTCGGAGATGGCGCAGATCGCGGGGCGCGCCGGGCGCCACCAGCAGGACGGCGGCTTCGGCACCGTCGGTCTGCCGCAGGGCGGCTTCACCCCCGAGGAAATCCACGCGATCGAGGGGCATCATTTCCCGCCGCTCGCCAGCCTGTTCTGGCGCAACCCGACCCCGGGCTTCGGCTCGCTCGACCAGCTTTTGTCCGACCTCGCGCAGCCGCCGAGCCAGCCGATGCTGCGCGCGGCGCCCGAAGCCGTCGATATCGCGGTGCTCAAGCATCTGGCGGGCGATATGGAGGTGCGCGCACGCGGCGGCGATTTCGATGCGGTGCAGCGCCTGTGGGACGTCTGCGGCCTCCCCGATTTCGAACAATTGGGCGCCGAGCACCATAGCCGCACCATCTTCAAGCTGTGGCAGTGGCGCACGAGCGGCGACGGGATGATCGATGCCGACTGGTTCGCGCGCCGCCTCGCGCGGCTGAACGACGTCGAGGGCGACATCGACCAGCTCGCGAGCCGTATCGCCGCGGTGCGCACGCTTTGCTTCATCGCGCAGCGCGGCGACTGGATCGCGGGCGCGGCGGGGTGGACCGAACAAACGCAGGCGCTCGAATCGCGGCTGTCCGACGCGCTGCATGCGGCGCTCGCGCAGCGGTTCGTCGACCGGCGGCTCGCGCTGCTGCTCCGCGACGCGGGGCAGCGGGACGCCGCATTGCCGGTCGCGGTCGGCGCCGACGGCACTGTCGCGGTCGACGGCGAGGCGATCGGGACGCTCAAGGGCTTCCAGTTCAAGGTCGATCCGATCGCCAAGGCGAGCGACCACCGGATGCTGCTCGCGGCGGCCGAAAAGCATCTGCGCGCCGAACTCGCGCGCCGCGCGACCGCGCTCGCCGAGGGCGACGACAGCGCGCTGTCGCTGATCGCCGAGCCGGGAACGGCGCCGCGCCTCGCCTGGCACGGCCACGCCATCGCGACGCTCGCGCGCGGGCCGACGCTCGTTCAGCCGGCGATCCAGATCGATCCGTCGCTGCGGCGGCTCGAACTGCATCAGGTGCAGGCGATTTCCGAACGACTCCAGCGCTTTGTCGCCGATCAGCTCGCGCGTCATGCGGGGCCGCTTGCCGCGATGGGCGAAGCGGCGGGCGACCTGTTCACCCCGCCGCGTGTCCGCGCGCTGCTCGCCGCGCTCACCGACAACAGCGGAACGATCGGCCGGGCGGCGGTCGAGGATCAGCTGGGCGCGCTCACCCCCGAGGAGCGGCCGCAGCTGCGCAAGCTCGGTTTCACCATCGGCTCGCTCGACCTGTTCCATCCGCTGCTGCTCAAGCCCGAGGCGGTGCGCTGGCGCGCGGCGTTGACGGCGGCGCAGCAGGGCGCGCCGGTGCCCGCGCTGCCGCCGCATGGCGCGGTGCTGCAAAAGGCGGGCAGCCATGCCGGGCTGGTGATCGCGGGCTTCCGCCGCTGCGCTTCGGGCTGGCTGCGCATCGACATGGCCGAAAAGCTCGCGCGTCAGGCGCACGCCGCGCGGATGCAGGCGGCGGCGCCGCCGACCGCGCCGATCGCGGGCGGCGCCGAGCATCATGAGGATCAGGGCGAGGAGGAACCGCACAGCGCGGCGCCGCCGGGCTTCGTGATCGATCCCGCGCTCGCGACCTCGCTGGGGCTCGACGAGGAAACGCGCCGCGCGCTG
>NZ_DATFFD010000126.1:0-18701 GCF_035250425.1 Sphingopyxis sp.
CTTGGTGTAAACGCGCACGGTGGTTTCGGCGATCGGGAAATTGACGTTCGCGCCGATGTTGAACACCGCGACCTCGACCGGGCCGACCTCGGCTTCGACCTGATCGAACAGCGCGATCATGTCGTCTTCTTTCCGGGCGTCGCCGGGGAAGGCGCGGGCCTGATGTCCTTCGCCCCGGATTGACTTTGCGAGCGCTTCGAGCTGGTCGGCATTGCGGGTCCGGCGGTTGACGCAGGCGGTGAGCCCCTCGGCGGCGAAAGCGCGGGCGATAGCGCCGCCGGTGGCGTCTCCGGCTCCGATGATGACGGCTGCGGGATTGGGCATGCGACTCTCCTCTTGCGTCCGATTGTAACTATGATAATCATAGTAACAAGAGATTTTTCCTTCGCTCGTCATTCCCGCAAAAGCGGGAATCCAGTTTGGGCAAGCGAGGGTGCCAACTGGATCCCCGCTTTCGCGGGGTGACGAAAACAGGAAGGGGCGCATGCCCAAACGCGCGGATCTGTCGGACACATTTTGCCCCGTCGGGCGATCGGCCGAACTGCTCGGCGACCGCGCGGTCCTGCTGATCCTGCGCGAGCTGTTCTTCGGCCGGCGGCGCTTCGAACTGATGGTCGAGGGCACGGGGCTGAGGCCGCAGCTCGTGTCGGCACGGCTCAAGACGCTGGTATCGGAAGGGATCGCCGAACGGCGCGCCTATAGCGATCGGCCGTTACGCCACGATTATTGGCTGACCGACAAGGGCAAGGCGCTGTTCGATGTGCTGTACGCGATGCGCAACTGGGCCGAACGCTGGGCCTATTCCCCGGGCGAGACCGAGGGCGGGCCGGCAATCCGCTATGTGCACCGCGCGTGCGGCGCCGATGTCGGCACCGCGACGGTCTGTCCGGGATGCGGTTCTGAACTCGGTTACGGCGATTTGAAGGGCGAGCCGTCGTCGGCGCTCAAGGCCGAGCAGGTCCGACGGGCGGCCAACTAAAACCCCTCCACTTTAGGGGAGGGGGATGATGTCAGGCCTTCTCCAGCGTGCATTGCAGCGGGTGCTGGTTCTGCCGCGCGGCGTCCATGACCTGGTTCACCTTGGTCTCGGCGACCTCATAGCTGAACACGCCGCACACGCCGACGCCCTGCTGGTGGACGTGGAGCATCACCTGCGTCGCCTGTTCGATGTCCATGTTGAAGAAGCGCTGGAGCACCATCACGACGAATTCCATCGGCGTGTAATCGTCGTTGAGCAGCAGCACCTTGTACATCGAGGGCTTCTTGGCTTTCGCGCGGGTGCGCGTCGCGATGCCGACACCGGGGGTGCCGGGCGAGCCGTCGTCCTTGTCCGCCATCGCGCGGATCGGGTGGATGATCGAAACTGGAAACATCATGGGCAGGAATATCGCAAGCCGCGGGCGAAGCGCAAGAGGCGCGCGCGCGCATTTTAACCTCTCGTTCGCCAGCCGGATCGGGTGGCCGCAAAAACAAGAACCGCCCGCTTCCATGGAAGCGAGCGGCCTTGGGGTGTCGGCGCAGGCGGGAGGGGAGGGGGAGGGTGCCCGCGCCAACGACAAGAAGGTGAAAACGCCTTAGGCGGCCTTCATCTTCGAAGTGATGACCGAAACGCGGTTCGAGATCGGCGCGAAGCTTTCGTTCGTCAGCTTGACGACGAGTTCGCTGGTCTTCGAGGTCTGCGCAACAGCGGCGTCGAACGCCTTCTTGCTGTTTTCGGCATAGAGCTTGAAGAAGTCGGCCGGGGTCTTGACGGCGGTGTAGCCCTTCAGCGCGGCGGTCGTGTCTTCGAAGCTCTTGCGAGCATAGGTCACGCCTTCCTGGCCGAGCGTTTCGATGCCCTTGGCAGCGATCCTGCCGGCTTCGACGAGCGCTTCGACGTTCGCCTTGTTGAATTCGACGGCTTCTTCAGCAAGCTTGCTGGTCTTGCTCATCGCTTCCTTCGCCTTCGCGTTGAAATCGGCGGTCAGGGCTTCGGTGCGGGTCTTCGCTTCGTCGGCGAACTTCTTGACGGTGTCGTTCATGGTCTTGAATCCTTTGGTGGCGGCTGCGACCGGCTTCGGCGCGGCCTTAAGGGGCTTGGATGCAATTTTCACGGTCGCCTTCTTGGGAGCGACCTTCTTGGCAACCGCCTTGGGGGCGGCAGCCTTCTTCGCGGCCGGCTTGGCTTTTGCCTTTACCGTCTTGATCTGTGCGGGGGCCGGTTCGGCCTTCGCTACGGCCGGAGCAGCAGCGGGGGCCGGAGCGGCGGGAGTCGCCACCGGCTTGGCCGGGGTTTCCAGCGTCGCGGCTTCGAAAGCCTTTTCGGCACTATCCATCTTGGTAGCCATCGGTGTTACTCCTCTATGTTGCAGTGCACAATATAGGAGTGGCGCGGCGATTTCAAGGGTATTTTTGTGCAGTGCACAAAATTCTTGTCGCCGCGTCCCGAAGGCAGGATATTCGCTAGATATTACCGCTGCTTGACATAGCGGCCGGGAGCGTCTTCGATCGCCTTTCTGGCGCCTTTTCCGGGGATGCGAGCGCCCTTAGCCGGGATTTTTCTGTTGTCCCGCTGCGAAATCCAGCCGATCCAGTGCGGCCACCAGCTGCCCTTGGTCTCGGTGGCGCTGGCCAGGAAATCGTCGAGCGTCGCCGCTTTGCTGTCGCCGGTCCAATATTGATATTTGCCCGCGGCAGGCGGGTTGACCACCCCCGCAATATGGCCCGAACCCGCGAGCAGGAAGAGCTTCGGTCCCGACAGATGGTCCATCAGCCGCCACACGCTGGCGAGCGGCGCGATATGATCCTCGCGCCCCGCCTGGATATAGGCCGGGGTCTCGATCTTCCTGAGGTCGATCGGCGTGCCCAGCACCGACAGGCTGTTCGGGATCACCATGCGATTGTCGCGATAGAGGTCGATCAGATACTGCCGGTGCCATTTCGCGGGCAGGTTCGTCGTGTCGCCATTCCAGTAAAGCAGGTCGAAGGGCGGATAATCGTTGCCGAGCAGGTAATTGCTGACGACATAATTCCAGATGAGGTCGCGCCCGCGCAAGCTATTGAAGGTCGCCGCCATATAGCGCCCGTCGAGGAAGCCCGGCGCCGAGAGCTGCTGGAGCAGCGCCAGATAGCTGTCGTCGACGAACATTTTGAGGTCGCCGGCCTGTTCGAAATCGACCTGCGCGGTGAAGAAGGTCACCGACTTCACCTTGTCGGCCTCGCCGCGCGCCGACAGCATCGCAAGCGTCGCGGCGAGCGTGGTGCCCGCGACGCAATAGCCGATCGTGTGGACCGCGGGAACGTCGAGCGCGTCGCGCACCGTGTCGATCGCATCGACCTGCGCCGCTACATAATCGTCCCAGACGATCTCGCTCATTGACGCGTCGGCCGACTTCCACGACACGACGAACACCGACAATCCCTGTTCGACCGCCCAGGCGACGAAGCTTTTCGCGGGGTTGAGGTCGAGGATATAAAAGCGGTTGATCCACGGCGGGAAGATGAGGAGCGGGACGGCGAGCACCTCCTTCGTCGTCGGCGTGTACTGGATCAGCTGATACAGGTCGGTTTCGTGGATCACCTTGCCCGGCGTCGTCGCGATATTGACCCCGACCTCGAACGCATCGGGATCGACATGGCTGAGCTGCCCGCGCGACAGGTCGGTGAGCATATGCTTCAAGCCCTTGAGCAGGCTTTCGCCGCGTGTCTCGACCGCGCGCTTGATCACTTCGGGATTGGTGAGCGCAAGATTGGTCGGGGCCATCGCGTCGGCCATCGCCTTGGCGGCGAACTCCATCTTCGCGCGCGCCGCGGGGTCGAGCCCCTCGAACCGCCGCGTCGTCGCGAGCATCTGTTCGGCGAGCAGGCCATAGGTCTGGCGGATCATCGCGAACACCGGATTGGCGGTCCATTCGGCATCGGTGAAACGGCGGTCCTTCGCCGCCGCATCGGGGACGTCGGGAATTGTAGGGGCCATAGGGTTCATGGTCGCGAGCGAGGTCCAGAAGGCAACCCCTTGGTCCCACATCTTCGACGATTGCTCGGTCCACAGCTTCGTCGCCGGATTGTCGATCCATTTGGCCGGGTCGAACAGCGCCGCGGCACTGGCGTTGCCGTCGTTCGCCTGACCCAGTGCATATTCGAGCATCATCTGCTGCGCGCGGCCGATCACGCTCGCCCAATGCTGCATGTCGTCGGGGGATGGCATGAAGGGATTCGGCGTTTCGATCGTGTCGTCCTTGCCCGTATCGTTCATGCTCGTTCCTGCTGGCCAGTGCGGATATTATGCCTATAACAAGCCGCGGCGCGGCTGGCGAGATTGCCGCGCGCGTCAATCCAAACGCATACGTAAAGGAGTTGTTCTAGTTTCCCATGTCCGAAGATGAATTCTATCGCATCAAGCGCCTGCCGCCCTATGTCATCGCCGAAGTCAATGCGATGCGTGCGGCCGCCCGCGCCGCGGGGGAAGACATCATCGACCTGGGGATGGGCAACCCCGATCTGCCGCCGCCCGCGCATGTGATCGAGAAATTGTGCGAAGTCGCGATGAAGCCCGACGCGCACGGCTATTCGCAGTCGAAGGGCATTCCGGGGCTCCGCCGCGCGCAGGCCAATTATTACGCGCGCCGCTTCAACGTCGAACTCGACCCCGAAACCGAGGTCGTGGTGACGATGGGGTCGAAGGAAGGGCTCGCGAGCCTTGCGACGGCGATCACCGGCCCCGGCGACGTCGTGCTCGCCCCGAACCCGAGCTATCCGATCCACACCTTCGGCTTCATCATCGCCGGTGCGACGATCCGCAGCGTGCCGACGACGCCCGACGAGAATTACTGGCGCGCGCTCGACCGCGCGATGGCGTTCACCGTGCCGCGTCCGTCGATCCTCGTCGTAAACTATCCGTCGAACCCGACCGCCGAAGCCGTCGACCTCGCCTTTTACGAGCGCCTCGTCGCGTGGGCGAAGGAGAATAAGGTGTGGATCCTGTCGGACCTCGCCTATTCCGAGCTTTATTACGACGGCAATCCGACGCCTTCGATCCTGCAGGTGCCCGGCGCGAAGGACGTCGCGATCGAGTTCACCTCGATGTCGAAAACCTATTCGATGGCGGGATGGCGCATGGGCTTCGCGGTCGGCAACAAGCGTCTGATCGCGGCGATGACGCGCGTCAAATCCTACCTCGATTATGGCGCCTTCACGCCGATTCAGGCTGCCGCATGTGCCGCACTCAATGGCCCGCAGGATATCGTCGCGAAGAACCGCGAGCTTTATCAGAAGCGCCGCGACGTGATGGTCGAAAGCTTCGGCCGCGCCGGCTGGGACATCCCGAGCCCCAAGGCGTCGATGTTCGCCTGGGCACCGCTGCCCCCCGCGCTCAAGGAGATGGGCAGCCTCGAGTTTTCGAAGCAATTGCTGACCCATGCGAAAGTCGCGGTCGCGCCGGGCGTCGGTTATGGCGAGGACGGCGAAGGCTATGTCCGCATCGCGATGGTCGAAAATGAGCAGCGCATCCGCCAGGCGGCGCGCAACATCCGCAAGTTCCTCGCGATGCATGGCGTGAATACGCCTTCGGTTGCCGCCGAGGGATGATGAGTCTCGACGCCGGCGCGATTGCGCAGACGATCCAGCTGTCGGTCACGCCGGTGTTCCTGCTGGTCGCGACCGGCAGCCTGCTCAACGTCATCGCGGGGCGCCTCGCGCGCGTCGTCGACCGCTCGCGCAACCTGATGGAGCGCTGGTCCGAGACCGAAGGCGTCGAGCATGAGCGCATCGTCGCCGAGTTGCGTATCGCCGACCGACGGATGGGGATCATCAACAACTCGATCCTTTCCGCGGTGGCGTGCGGGATCGTCGTCTGCGTGCTCGTCGCGCTGCTGTTCACGCAGGCCTTTACCGGCATCAACCTCGGCGTCGCGGCGTCATGGGCCTTTGCGGTCGCGATGCTTTTGCTGCTCGTCTCGCTGATCCTCTTCCTTGTCGAGGTGCGGCTGGCGGTGCGCGCGATCCATGTGCCGATGGAATTGCTCGAACTCGAGGAAATGGGCTGGAAGCGCCGCCGTGACCGGCGCTAGCCAATCGTCTCAACTCCGTTCGCATCGAGCGGCAATGGTAGGTGATCAGGGCGTCACGCTCGCCCGATAGGTTGGCGCCACGCGCTTCCGGCTCGCCTGTTCATAGGCATAGCCTGCGGCCAATATGTCGGCGTCGCTCCACTTGGCGCCGATGAATGAGAGGCCGATCGGCAGCCCCTCGACCGCCCCCATCGGCACGGTCAGGTGCGGATAGCCGGCCACCGCGGGGAGCTGGCTGGCGCTGGGGCCGTTGTAGTGATCGCCGTTGACGAGGTCGCTGGTCCAGGCGGGGCCGTTCGTGACGCCGATCAAGAGGTCGACCTTGTGCGCCGCGAGCAGCCGGTCGATGCCCCCGGGCCCGGCCAGCCGCGCCGCCTTGGCTGTCGCGGCGACATAGGCGGGGCTGTCGAGGCCGCCCTTGGTCTCGGCGAGCTCGAACAGCGACTGGTCGAACCATTTGAGTTCCTCGGGGTTCGCCTTGTTGAAGGCGATCAGGTCGGCGAGCGTTTTCGGGCCGTCCTTGGTGGGCAGGCCCGCGAGATAGGCGGCGATGTCGGCCTTGAGCTCGGTCATCAATATTTCGAACTCGGCGGCGCCCAGTTCCTCGAGCCCCTTGCGGCTGTCGGCGATGTCGACGACCGTCGCGTCGAGGTCGGTCATCTGCGTGAGCGCGGCGTCGAGCAGCGCCGCGATATCGGCGCGGTCCCCGATACGGTCGCGCAGCACGCCGATGCGCTTGCCCTTGAGCGCGTCGGGTGAGAGCGCGGCGACATAGTCGGCCTTGCGCGTATCGGCCTCGGCGGTCGCGGGGTCGGCGGGGTCGCTGCCGGCGATCACGCTCATCACCGCGGCGGCGTCGCGCACGGTCAGCGTCATCGGGCCGGCGGTGTCCTGGCTGTGGCTGATCGGGACGATATACGTGCGGCTGACCAGCCCGACGCTGGGCTTGAAGCCGACGATCCCGTTGATCCCGGCGGGGCAGGTGATCGATCCGTCGGTTTCGGTGCCGATCGCGAGCGGCGCGAGGCTGGCGGCGACCGCCGCGGCGCTGCCCGACGACGAGCCGCAGCTGTTGCGGTCGAGCGCATGCGGATTCTTCGTCAGCCCGCCAATCGCGCTCCACCCGCTCGTCGAATTGTCCGAACGGATATTGGCCCATTCGCTGAGATTCGTCTTGCCGAGGATGATCGCGCCCGCATCGCGCAGCCGCGCCACCAGCGGCGCATCGCGATTCGTCACATTGTTCTTGAGCGCGAGCGAGCCCGCGGTCGTGGGAAGCGGCCCCGCGGCCTCGATATTGTCCTTGAGCAAGATGGGGATGCCGTGGAGCGGGCCGCGCGCCTTGCCCGCCTTGCGTTCCTGGTCGAGCCCGAAGGCCCGGGACGTCGCATCGGGAAAGGTTGCGATGACCGCGTCCAGTTTCGGCCCATTGTCGTCGACCATCCGGATGCGGTCCAGATAGACGGCGGTGATGACGTCGCTGTTGATCCGGCGCTCGGTCATTTCGGCCTGCAGACTTGCCGCGTCCTTGCCCTCGAGTTCGGGGAGTGGCGGCGGCATCGCGGCGACGGGGACGATTGCGAGAAAGGCGGCGGCGCCGAGCAGCGAAATTTTTTGCATAGGCTGCAGGCTGGCAGCCGTAGCGGCAATTGCAAGCGAACATTTTCGGCATACCGCAATGGCGTTGACACCCGTCCCCCGCGTCTGCTCCCTTGGCGACGGGAGATAATAATGACTGAGAAAGCCGCACAGGCCCGGGGTATCGCTTCGCCGTCAGCCGACGGCATTTCCGCGCAAACCCGGACGATGCTGTGGATCCTGCTGATCGTCTATATCTTCAATTTCCTTGACCGGCAGATCGTCAATATCCTCGCCGAGCCGATCAAGACCGACCTGGGCTTGTCCGATACCGAGCTGGGGCTCCTCGCGGGGCCGGCCTTTGCAGTCTTCTATGCTTTGCTCGGCATCCCGATCGCGCGCCATGCCGACAAGCAAGGGACGAACCGGGTGCGGCTGATCTCGCTCGCGCTCGCGGTCTGGTCGGCGATGACCGCGGTGTGCGGTCTCGCGCAGAATTTCGTCCAATTGCTGTTCGCGCGCATCGGCGTCGGGGTCGGCGAGGCGGGGTGCACCCCCGCGGCGCATTCGCTGATTTCGGACAGCGTGGCGCCCGAAAAACGCTCGTCGGCGATCGCATTTTATGGGCTTGGCGTACCGATCGGGTCGCTGCTCGGGCTGATCATCGGCGGGATCGTCAACGACCTCTATGGCTGGCGCATCGCGTTGATGCTCGTCGGCGCGCCGGGCTTGCTGCTTGCATCGGTCGTGTTGTTCGTGATGCGCGAACCGAGGCACAGCCGGACCGCCGAAGCCGCGGCGGCGGCGACGGTGCCGCTGTCGACCGGCGAGGCGCTGCGCGAGATATTCGCCTCGCGCGCCTATGTCTACATCCTGATCGCCGCATCGGTCACCGCCTTCCTCGGCTATGGCAAGGGGCTGTGGACGATCAGCTTCTTCATCCGCAGCCACGGCCTGTCGACGACCGAGGCGGGTCTGTCTATGGCGGTCGTGCTGGGCGTGGCGGGGGTGATCGGCACCTGGCTCGGCGGCAAGCTTGCCGACACGTTCGGCGCGCGCGACAAGCGGCACATCCTGACCTTTCCCGCCTATGGCATGGCGGTCGCGGCGCCGGTGCTGTTCCTTGGCTATGTGATGGAGGATTGGCGGATCGCAGTTGCGTTGCTCGTCCTGCCCACGATGCTGAACGCCGCCTATTACGGCCCCGCCTATGGCTGTGTGCAGGGGCTGGTCCAGCCGCGCGCCCGCGCCGTTGCGGCATCGATCATGCTGTTCGGTCAGAATCTGATCGGGCTTGGGCTCGGGCCGTTCCTGTTCGGCGTGCTGTCCGACGCGCTCCAGCCGGTGGCGGGGCAGGAAAGCGTCCGCTGGGTGCTTTACGGCGCGGCGTGGCTTGGGCTGATCCCGGCCTTCTTCTTCTGGCGCGCGAGCCTGCGGCTGAAGACCGAACTCAAGTCGGGGTAGCGTCCCGTCATTGCGTTAATAAGGCGGCTCCTGTTTGGCGCGCTGCGTCTTGGCTGCGTCGATCCACCAATTGAGGTCGTCGGCGAAGCGTGGGAAGGCCTTTTCGAGCCTTGCGCCATCCTCGCCCGTCGGCTTGCCATCGGCACCGAACGCGCGGCTGATGCGCGCGACGGGCAGGATCGAGGAGATCACCGCCATCCCCATCTCGCCCAATATATCGCGCCAGCCCATCATCGCGCGCACCCCGGCGAACGAGCCGCCCGAGTAGCAGGCGATTGCGGCGGGCCGCCAGAACCATTCCTCGAGATAATGGTCGGTCAGGTTCTTGAGCCCTGGCTGCGGTCCCCAATTATATTCGCCGGCGACGAAGAGAAAGCCGTCGGCGGCGCGGATCTTGTCCGCGAGTTCCGCCATTGCTGCGGGCGCTTCGTCTTTCGCATATTCCTTGTACATGCGGTCGAGCATCGGGAGGCCCACCGCCTTGGCGTCGATCAGCTCGGCGCCGTCGCCGCGCGCCGCGATCGCATCGACGATCCAGCGGGCGAGTTTGATCCCCTGCCGGTCGCGGCGATAGCTGCCATAGAAGACGAGGATATGGCGGGGCATGGCCGTTATGTGCCACGAAGTGGGGTGGTGCGGAAGGGCGTTGGTTGCTGAACGGAGCGGAGTTTGGGCGGATAGGGCCGGATTTTTTGTTTCGCGCAAAGGCGCAAAGAACGCAAAGGGGTTACTCGGGGCCGATAGACCCTATTTCTCAGCTTCGCTGCGGCCGCCGCGCCACTGATGGATGAACCCGCTTCGCGGGATCGCGCAGCATCTTTGCATTCTTTGCGCGAAATCATTCTTCTGACCGCAACTCCGACCCGTCGCAGGGCTGCGGCTCAGATGAATGTCAGTCGCTGAACGGGTCGCGGATCAGGATCGTGTCCTCGCGTTCGGGGCTGGTCGACACGAGCGCGATCGGGGTTTCGATCAATTCCTGCACGCGCTGGATATATTTGATCGCCTGTGCGGGCAGGTCGGCATAGCTGCGCGCGCCCGCGGTCGATTCGTGCCAGCCGTCCATTTCCTCGTAAATCGGCTCAACCTCGGCCTGGTCGGCCGAGTGCGCGGGGAAATAGTCGAGGATCTTGCCGCGGAGGCGATAACCGGTGCAGATGCGGATGGTGTCGAAACCGTCGAGCACGTCGAGCTTGGTCAGCGCGATGCCGGTGACGCCCGACACCGCGCAGCTCTGGCGCACGAGCACCGCGTCGAACCAGCCGCAGCGGCGCTTGCGCCCGGTAACGGTGCCGAATTCATGCCCGCGTTCGCCAAGCTTTTGGCCGATTTCGTCCTCGAGTTCGGTCGGGAAGGGGCCGCTGCCGACGCGCGTCGTATAGGCCTTGGCGATGCCGAGCACGAAGCCGACCGCTGAGGGGCCGAGGCCCGAGCCGCTCGCGGCGGTGCCGCTGACGGTGTTCGAGCTGGTGACGAAGGGATAGGTGCCGTGATCGACGTCGAGCAGCACGCCCTGCGCGCCCTCGAACAGGATGCGCGCGCCCGCCTTACGGACCTTCTTCAGGCGCTTCCATACCGGCTGCGCATATTCGAGGACATAGTCGGCGATTTCGGTGAGGTCGGCGATCAGGCGTTCGCGGTCGATCGGCGGCTCGCCGAAGCCGGCGCGCAGCGCGTCGTGATGCGCGGTCAGGCGGTCGAGCTGGGGTTCGAGCTTGTCGAGATGGGCAAGGTCGCAGACGCGGATCGCGCGGCGGCCGACCTTGTCCTCATAGGCGGGGCCGATGCCGCGCCCGGTGGTGCCGATCTTGCCCGCGCCCGCGGCGGTTTCGCGCAGCGCATCGAGGTCGCGGTGGAAGGGCAGGATCAGCGCGCAATTGTCGGCGATCGCGAAATTTTCGGGGTTGATGCCGACGCCCTGGCCGCGCAGCTTGGTGATCTCGTCGCGCAGCGCCCACGGGTCGAGCACGACGCCGTTGCCGATGATCGACAATGTGCCGGTGACGATGCCCGAGGGAAGCAGCGACAGCTTGTACACCTGTTCGCCGACGACGAGCGTATGGCCGGCGTTGTGACCGCCCTGGAAGCGGACCACGGCGTCGGCGCGGCTGGCGAGCCAGTCGACGATCTTGCCCTTGCCCTCGTCGCCCCATTGCGACCCGATGACGGTAACATTTGCCATGACAATGTCCTGCTGAACTAGGCCCCAAAACGACCAACGTCGGCCCGGCGCGGCCTTAGCGGATTTGGCCGCAGAGGCAAGGGTGGCGGCGCGGTTGCGTCGCTCTTTTTGGCAGGGTAGCGAGGCGGAAAGAAGGATGCCCGCGATGATCGAACCCGACGCCCCCTATCACGCCCATATCTATTTCGACGATGCGGAGCGCGCCGCCGCGACCGAACTGCGCGACGGGTTTAGCCGCGACTCGGCCATCCTGTTCGTTGGCGACATGACCGATGGGGCGGCAGGGCCGCATCCGATCGCGCAATATGAGGTGCATTTTCTCGGCGCGGCGGTTCCGGCGGTGGTCGCGACGATCGAGGCGACGGGGCTACGCGCGTTGGTGCATCCGCTGACCGACGATGATCTCGCCGATCACACGACGCTGGCGCATTGGATCGGCGAGCCGGTCGAGCTCGATGTGACGGTGCTCGACCCGCCGGGGGTGAATCGGGGTATTCCGCGGTTCGGGGTTTCGGATTTCTGAAGCCATGCCTCGATAAAAAGCAGCGTGTCCCCGCGAAGACGGGGACCCATCTCCCGCCGCCTCAAAATAGCACCGACTGGTGATAGGCTCCCGCCTTCGCGGGAGCACGCTATTTATTGCGCAGCGTTACGCCTCGAGCGGCCCATCGGGCCCAAGCCGCCATCCGCAACCAAGCGCCCGCGCATCGTCGCTTTCGGACAGCGCTGCGACCGTCTGCCAATCGTCGGCGCGCAGGCTCGCCGCCAGCGCCGGATCGTGGCCGAGCGGCAGGAAGATGCGGCGGTCGGCATCGTCCTCGGCGCCGAGACCCGCGTCGATCAGCGGGTCGGGATAGAGCGAGAAGCCGACGGCCGATTCTTCCTGTTCGCCAACGGGGATCGAGTATCCACCGCCGCGGCCGACCGCATCGCCCTGTCCGGGGACGAAAATCTGGAAGCCGAACCAGCTTTGATAGGCGAAGCCGTGGCGTTCGGTCGGATCGAGCGTCAACGTGACGCGCCCGCGCACCGGCGCCGCGATGGCTTCGAGCGCGTCGATGCGCGCGGTGAGAACGCCCGTGGTATCGAACGCGCGCAAATCGGCGATCGCCTGGTCGAACGGGCCGGTCGCGCGGAGCAGCGGCAGATAGGCTTCGGCGCCGATCCGCGTCAGCGCGCCGGCGTCCTTGGCATCAAGTTCGTCGCGGAGTTGCTGGAGGTCGGTATCGACCGGCAAAGGCCCGCCCGCGAGCAGATCGACGACGTCGGGCAGGGTGAAGTCGAGGGTAACGGGGCCGATTCCCGCCGATTCGAGCGCGTCGATCGCGACGCTGACGATCTCGCGCGCCGCGGCGACGCTGTCGCTGCCGATCAGTTCGGCGCCGACTTGCAGCATTTCGCGCGCGGGGCGGAGCTGGCTCGCCCTGAGTTTTACGACCTGTCCGGCGTAACAGAGGCGCAGCGGGCGCGGTGCCTTGGCGAGCAGCGATGTCGCGATGCGGCCGACCTGCCGCGTGATATCGGGGCGGAGCGCGAGCGTGCGCTGCGACACCGGATCGGTGAAGCGGAGCAGGTCACGCGTCGAGCGCTCGTCATCGCCGCCCAATGTTTCGCGGAACTCGGCGAGCGGCGGCGAGACGCGGCCATAACCATGCGCGCGCATCGCATCGACGAGCGCGCGGGTCACGCGCGATGCGGCTTCCGCCTGTCGGGGGAGGCGATCGCGCAGCCCTTCGGGCAGCAGGGCAGGGGCCTTGGTCATGGGTGCGGCCTTAGGCGGGAGCGGGCGGGAGTTCAATATAGTCCCCCTCCCGCAGGCTAGGGGTGGGCAGCGACGTCGCAATGCCCACCCGCTGCGACTAGCGAGCACGCTCGCAAGTCTCGCTGCCCCTCCCGCAAGCGGGAGGGGATCAGGTGATCAGAACTTCAAACCCTTCACCGTCTTCACACCGGGCAGCTGACAAAGCTGCCACAGCAAAGGCTCAGGCATCGGCGAGTCGAGGCTGAGCAGCAGCACCGCTTCGCCCCCCGCGGCGCGGCGGCCGAGGTGGAAGGTGCCGATGTTGAGCCCGGCTTCGCCGAGCGCGGTGCCGATGCGGCCGATAAAGCCCGGCGCGTCCTCGTTGACGATGTAGAGCATATGACCGTCGAGATCGGCCTCGACCTTGATGCCGAACATCTCGACGAGGCGCGGGTCGCCGTTGCTGAACAGTGTGCCCGCGACCGAACGGTCGCCGTCGCTGGTCGCCACGGTGACGCGGACCAGCGTGTGGTAATCGCCGTCGCGGTCGTGGCGCACCTCGCGCACGTCGAGTCCGCGCTCGCGCGCGAGGTGCGGGGCGTTGACCATGTTCACCGCGTCCGAGTAGCGGCGCATCAGGCCGGTGAGCACCGCGGCGGTGATCGGCTTGAGGTTGAGTTCGGCGGCGGCACCCTCGACTTCGACCGAGATGGTGGTGAGATTGTCGTGCGCGAGCTGGCCGACGAGGCTACCGAGCTTTTCGGCGAGGCTCATATAGGGGCGCAGCTTCGGCGCTTCCTCGGCCGACAGGCTGGGGACGTTGAGCGCGTTGGTGATGCCGCCGGTCAGCAGATAGTCGCTGATCTGCTCGGCGACCTGGATGGCGACATTGACCTGCGCTTCGTCGGTCGATGCGCCGAGGTGCGGGGTGCAGATGAAGTTCGGCGCGCTGAACAGCGGATGATCGGCCGCCGGCGGCTCCTGCGCGAACACGTCGAGCGCGGCGCCCGCGACATGCCCGCTGTCGAGCGCGTCCTTCAGCGCCGCTTCGTCGATCAGCCCGCCGCGCGCGCAGTTGATGATCCGCACGCCCTTCTTCGCCTTGGCGATATTTTCGGCCGACAGGATGTTGCGCGTCTGGTCGGTCAGCGGCGTGTGCAGCGTGATGAAATCGGCCTTGGCGAGCAGGGTGTCGAGATCGGCCTTTTCGACGCCAAGCTCGATCGCGCGCTCGGGGGTTAGGAAGGGATCGAACGCGACAACCTTCATGCGCAGCCCCAGCGCACGCTCGGCGACGATGCTGCCGATATTGCCGCAGCCGATCAGGCCGAGCGTTTTCGAGGTCAGCTCGACGCCCATGAAGTCGTTCTTCGGCCATTTGCCTGCCTGCGTTCCGGCGTTGGCTTCGGGAATCTGGCGCGCGAGGGCGAACATCATCGCGACCGCATGTTCGGCGGTCGTGATGCTGTTGCCGAACGGCGTGTTCATCACGATGACGCCCTTTTTCGACGCCTCGGGGATGTCGACATTGTCGACGCCGATCCCGGCGCGGCCGACGACCTTCAGCTTCGTCGCGGCGGCGAGGACGTCGGCGGTGACTTTGGTGGCCGAGCGGATCGCGAGGCCGTCATAGGCGCCGATCATCGCGATCAGCTCGTCCTTGGTCTTGCCGGTGATGACGTCGACGTCGATGCCGCGCTCCTTGAAGATCGCGGCGGCTTTGGGGTCCATTTTATCGGAAATGAGAACTTTGGGAGCGGTCATGTCGGTATTCCTCTACTCTCGTCATCCCCGCGAAAGCGGGAACCCAGTTCCAGCGTTGGCGATGGCAGCACTGGGTTCCCGCTTTCGCGGGAATGACGATGGAAATTATTTGCGGAGTTCGGCGTAGGCCCAGTCGAGCCACGGGCCGAGCGCTTCGACGTCGGCGGCGTCGACGGTCGCGCCGCACCAGATGCGGAGCCCCGGAGGCGCGTCGCGATAGCCCGCGATGTCGTAGGCCGCGCCTTCGGCATCGAGCAGCCCGGCGAACTTCTTGATGAAGCCCTCATCCGCCCCGGCAACCGACAGGCAGACCGAAGTCTTCGACCGGCTGGCCGGATCGGCGGCGAGATGGCTCAGCCAGTCGCGTTCTTCGACGATCTTGTCGAGCGCCGCGGCGTTCGCGTCGCTGCGCGCCTTGAGGCCATCGAGGCCGCCGAGCGACTTCGCCCATTCGAGCGCGAAGATCGCATCCTCGACCGCGAGCATCGACGGGGTGTTGATCGTCTCGCCCTTGAACACGCCCTCGGCGAGCGCGCCCTTGCTGACGAGGCGGAACACTTTGGGCAGCGGCCAGGCGGGCGTGTAGATTTCGAGCCGTTCGACCGCGCGCGGACCGAGGATCAGGACGCCATGACCGCCTTCGCCGCCGAGCACTTTCTGCCAGCTGAAGGTCGCGACGTCGATCTTGTCCCACGGCAGGTCGTAAGCGAACACCGCGCTGGTCGCGTCGGCGAAGCTCAGGCCCCCGCGATCGTCGGCGATCCAGTCGCCGTTCGGGACGCGGACGCCCGACGTGGTGCCGTTCCAGGTGAAAAGCACGTCGTTCGACCAGTCGACCTGGCTGAGGTCGGGAAGCTGGCCATAATCGGCGCGGATGACCGTCGGATCGAGCTTGAGCTGCTTCGCGGCATCGGTGACCCAGCCCTCGCCGAAGCTCTCCCAAGCGAGCGTCGTCACGGGGCGGGCGCCGAGCATCGTCCACATCGCCATTTCAAAGGCGCCGGTGTCGCTGCCCGGAACGATGCCGATGCGGTGCGTATCGGGGAGCTGCAGCATCTCGCGCATCAGGTCGATGCAATAGGCGAGACGCGTCTTGCCGATCTTTGCACGATGCGAGCGGCCGAGCGATTCGGTTGCAAGTTTCTCGGGGGACCAGACCGGCGGCTTGGCGCAGGGTCCGGAAGAAAAATAAGGGCGCGCGGGGCGCAATTCAGGCGTCGGCACTTCAGTCATTTTAGTCTCTCCTTGCAGAGAGCTCGCGCGGCGTTGGGACCGCGTGGCCCGGCGCCGCGTTTAGGGTTGCCCACGCAACTGTCAAACAAATTGCACGGGCCGGGCGAAATTTTCGACGAGTGGAGCAAAAGCTATACAGCTTATTAACCATTTCGTCGGTATTTTGACGTCATGGGGGTTCCTGCGTTCTTGAAGCTCCGGATATTGGTTGTCGCCAGTGCGGCACTGGCACTGTCCGCCTGTTTCGGCGCGCCCGAGGCGATGAAGAATGGCGGCGGGAACCGCCCGACCGCGAGCAAGCCGAACCGCCCGCAGGTCACCCAAACGCCCTCCTTCACCAGCGCCGAGGCGCAGCAATGCGCCTTCGACCTCAAACAGGCCGGGGTGGGCTTCACCCCGCTCCCGAATGAGGATCATGGCGGCGGCTGCACCTCGATCGATTCGGTGAAGCTGCTCGACATCGGCACCCCGGTGTCGGGGCTCGGCGCGATGACCTGTCCGCTCGCGAAGAATTTCGCCGCATGGGTGCAATATGCGGTGAAACCCGCGGCGCGAAAATATCTCGGGCAGGAGGTCGTGAAGATCGAGACCTTCGGAACCTACAGCTGCCGTAACATCTATGGCGGCCGGTCGGGCCGGATGTCGCAGCACGCCTTTTCGAATGCGATCGACGTATCGGGCTTCCTGCTCGCCGACGGTCGCCGCGTCATGCTCGACGGCGGATGGACCGGCGAAAAATCGTCGCAGGATTTCCTCCGCGCGCTCCACAAATCGGGCTGCCGCCGCTTCGGGACCGTGCTCGGCCCCGATTACAACGCGGCGCATTATAATCATTTTCACTTCGACATGAGCGGCAACGGCTACTGCCGCTGACCTGCCTCCTTCTCCCTTGATGGGAGAAGGATATGGAGCCTTGCCGCAAAGCGGCTAGGCGGAGTTGGATGAGGGTGACGGTGCGTCGCCGTGCCGCCGCCTGAGGCCGGGAACGCACCCCCACCGCTGCGACTAAGCCAGCAAGCTGGCAAGTCTCGCTGCCTCCCCCATCGAGGGGGAGGGGAATGGCGAGCGTCTTGGCAAAGCCATGCGAAACGGGTAGCCGCTCGCTAATGGCAGAAGACAAACAACCCCATCGCTCGCGTTTCCACAAAGCCAAGGACGACGCGCATTTCGCCAAACAGGCGGTATCGACCCCGCAGACGCAAAGCCCCGCCTATCGGCTGGCGTTCCAGGATACCGAATTCCTGCTGCGCGAAGATTTGCGCCCCGTGCGCTTTCAGCTCGAACTGCTCAAACCCGAACTGATGCTCGACGAGGCGAAGATCGAATCGATGCTCGTCATCTATGGCTCGGCGCGCATTCCGTCGCCCGAGACCGCGCAGGCCGTGCTCGACGCGGCGCGCACGCCCGAGGAGCAGCGGATCGCCGAACGGCTCGCCGCCAAGGCCAAATATTATGAGGAGGCGCGGGGGCTGGCGCGGATCGCGAGCCAGGTGCCGCCCGACGAGAACGGCTGCCGCAACTTCGTCGTCTGTTCGGGCGGCGGGCCGTCGATCATGGAGGCCGCGAATCGCGGCGCCAACGACGAAGGTAAGGAATCGGTCGGGCTCAACATCGTGCTGCCGCACGAGCAGGCGCCGAACCGCTACGTCACCCCCGATCTCAGCTTCCAGTTCCACTATTTCGCGCTGCGCAAGATGCACTTCCTGCTCCGCGCGCGCGCCGTCTGCGTGTTCCCGGGCGGGTTCGGGACGTTCGACGAGACGTTCGAGCTGCTGACGCTGATCCAGACCGGCAAGATCAAGCCGATCCCGATCGTGCTGTTCAGCGAGGAATTCTGGACCCGCGTCGTCAATTTCGACGCGCTGGTCGAGGAAGGCGTGATCAGCCAGCGCGACCTGTCGCTGTTCCACTTCGTCGAAACCGCCGAAGAGGCGTGGAAGATCATCCAGGATTTCTACGGCAGCGTGCAGAATCCGAACTGAGTGTCGATCCTCCCCCTTGATGGGGGAGGCGGCGAGACTTGCCAGCTTGCTGGCTAGTCGCAGCGGTGGGGGTGTGATTTCGGCCTAAAGCCACGGCGCAAAGACGCACCGTCACCCTCATCCAACTGCGCCTAGCCGCTTTGCGGCAAGGCTGCGTATCCTTCTTCCATCAAGGGAGAAGGAAGCTCACTTCGACTGTTCTTCCAGATACAGGATCAGCGCCTTGCGGTCGGCCTCGTCGGGAATTCCCGCAAACGCCATCCGGGTGCCCGGCACCGCCATCATCGGTTGCTTGAGATAGGTGTCGAGCGCGGCATCGTCCCAGACGCCGCCCTTGGCCTTCATCGCGCCCGAATAGGAAAAATCGGGGTGCGACGCGACGGCGCGGCCGGCGACGCCATGCAGGTTGGGGCCGATCCCGTTCGCGCCGCCCTTGTCGATCGTGTGACATGCGACACAGCGCCGGAAGACCTGTTCGCCCATCGCCGCGGTGGGTTCGACGGCCGCTGTTTCAACGGCGGCCTCGCCCGTTGCCGGGGCTTCGGCCGGCGTTTCGCTTTTTCTGCAACCGGCGAGCGCCAGCGCGCCCGCCAGCAGGACGGGCGCGAGCCGCATTATTTCTTGGCTTCGGACGGGGCGGGGGCTGCGGCGTCCGCAGCCGGAGCAGCGGCGCCTTCCTCGGCCGTGGGGGCCGCGGCAGCGGTCGCTTC
>NZ_DATFFD010000127.1:0-46568 GCF_035250425.1 Sphingopyxis sp.
TAGCGCGCCTCGAACGCCGCCTCGGCGACGCTGCGGCCGCCGATCGGGTCGTTGTTCGGATCCTTTGGCCCCAATTCCTGATAGCCGAAGCCGCGTACCGAGCCGCCACCGCCTGCGTAAAAGCGCCGCGACGGCGCCAGCCGCTCGCGCGCCGCACCAAGGATCGACCCGACGCGCACGCGGCCCGCGACGACGATGCTGTCGGTCACCGGATAATAGCCGCTGACGTCGGTCCTGAGGCGCGCATAGGGCGAGAAACGCCCGGCGAGCGAACCTTCGGGCTGAATCAGGCTTGTGATGCGGAAGCCCTTCGTCGGGTCGAGCAGGCTGTCGGTGCGATCCATCCCGACCTGCCCCGTCAGCCCGAGAATGGTATAGAAATCGTAGGACCGCGTACCCGTCGTGAAATCATAATCATCCTCGCGCGTCGCGATCAGTTCGGCGCCATAGGCATAGGTGAATTTCTTCTGCCAGATCGGGGTCGAGTCATAGCTGACGCGCACGCCTACACGGCCGGTGATCGCATTGAACGCATCATAAGTGCTGCGTGTGACCTCGGTGACGAGCTCCATGGTGCGGTCGCGGCGGCCGGCGTTCGAGCGGCGCAGCGTCGCCCCGATCCCCTGCTCCTGCGTGCCCAATACGCCGCGGAAGGTCAGCGCGCCTTCGGGCGGGAACAGGTTGCGATGCGTCCAGCTGCCTTCGAGCCTTATGCCTTCGCCCGTCCCATAACCCGCGCTGGCGGCCAGCGTGCGCGGCGGGCCGGCCTGTTGGGTCACCAGCATCGTCACATATTCGGTATCATCGCCCGCGCTTTCGCCCGTCGGCTGCGGCTCGGCGGCGACCGTCGAAAACAGCCCGGTTGCGACCAGCGCCTGCCGAAGGTCGTCGACCATACGGCTGTCGTAAAGGTCTCCGCGCTTGAAGCGCGCCAGCACCCCGACATGCTCGGCGTCGAACGCAAGGTCGCCCGTCGTCTCGATCCCGCCGAAGCGCGACCGTTTCCCGATATCGACCGGCAAGGTGTAGACGCCGTCGCCCGTCGCACCGTCGAGCAATATGTCGCGCTGCCCGACCTTGGCAAAGGGATAGCCTTCCTGCGGCAGCTTGAGCGCGATCGCCGCCTCGGCGCCCTGGATCCGCTGGGCCACGATCGGCTCGCCCACGGCGAGCGGGAAATTGTCGGCGATCAGGTTCGGCGGAACCGTCGGCGCGGCGTTGATGACGATATCGGCGAGCGTGTAGCGCTTGCCCGGCTTCACATCGATGACGGCGGTGATCGACCGACGCTGACCTTGCTGACCTTCCTGGCGCTCGCCGCGGTCGATACGTGTATCGACGACCGCATCATAATAACCCTCGGACGCGAGGATACGGTGCATCAGCTCGCCGTCGGCGGAGAGGCGCGCACGGATCATCGCTGTATTGTCGGCCTTGCCGTCGCCGTCGTACAGCGCCGACAAGTCGCCGAACAGATCGGCGAGGTCGACATCGGTGCTATCGTCGGGAGCGCTCAGCCCGTTGACCTGCACCGTATAGGCGACGCTGACATTGTCCTTGTCATCCTCGGCCTCGACGAACTGGACGGGTTCGACGTCGAAATTTTCGAGTGGCGGCAACGGGGCCGCAAGCTCGCTATCGCTTATGGGAGCGTCGCCGATCACCTCGACGACATCGCCGTCGGCCAGCGCCGGC
This sequence comes from Sphingopyxis sp., assembly GCF_035250425.1. Classification (GTDB taxonomy): domain Bacteria; phylum Pseudomonadota; class Alphaproteobacteria; order Sphingomonadales; family Sphingomonadaceae; genus Sphingopyxis. The sequence goes on from NZ_DATFFD010000127.1 coordinate 1,696, forward strand.
ACGGGAACGCCGTCGACCTGTGGCGGCGGGGCTTCCACAGTCGCTTCTGCTGTGCCCTCGGCGGCCGGTTTTGCGTCTTTCGCAGCCTCGGCCGCCTGGCGTTTTTCGAAATCGGCGATCGATTCCAGCGGGCGGTCGAGTTCGGCGTCGTCCTCGGCGCTGATCGGCGGGATCGCCTTCTCAAACTCCTCATCCTCGATGATCGGCGCCACGTCGGGCAACACGGCATCGGCCGGCGGCGGCGATGGCACCGCAATCGGGTCAGGCTTGGTGGTTTCGACGGTCGGGACGACCGGCGGCGGTTCGACTTGCTGCGCCTTTGCAGCGCCGGCCCATGCAAGGCAAAGAAGGGACGATGCGGCGATCAATAGCGGCCGCATCCGCGACGATGGGCGGCCTGACGATACACAGGAATTTTCAGATTTTTTCATCTGCTGGCCACCGATACGCACTTGTGGCTTGCGAGATTTGGCTGTGCAACCCGTTTCTCCCCATTTGACAAGCTAACTCTCCGACAATGGGACGGTTCCCGGCGATGCGGCGAGTTGCGGCGATGGAGAAAGCTCAGGAATCGGCGCCGAACAGATCGCGGCTGTACACCTTGTCCGCGACATCGGCGAGGTCCTCGGTCACGCGGTTCGCGATAATGACGTCGGCTTCGGCCTTGAATTCATCAAGATCGCGAATGACGCGCGAGTTGAACAGGCGGTCCTCCTCGACCAGAGGTTCATAGACGATCACCTCGATGCCCTTGGCCTTCACCCGCTTCATCACGCCCAATATGCTGCTGGCGCGGAAATTGTCCGATCCCGCCTTCATCGCGAGCCGGTGGATGCCAACGACGCGCGGCGCCCGCTTGATGACTTCGGACGCGATGAAATCCTTGCGCGTTGTGTTCGACGACACGATCGCCTGGATCAGATTCTGCGGCACTTCCTGATAGTTGGCAAGCATCTGCTTGGTGTCCTTGGGCAGGCAATAGCCGCCATAGCCAAAGGACGGATTGTTGTAGAATTGCCCGATACGCGGATCAAGGCACACCCCCTCGATCACCTGGCGCGAATCCACGCCGTGCGACGCGGCATAGGTATCGAGCTCGTTGAAGAAGGCGACGCGCATCGCGAGATAGGTGTTGGCGAAAAGCTTGATCGCCTCGGCCTCGGTATTACCCGTTTGCAATATCGCCGCGTCGGGCTTGAGTGACCCTTCGAGCAACAGGCGCGCGAATTCCGCCGCGCGCGGGTGCGTATTGCCGACGATGATGCGCGAGGGGTGGAGATTGTCGTAGAGCGCGCGTCCCTCGCGCAGGAATTCGGGCGAAAAGACGATGGCATCGGTGCCAAGCTCGGCCCGCATCCGTTCGGTAAAACCCACCGGCACGGTCGATTTGACGATGATCAGCGCGCCCGGTGCCTGCACCAGCGCGTCGGCGATCACGCTCTCGACCGTCTGCGTATTGAAATAATTGGTGTCGGGATCATAGTCAGTCGGCGTGGCGACGATGACGAAGTCGGCGCCCGAATACGCCGCATCGCGATCGGTCGTAGCGATCAGGTTCAGCGGCTTGTTCGCGAGATAATCCTCGATCTCGGGATCGGCGATCGGCGATTGCTTCGCATTAATCTGCTCGACCTTGCGCGCATCGATGTCGAGCGCGATCACTTCATTGCGCTGCGCCAGCAAAATGGCGTTGGAAATACCGACATAGCCCGTGCCGACGACTGTGATTTTGACGGACGGCGCGTGCGGCACATTTGCTGGGGGCAATGACTTATCCTCTGATCGATGTGGCGCCGTCCCTAGCAATTGCGGCGCAGCGGCTCAACCGTGGCCGGCGTCAGGTGCCGCAGAAGGTCTTGTAAGGACCGGCGTCGGCCGGGGCCGGCGCGGCGAACCGCTCATGCCCCGGCCGCAGCGCATAGGGATCACGCACAACGTCGAGCAATTCGAGCCACGGCGCAAGGTCGCCCGCCTCCGCGGCGTCGAGTGCGGCTTCGACCAGATGATTGCGCGGGATGTAGAGCGGGTTCACCGCGTCCATCGCGGCGGCATGGTCCAGCGGCCCCGTCGCCGCGTGCGCGATCCGCTCCCACCACAGCGCGATCCACGGCGCCATCGCGTCGGGGGCGGGAAGCAGGCTTTCGAGCATCGCGCCGTCGCCGCGCAGCAACATGGCGAGCGCACGAAAGAAGGATGTGAAATCTACCTCATATTCTTCGAGTTCGTCGAAGAGCGTATCGATCAACTCGCCGTCGTCGACGCCCTCGCCGCCCAGCCCCAGTTTCTCTCGGACCCGCGCGTGCCAGATCGCGCGGAAACGGACCGGAATCGCATCGACCAACGCCTTCGCCGCATCGACATCGGCGGGCGACACCCGGTGGATCGCGGGAAGCAACGCCTCTGCAAAGCGCGCCATGTTCCAGTGCAATATCTGCGGCTGGCGGCCATAAGCATAGCGGCCGTTGGCGTCGATCGAACTGAAAACCGTGTTCACTGCAAAGCGGTCCATGAAGGCGCAGGGACCATAATCGATCGTCTCGCCGCTGATCGCGACATTGTCGGTGTTCATGACGCCGTGGATGAAGCCGACGCCCAGCCACTGCGCGACCAGTTCGCATTGCAGGCCGATAACGCGATCGAGCAGCGCAAGCGACGGATTGGCGGCTTCGGCCAGATCGGGGAAATGGCGGCGAATGCTGTAGTCGGCGAGCTGGACGACATGATCCGCGCCGAAATGCGCGGCAAAAAACTGGAAGGTTCCGACGCGGATGTGGCTGCTTGCGATGCGAGTCAGCACCGCGCCGGGATGCGCACGTTCGCGCTGCACGCGGTCGCCCGTCGCGACGGCGGCGAGCGCCCGCGTCGTCGGCACGCCCATCGCCGCCATCGCTTCCGACACGAGAAATTCGCGAAGAACCGGGCCGATGGCGGCCTTGCCATCGCCATTGCGCGAAAAGGCGGTCGGCCCGGATCCTTTTAACTGGACGTCGAAGCGTGCGCCGTCGGGGGCGACGATTTCGCCTAGAAGCAGCGCACGGCCGTCACCGAGTTGCGGCGAAAAATGCCCGAACTGGTGACCGGCATAGGCGAATGCAAGCGGGTTGGCACCGTCGGGCAACTCGCGCCCGGAAAACACGCGCGCCAGTTCATCATCGCTGACGTCGCCGACCGCAAGGCCGAGCCGCGCCGCCAGCGCATGATTGAAGGTCAGCAGTTGGGGGATCGACGGTGCCGCAGCCTCCGCGGGCGCATAAAAGCCCTCCATCTCGGCGTGAAAGCTGTTGTCGAACGCAAAATCCATGTTGTCTCCTCGGAATCCCATGTCGAGCGTGCGCGTCGTGAATGCAAGAGCGCGAGCAATTAGCCTCACATGACCGGGGAAACGAAACCCGTACGGCAACCGAGTTTTCATCTCTACCCTGCTAGACAGCGACCGCTGGCGGGATAAGACGGCGGTCAAACGAAAGGCGAGCGGAATATGACGATCCTGGTCACGGGCATTGCTGGCTTTATCGGCATGCATGTCGCGGCGAACCTGCTCGCGCGCGGCGAAGCCGTGATCGGCGTCGACAATTTCAACGACTATTATCCAGTAGCGCTCAAGGAGGCACGCGTTGCCGAACTGCGGCGGATCGGCGGCGACCAGCTGATCCTACACCGCACCGACATCGGCGACGAGGCGGCGCTGGCGGCCACCCTCAAGGGCACCACATTCGATCGCATTGTCCATCTCGCGGCGCAGGCCGGCGTGCGTTATTCGATCGACAATCCCGCCGCCTATCTGCGCTCCAACCTCGCCGGCCATCTCAACATATTGGAACTTGCGCGGCACCGCGGCGTCCGGCACCTCGTCTACGCCTCCTCCTCGTCGGTCTATGGCGCGAACAGGAACATGCCCTTCCGCGTCGAGGATCGCGCAGACCATCCGGTCTCGCTCTATGCGGCAACGAAGCGCGCCGGCGAACTGATGAGCGAAACCTACGCCCACCTGTTCCGCCTGCCACAGACGGGCTTGCGCTTTTTCACCGTTTACGGCCCGTGGGGCCGTCCCGATATGGCGCTTTGGAAATTCACTGCCAGCATCCTCGCTGGCAGACCGATCGACGTGTATAATCATGGCGATATGAAGCGCGACTTCACCTATATCGATGACATAGTCGCCGGCGTCATCGCCAGCCTCAACAATCCGCCTGCCGACGACGGCGCCGAAAAGGCAGGCGGCTTCACAACGCCGCACCGGCTCTACAATATCGGCAACAACCGCCCCGAACCGCTGATGGACCTGATCGGCGAGATCGAGCGCGCGTGCGGGCGCAAGGCCGAGCTCAACCTGCTCCCCATGCAGGATGGAGACGTTTATGAAACCTTCGCAGATATCGACGCGATCCGCTGCGACCTGGGCTATGCGCCGCGAACAGCGATCGCCGTTGGCGTCCCCGAATTCGTCGACTGGTTCAAAAGCGCTGGCAGCCGCTACGCCTGAGGCGCCGCCGATACCTCAGGCCCGGTTTTCCAGATACCAGCGATAGACGCTCGCAATCCCGTCCTCGAGGTCGATCGAGGCGCGCCAGCCGAGGCTCTCGAGCTTCGACGTGTCGAGCCGCTTGCGCGGCGTGCCGTCGGGCTTCGACGCATCGCGCAGGATAGCGCCTTCGAAACCGACGGCGCGGCCGATCATCTCGGCCAGATCGCCGATCGCAATCTCCGCGCCGCTGCCGATGTTGACGATTTCGGGCGCGGAATAATTTTGCGCCAGGAAGACCAGCGCATCGGCCAGATCGTCGACGTGCAGGAATTCACGGAGCGGCGTGCCGCTGCCCCATATGGTAAAATCGCTGGCGCCCGCCCGCTTCGCTTCATGCGCCTTGCGGATCAGTGCGGGCAGCACATGGCTTGAGGTCAGGTCGAAATTGTCAAACGGACCGTAAAGGTTCGTCGGCTGGGCCGAAATGAAATCGAGGCCATATTGCTGGCGATAGGCCTGACACAGCTTGATGCCCGCGATCTTGGCGACCGCGTACCATTCATTGGTCGGCTCGAGCGGGCCGGTCAGCAGCGCATCCTCGGCGATCGGCTGCGGCGCGAACTTGGGATAGATGCACGACGAACCCAGAAAGACGAGCTTCGAGGTACCGGCATGCCGCGCAGCCTCGATGATATTCGCCTCGATCATCAGATTGTCATAGAGGAATTCGGCGGGGCGCGTATCGTTGGCGTGAATGCCGCCGACCTTCGCCGCGGCGACGAAGACGAGGTCGGGCTGCGCATCTGCCATCCAGGCCTCGACTGCCCCCTGCCGGCGCAGGTCGAGGCGTTCGCGCGGCGCTTCAATGAGCTCGCATCCTTCGCGCTCCAGCCGGCGCACGAGCGCCTGGCCGACCATGCCGCGATGTCCTGCCACCCAGACGCGGCGGCCCGTCAGATCGAAAGCGGACATGGTGTCAAGCGGCCGAACGCGGCTTTAGCGCCCGTTCTTCGTCGACCCGGCGATGCTCGGCTTCGCGCGCAACAGTCCTGAGGTCGGCCTCCATCATGTCAGTCACAAGCTGTTCAAAGCTCGTTTCGGCGACCCAGCCGAGTTCGGCCTTGGCCTTGGCGGGATCGCCGATCAGCAGTTCGACCTCGGTCGGACGGAAATAGCGGGGATCGACCTCGACCAGCGTCTTCCCGCTCTTCGTGCAGACGCCGCGTTCTTCAACACCGCTTCCCTGCCAGTCGATCTCGATGCCCACATGCGCAAAGGCGCGTTCGACGAAATGCCGGACGGTCTGGGTCTGCCCGGTCGCCAGCACGAAATCGTCGGGCCGGTCGTGCTGCAATATGCGCCACATCCCCTCAACATAATCGCGCGCATGCCCCCAGTCGCGCTGGGCATCGAGATTGCCGAGCCACAGCGTTTCCTGAATGCCGAGGTGGATCGCCGAAACCGCGCGCGTGATCTTGCGCGTCACGAAGGTTTCTCCGCGAATCGGGCTTTCGTGATTGAAAAGAATGCCGTTCGAGGCGAACATTCCGTACGCCTCGCGATAATTGACGGTGATCCAATAGGCGTAAAGCTTCGCCGCGGCGTAGGGAGAGCGCGGATAGAAAGGCGTCGTTTCGCGCTGAGGAACTTCCTGCACCAGCCCGTAAAGCTCGGACGTGGACGCCTGATAAAAGCGGGTCGTTTGCGTCAGGCCAAGTATCTTGATCGCCTCCAGCAGCCGGAGCGTACCCACCGCGTCGGCGTTGGCCGTATATTCGGGGGTATCGAAGCTGACCTGGACATGGCTCTGCGCCGCGAGATTATAGATTTCGTCGGGCGCAACTTCCTGGACGATGCGGATCAAGTTTGTCGAATCGGTCATGTCGCCATAATGGAGCTGCAGCTTGGCGCCGCTCTCGTGCGGATCCTGATAAATATGATCGATGCGTCCGGTGTTGAACGACGACGAGCGCCGCTTCACGCCGTGGACATGATAACCTTTGGCCAGCAAAAGTTCGGCCAGGTAAGCACCGTCTTGGCCCGTGATTCCCGTGATCAGCGCTTTCTTGGTCATTCTGCTTCCTCGATTTCGTGCCGGACCCTTGTCCGGAAGGATGGCGGGCCGTCTATCCGCTTCGGCCAATATGGTCCACCCAATGATTTGGCGGCCCTCATGACCGGGGTCCGCAGCCCAGTCGCGCGGCCGCTTTCTCGATGATACAGATTGTCGAGTCAGGGCTCGCCATCTCTCATTTGTTCGACTATGGCGCCGTCCCGTGTTGACTATCGATTATAGCGCCTACTCGGCTCTCTTGCCCCCCATCTGTTCCGCAATCACTCTTTGGCTATGCCTCGGAGCAGATCGGATCGCGCGGCAGCTAAAACTGCTCGATGTTCCGGGCGGGCGAAAATCGCATCATCGGCCTACGCCCCTGATGGGAGGCGTTTGCCTCTTGGCGGGATTTTACCCATGGGTAGCCGTGTGGATACTGCTCGGTCCCGCGTCCGACATTGTCCCGCAGCTAACGATCCTGGCCTGTTCCGCCCTTCTGACCATATTGGGACTTGTCGACGATCGCCGCCACCTGCCCGCATCGTTTCGCCTGCTGGCCTGCGCCTTATTAATTTCGCTCGCGCTGTTTATCGTCCCCTCCCTGGTGCTCCAGCAAATCAGTTGGAACTATGATGCGGGGGCGATCGGGCTTCCCGTAGGGCGGTTCGCCTATAGCGCGCTTTGCATTGTTGCCTTGATCCAGGCGGCCAATCTCGCGGATGGCAAAAATGGTCTCCTGATCGGCTTGTCGCTCGCGTGGGTCTATTTCCTGATGGTGGAACTCCCGACCGGCATCTCGCCAATGCTGCTTGCGCTCAGCGGCGTCCTCTTTGTCCTGCTTTCATTCAACCTGTCAGGACGGTTGTTTCTCGGGGACGGGGGCAGCTACGGACTGGCCACGTTGATCGGCTTCATGGCACTGCTTGCCGCCAATTCACCCACGGGTGATGCAGCCTCGGATCAGATCGCGCTCATCTTTCTGTTACCGGTAATCGACATGCTGCGGCTGATAATTGTCCGTGCCGCACGGGGTAAATCCCCGTTCGCTGGCGACCGCGATCACCTTCACCATCATCTGCTTGCCGCTTTCGGCTGGCCCGGCGGCTTGGTCGTTTATCTCATGACCGCCACGCTTCCAAGCTTCATTGCCGCGGCAGCGCCGCGCCATACGCTATCACTGATCGCGATCACGATGGCCGCCTATTTCCTGATTATCATCTACGCGCGCTGGGCCTCGCGCCGCAAACACGAACAAACCGTATCAGCCAAGGCTGACGAGCAGTCGGCATGATTTCCGGCAACTTCAACGCAGCAGTTCAAGCAGCTTCGCAGGATATTTCGTCATGATCATCGGCAGATTGGAGTAAATTCCATTCTCGCGGCACGCGCGCACCGATTCAAGATTTATCGTCCACTTCGACTGCAGACCACTGGTGCTCAGGCCGCCCGGGCGCATCAAAACCAGTATTTCGCGCAGGCTCCGATACGATATTTTATGGCGTCCGAACGCCCTTGCAACGAACTCATAGTCCCCGCCGATTTTATAGTCCGTCTTGTAGGGACCAACGCGATTATAGGCGTCGCGTGTGATGAACATCCCGGGATGAGCCGGCATCCACCCCCAAGCGATGCGGCTCGGCTTGAACCGGTCGCTTCGATACCGCCGCCCCAATCGACGCTGGGACGGATCCCCTCTGAGGAAAGCGATATCGCCTAAAATTGCATCCACCGGCGGCCCGCCAGCAAAGGCTTCCGCCACGTTGCTGAGGACCGCATCATGCATGTAGAAATCATCGGCGTTCAGGATGCCGATCACATCCCCAGTCGCGCGCGCGACGCCCTTGTTCATGGCGTCATACAAGCCGCGATCAGGCTCCGAAACGATGACCGTGCGATCGTCCGCCATTTCCTGCACGATCCCCAAAGTCCCGTCGCGTGAGGCACCGTCGATGACGAGATGCTCCACATCGGGGTAATCCTGCGCCTGGACGGATGCCATCGTGTCGGCAATGGTGCCGGCAGCGTTGTAGCTGACGGTCACGATACTGATCTTCATAAAATCAACCCTTGAGCGCGTGTTGGGTGGTGTGGCCCATGCATGGCGCCCCACTATCTCAATTCGCCCGTCGCTAAAAGCACGCTCTCGGCAGCTTAAAAACACGGGATGTCAGGGCTATCTGCAGGGCCAGTGTCAGTTTTGATGGCTACAACATGATGATCCGGCCCTTCCAACCTTGCTCAGCATCCATATAAGACATCATCACGATTCGCAGGTGCGCGCCAGTGAACGGTCCATTGCCGCAAATGCTCATCCTCCCATCAAAGGAACCGACGGTTGCCCAGTCAGAGAGACATATTCCTCGAGAGCGAGGGGGACAGCTTCTTCAGCCGCAACCGGGAAAAGCTCAATCCGGCACAGGATCGTCCCGCCACCAATCATCTGATCAACTTCCTCGCAAAGACCGGCGGATCGATCGACCAGGTCATCGAGATCGGTTGCGGAAACGGGTCCGAACTTCTCAAGATTTGTGCAGCGTTGGATTGCGAAGGTATCGGCGTCGAGCCATCGGCCGAAGCCGTAGCTCACGGCAACCAGCTTGCTTCCGAGATGAATATCGCGGCCAAGCTCATCAAGGGAACGGCGGAAAGCCTGCCCCAGCCGGACGAAACCGCCGATGTCGTGCTTTTCGGCTTCTGCCTATATCTGATTGACCGGCGATTGGTGCTTCCAGCAATGAGCGAAGCATATCGTATCCTAAAGCCTGGAGGCTTCCTCGCGATCGTCGACTTCGATCCTGCCGCCAATCATCGCCGGGCCTATGCTCACCTTCACGGCTTATGGTCGTTCAAACAGGACTATTCCCGCATTCCTCTGGCCACGGGCTGGTTCAGCCTTGCGGCGAAGATACCACTCTCGCACGCCGGCGAAGGATTCGAACCCGTATCCGATGAACGGGTCGCACTTACGATACTCTACAAGGAACTCGAGCCATACCCGGTATGGACTGAAGCGAGCGCGCCCGGATCCTGACAACTGCGCGCCGGCTCAACCGGCGGCCGCCCTCGGCTTGACAGTATTCTGCCCCCCCTCTAGCTGGCCGCTCTTCCTTGGGCAGCAAATATGGAACCAGGAGTCGCTCTTGCTTCGCAATAAAGTCGCACCGTCGCAGATTTTTAGCGACTATTGGATCGCGTCGGGATTCCTCATCTTACTGGGGCTTCTCGGCGGGAGTGGGCGCGACGACGTTCAATCGCTCATTTTCATCCGTCCGCTGGCAATTTTGCTCGCGGCCTACGCGTTGTGGACTTTGCCGGCGGAAAGCTGGCGTCATCACCGCCGCGCCCTTTTGGCGATGGGCGGCATCATGCTCGTTACATTGGCATATCTTGTCCCCCTCCCGCCTTCGCTTTGGCAAGCGGCCCCCGGACACAGCCTCATCGCCGCGATCGACGAGGCGGCGGGCTTTGGCGACATTTGGCGAAGCTATAGCATTGCTCCGTATCGAACGATCAATACGCTGTTCTCACTTGCGATTCCTGCTGCGACCTTGCTGATGATGTTGCGGCTAAAGGATGACGAACGCTGGCAACTGCTGATACCGATCGTCGTCGTTGGAGCAGTCTCGGTCATGCTGGCACTCCTTCAGGCTGCCGCGCCTGCCGCCAAACTCCTTTGGTTCTACCGGTTCACGAATGACGGCCTTCCGGTAGGATTGTTCGCGAACCGGAACCACGCTGCGGTGTTCCATGCATGCATGTTGCCGATGCTGGCGGTTGCGGTACAGCTGCCTACGCAGAATCGCATCTGGTCGAAGATCCGCATCGCCGTAGCGATCTTTCTTGGCGTCGCCACGCTCATCGCAGTTCTGGCGAGCGGATCCCGCGCCGGCCTGATCGCCGCCCTCCTCGCCATCGCGAGCTTCCCCTTCCTGCTCTATAAGTCGGCGTTCAAGAAAGCCGCTCCGACGGGAAGAACAAAGCACAAGGCCCGCGAGCGCAAGTTCGGCAAGCTGTTCGACCTGCTTGGACAGAAGTGGGTCGTTCCCACCGCCACCATGGCGCTGCTTGCGTCTATTGGCGCGGCAACCCTCATGTTCAGCGATTCCGACGGCGGTACTGCGCGCCGCTTGTCGGAAACGAGCGAAACCGAACAACGGTGGACGATATGGCAGGAATCGTTGGAGATTGCCCGGGATTTTGCTCCGCTTGGGTCGGGACCCGGAACCTTCGTGGAGGCCTACAAGATCAAAGAGCCCATCGATACGTTGACGCCCAACTATATCAATCATGCCCACAATGATCTTGTCGAGCTGCTTTTGACCACGGGCGTATTCGGCGCGCTCTTCATTGTCGTTGCCCTGTTGGCTCTGATGCTTGCCGGTTGGCGGCTCAGGGATCGCACGGCGCTCGCTCAACCGAGCTGGCAGCAGAATCAGGCGCGAATGGCTTGGACCGTTCTCGCCATCATGGGAGCCGCGAGCATCGTCGATTATCCGCTCCGAGTTCCGTCGCTGACGGCTCTTGCGGTCGTCATGGCTTGCTGGCTTAGCTTCGCGGGCGCCCGCAAAAGAGGCTCTACGCAAGGTTGACCTTGCCTCACGCCTTTCTCAGGGCGACCAAAGAGGGCTGGCAATGAAATTCAATATCCGCTAGCGAACCCTCGCCTTGGAGAACATCAATAATGCACCTGCGAATGCTCGCACTTATCGCTTCGCTGACCTTGTCTGCCTGTGGCCAGCCACCGAAGCTCGGAGCTCCCGGCTCGCCGGTTCAGATCTCGGATTTTCGTTCCCTGCCGGCCCCGGCACCTCAGGATATGACCGGTTCACAATCGGACTATCTGGTCGGTCCCTTCGATCGCCTGATGGTCAAGGTCTATCCTGCTGACGAACTCAGCCGGGAGGAGGTTCAGGTGGATGGCGAAGGGAAGCTGTCCTTTCCGCTCGCTGGGGTAATCGACGCCGGCGGAAGATCTCCGCGCGAAGTCGAAAATATGCTGAAAGAGCGCCTGCGGGCAGCCTATATTCGCGATCCGCAGGTGACGGTGAACCTCAAGGAAACCCATACTCAGGTTGTCACGGTCGATGGCGAAGTCGCCAAGCCCGGTCGCTATCCGGTCTATGGCAATATGTCGCTGATGCGTGCTGTGGCGGGCGCGGAAGGGCTCACCGAGGATGCGAAGCAGAGCGATGTCGTGATTTTCCGCACGTCCGGCGGGCAAAAGCTCGCGGCGCTGTATAATCTAAAGGCTATTCGGCGGGGCGCCGTCGAAGATCCGCGCATCTATCCCAACGATGTCATTGTTGTTGGCGAGAGCAATGCCCGCCAGCTGTTCGCACAGATACTGGGCGTAGCGTCGACTCTTAGTTATCCCATCATCGCCATCGTGCAGCAATAAGGCCCGCGAGGCCCGACCCGCCCTTTACAAAGCCCGGATCATGTCAAAACCCATATTTTCGCCCAGCATTACCGATGTAAATCTGACCTCCGCTTCAAGCGAGGTGATCCCGCAGGCGTCGGACGACAACGCGCCGCCGCTCGTGCTCCAATATTGGAACATTGCGCTGCGCTGGAAATATGTGGTGGCGGGGATTTTGATCTTCGCACTCGCGGCAGGTGTGCTTGCCACCTTCCTCGCCACGCCTCAATATAGTTCGGAAGTACAGATCGAGATTACACGCGATCAGAAGAATCCGACTCTTGCGGAAGGCATCGAATCCGCACAGAGTTCCCAGGAAGCGGAGTTCTACCAGACGCAATATACGTTGCTTGAATCCCGGTCGCTTGCCGAGCGCGTGGCACGGCAGCTCAATCTGGGTAGCAACAAGGAATTCTACGAAGCCCATTCGCTCGACTTCGCGCCGGGCGACGACGCCAGAGCGCGTGTCCGCGCGGCATCCGGTATCCTCCTTGCGAATATCGAGATTTCTCCGATTGCCCGTTCTCGCCTGGTCGATATCCGATACACGAGCGCATCGCCTGAGCTTTCGTCAAAAATCGCAAATGCCTGGGCGGACAATTTCATTCAGGCCAGCATGGATCGCCGATTTGGCGCGACGCAAGATGCGCGCGCTTTCCTCGAACGGCGACTGCGTGAATATACGCAAAAGCTGGAAGATGCGGAACGGCGCGCCGCGCTTTTTGCGGCGAATAGCGGGATTGTGGTGCTGTCATCGTCGACCGATGCCGACGGCAATTCCGGAATTCAGAAGACGCTGGTTTCCAACGATCTCGAAAATATGAGCAACGAGCTCGCCAAGGCGAGTGCCGACCGGATGGCGAAGCAGGCGGCCATTGCTGAAGCACGCAACCTTGCCTCGCAAAATCAGACGGTCGGTGTCCTGCGGCAGCGGCGCGCCGAAGCGCAAGCTGAATATTCTGAACTGCTGGCGCATTATGAGCCGGGTTATCCGGCTGCGCAGGCGCTCAAGCAAAAGGTCGCCGCTCTCGATGCCGCCATTGCGAGCGAGGAAGGACGGGCGGTTCGTTCGGTTCGCGGCGAGTATGACGAAGCGGTAAAGCGTGAAGCGAACATCCGCGCGAATGTGGAGAAGCTCAAGGACGAGATTGAGCTGCAGAATAAGGATGCCATTCAGTATAATATTTACCGGCGCGATGCGGACGCTACGCGGCAGCTCTATGACAGCTTGCTCCAGCGGACCAAGGAGATCGGCGTAGCAAGTGTTGCGGCGAACAATATTGCCGTCGTCGATCGGGCGGACGTTGCGACTTCGCCGACCTCGCCGAGCCTCATCACAAACTTGATGATCGCCCTTATCGTCGGCTTGGCTCTCGCCCTGCTGGCCGTCATGGCGCTCGAGCAGATCGACGAAGGCTTGCGCGAACCGGGGGATGTCCGACGCTTGCTTGAACTTCCCTTGCTGGGCGCGATCCCCGACCAGATCAATGATGAACCACTCGAACTGCTTTTGGATCCAAAGTCCAATATATCGGAGGCCTATCTCAGCGTCCGCACCAACCTCGCGTTTACGACAGACCATGGCGTACCGCGCAGCGTCGTCGTCACCAGCACATCACCCGGTGAGGGCAAGAGCACGACCTCCTTCTCGCTCGCCCTCGTGCTTGCGCGGACCGGAAAGCGCACCCTGCTTATCGACGCCGACATGCGCTCGCCCTCGGTGCATGGCTTTGCAGGCATCGAGAACCAGAAGGGACTCAGCAATCTTCTGGCCGGCGAAGACAATTGGCAGGCAATGGTGCAGCGCGCCGACCTCGGTGTCGAACGCCTGGAATTTCTGACCGCCGGCCCCAACCCGCCGAGTGCCGCCGAACTGTTGAGCTCCGATCGCATGAGCCTGCTCATTCGCGACCTCCTCGAGCAGTATGACCATGTCGTCGTCGACGCGCCGCCGCTACTCGGCCTCGCCGACGTGCCGCTTCTGTCGCGCGCGGTGGAAGGCAGCGTCTTCGTTGTCGCCGCCGGACAGGTCGCGGTTCGCGCGTTGCGCGGTTCGCTCAGCCGGCTCCATCAGGCGCATGCTCGCATCTTCGGGGTCGTACTCACCAAGCTCGCCCCGCAGAATTCGCTGTCGGGCTATGGCTATGGCTATGGTTACGGTTATCGTTACGGCGGCGAGCCCGCTGAACAGACAAACAGCTGATCGGGCATTAGAGAATGTCGCGCCTTCCCATCAAGATCGCCTATGGAGCGATAGCGGTTGCCCTCGCCGGCATCAGCCTGATCACGTCTGCAGGTAACAGTCTTCGAACTCGCTCGCCCCAGGTAGCGGCCATGCTGCCAGGCGAAACGCAAGCGCGCGTAGCCGTGTTCAACAAGTTGCAGGGTTCGGGCAAGAAGGTGCCCGCGAAAGCCGCGGCGGCGGCGGCGAAGGACGCGCTTCGATCGAATCCGCTCGACAGCCCTGCCCTTCGCCTTCTCATGGACGCGACTGTCAGCCCCGCCGGTAAACTGGAGCTTGCAGAACTCGCAGGACGGGTCGGCAAGCGGGATGGCCGTATCCGGCTTGTCCTGTTCGAGGATGCGGCGCGCCACAACCGGCCAAAGCAAGTCCTGCAGAATCTCGATGCGCTGCTGCGGGTGACCCCGGAAAGCCAGACCCAAGTCTTTCCCATGCTTGGAGGCGTCCTTCCCAGCGAGGATTTCCGGGCACATCTGTCACCATATCTGGTCAAGCGTTCGCCATGGATGCTCGACTTTATTCTCTTTGCCGCCAACGACGGCAAGTCTGCCGGGCATATTGCCGATGTTGTTATCCGGTCGGGCAAGTCGGTCGACCGGCGCGATGCGGCCTATATCGTGCCGCACCTGATTTCACGGACGATCGAAGCGGGCGAATATTCCAAGGTTCGCCCGCTCGTGTCGATGATGACGAAATCTCCGGACAATCTCCTGGCGGCGGGCCGCTGGACCAATGACAGCACCGATGGCAAATATGGCCTCGGGGCTTGGCAGGCCGTCAGCAACGCGACGACCTCGGCGAGTTTCACGAGCCCAAATGAAGAAGGTAATCGCGGGCTTTCGGTCTACGCCTCGTCGGGCGCTCGAGGGATCGCGGCGAGCAAGTTCCTGCTATTGAAGCCGGGCTCCTATGAGCTTGTCCAGGAAGCTGAAGTCGTGGAAATGGCGCGAGCGCCCTCTGCGCAGTGGCAGCTTCGGTGCATCTCGCCCGGCAAGAGCGAAACGATATGGACGACCGATAATTTCCTTTCGGCTGACCGGCGGAAAATCAAATATCTATTCACCGTCCCGGCTGGTTGTCCGCAGCAGATGCTCGAGCTCAACGTCGCGGTCGATTTCGAGGCACCGCCTGTGGAGCTGACCATCGACGATTTTCGTCTCCGCCGCGTTTCTCCGGCGACATGATTTTCGCGGGTTAGCGGGTCGAATTCCGCAGCATGAAATAAACAAACTTCCGACTGACTTTAAAGGAATGAAAATCGCCATGAACGGTGGACTCAACGGAAAGGCCGTGCTCGTGACCGGCGGCACCGGATCTTTCGGCAAGGCTTTCGTCGCGAAAGTGCTGAAGGAATGGCCCGGCATCGAACGGCTCGTCATCTACTCCAGGGACGAACTGAAACAATTCGAGATGGCCCAGAGCTTTCCCGAGTCAAAATACCCCGCCCTGCGCTATTTTATCGGGGACGTGCGCGATCAGGATCGCCTGCGCCGAGCCCTTGAAGGGATCGATATCGTCGTTCACGCGGCTGCGCTGAAGCAGGTTCCAGCGGCCGAATATAATCCGTTTGAATGCATCAAGACGAACGTGCTCGGCGCGCAGAATCTGATCGAGGCAGCGCTTGATACCGACGTTCAGCAGATCGTGGCGCTATCGACGGACAAGGCGGCCGCACCGGTCAATCTCTACGGTGCGACCAAGCTGTGTTCTGACAAGCTCTTCATCGCCGCCAACAATATTCGTGGCCGGCGCGACTTGCGCTTCAGCGTCGTGCGGTACGGCAATGTTATGGGCAGCCGCGGTTCGGTGATCCCCTTCTTCATCGCACGGCGCGGTTCGGGCGTTCTCCCCATCACCGATGCGGCGATGACGCGCTTCAACATCTCGCTCGACGAGGGCGTGAACATGGTGCTGTGGGCGATTGACAACGCGACGGGCGGAGAGATTCTGGTCCCGAAGATCCCGTCTTACCGCATTGGCGATGTCGCCACGGCAATCGACCCCGATGCGCGTCAGGAACTCGTCGGTGTACGGCCCGGGGAAAAGATTCACGAAGAAATGATCACGAGCTCCGACAGCCCGAACACGGTGGACCTCGGCAGCTACTTTGCCATTCTTCCGCCGGGTGATCCAAACCTTGTCGACGCCTATTGCCAGAAGCATGGCGCCAAGCTCGTGGCCCCTGGCTTTTCCTATAATAGCGGCGACAACCCCGACTTCCTCTCGGTCGACGAGCTGAAGGATCTCATTGCCAAGCACGTTGAGAATAAGGTCATCGACTAAATGCCGGGCGCCGAGCTTCCCCGCGCGGCGGTTTTTTTCGCGCGGGACTTTCCTTCGATAGAATTTCCGAGGATGCGGCCGGCCTTTGCAGACGTCGCGCGCGTTTATCTGGTCATAAGTGAGCGCGAGGCCGCCAATGTCCGCGCGAACGATGCTGACGGCGACGTCATCGTTATCGAGCGCGACGGGCCATCGGGCGCAACGCTGATCGACGATGCGGAGGCGATCAGCCGAGATCGCTTCCTGCGCCTTATGGACAATGAGGATGTCGACGCCACCCGCCGGGCCATCGCCGCCGCCGCTGACAAGGTGCTCACCCGGTATCGGCCGATCTATTATGTCGACGAGCCCGTCAGCGGCTATGCGAACGAGATCTTCAACAAGCGCTTCACGGCAGCGGGCGCGCTTTGTCTCCATTTCCAGATATCCTGGCTGCCGGGATATTGTTTCTTCGTTCGCGACAAGGCGCAAAACGAGCCCGTGCAGCTCGACATGCTGCCGGACAGCACGGAACTGGTCAGAAAGCATATCGAATTAAGGGCGGCCGGGCTCGCCAAGCCGGCCTATGTGCTGCCATATGACCGTCTGCTACCGCGGGTTCGCGATCTTGTCCTCACCTTGGGCAAGGCCGTCTATCGCACGGTTTTCCGGCGCAGCGCAGCCTATATTGACCGGGATCCTTCGCCTCACATCTTTCATGCGCGATGCCTCGCGAGGTCCATTTTTGGACGCTACTCGCCGGATCCAGCCAGGTCGCGCGAGGACGTGCGGTATGTCATCTTCCCGCTGCACTATGAGCCCGAGGCGCTCCTTAAATATTTCAGCCGATTCTATCGGCAGGAAGAAATGGCAAGCGAGATTCTCGATAGCCTGCCATCGGGCTACAAGCTGATTCTGAAGGAACATCCGTCTCAACCCGGAGCACTTCTGCTGCCGAAGTGGGCCGACCTGCGTGCGTCCAAACGGGTCGTCATCCTTCGCGGAGATTATCGGGTCGCCCCGCTGATGAAGGACGATCCGGTCGTTGTCAGTCTCGGATCGACATTTTCGCTCGAAGCGGCGCTTGCCGGATGCGCCGTGGGCGTGTTCGGCGACGTTCATTTCAAGGACGCCCCGGGGGTCGTTCGCATCGACAACCCAGGCGATTGGCGAAAAATACTGAATCAGCCTCGCGGGTCGCCCGAAGCAATTACGGCGTGGTATGCCGATTTTCTGACCCGACATTGCTTTGAAGGCAATTTCCTGAAGGGCGGAACCTGGTTCGGCGATCTGCCTGGCCTCGGAGCGGCCCTTCGCAAACATGTGCCGGAATAGAGAGGCCGCTTTCGCATGGATCGCATACCCTATAGCTGCCAGACCATCGAGGAGGAGGATATCGCCGCGGTTGCTGCCGTGCTGCGATCGCCTTTCCTGACCCAGGGACCCGAAATCGCCCGCTTCGAGCAGGCCATCGCCGACATGCACGGCGCACCATATGCGGTCGCGGTCTGCAATGCGACCGCGGCCTTGCACATTGCCTGCCTGGCGCTGGACCTCGGTCCCGGCGACCGCCTATGGACGAGCCCGATCAGCTTCACCGCGTCAGCCAACTGCGGCCTCTATTGCGGCGCGACGGTCGACTTCGTCGACATCGATCCCAAAACGCGGAACATGAGCGTCGATGCGCTGGCGAGCAAGCTGGAGGCGGCCGAGGAGGCTGGCACCCTGCCAAAGATCGTCGTTCCGGTCGATTTTTCGGGACTTCCCTGCGATATGGCCGCCATGCGCAAGCTCGCCGACCGATATGGTTTCGCGCTGATACAGGATGCGTCGCATGCGGTGGGCGCCTCGCTCGACGGTCAGCCCGTCGGTCGTTGCGCCGACATCGCGATCTTCAGCTTCCACCCGGTCAAGATCGTCACCACGGGCGAAGGCGGCGTCGCGGTCACGGCGAATGCCAAACTGGCGCAAAAGATGGCGTTGCTGCGGAGTCATGGCATTACCCGGGATCCGGAGCTTATGGAAAATCCCAGCGAGGACGGCTGGTATTACGAGCAGATTCTGCTCGGCTTCAACTACCGCATGACGGATCTACAGGCGGCGCTCGGCCTTTCGCAGCTCGAGCGCCTGCCCTCGATGTGGCAAAAACGCGATGAGCGCGCCCGGCGCTACGACGACCGTTTGGCCGATCTGCCGTTGCACCTCCCGGCGCGCGCAAACGACCGGCAATCGGCCCATCACCTGTATGTGATCGAGGTCGACGAAACGCGAAGTCCGCTGACCCGGCGCGCGCTTTTCGACGCCCTGACGGCGGCAAATATCGGCGCGAACGTGCACTATATCCCAATTCATCTCCAGCCGCATTATCGGCGACTGGGCTTCGCGCCGGGCGATTTTCCGGCCGCCGAGACCTATTACAGGCGCGCCGTCACCATTCCCCTTTTCCCGCGCATGACGGACGAGCAGCAGGACCGCGTCATTGACTGCCTGAAGTCGGCCCTGTCGTGACCGGCTCGCAACCCCGGCTGTGCCTGGGAACGGTGCAGTTCGGTGTTGCCTATGGTATTGCCGGACGCTCCGAAGCGGTCGGTGACGCTGAGGCGCGGGCGATATTGGAAGTAGCGCATGCCGGCGGCATTCGACGGCTGGATACAGCCCCCGCCTATGGGGACATCGAAGCGCGACTGGGAAGGCTTTGTACCGGTCTCGATTTCACGATCATGTCCAAGATCCCCGCCCTTCCGGCTGACTGCACTGACGATCAGGCGGCCGCGTTCGTCACAAGATCGCTCGAGCTTAGCCGGGAACGGCTCGGTGACAAGCTTCGCGGAATTCTCTTTCACGAAAGCCGCGACCTTGCCGGTCCGGCTGGTTCGCGCCTGTGGGAAGCGGCCGCGCAATGGTGTGCGCGGGAAGAGGTCGCTCTTGGCGTATCGACCTATGGCCCCGAGCAACTCGATGCGCTCGGCCAGATTTTTCCCGTCCAGATTTGCCAGATGCCCGGCAATGCGTTCGACCAGCGGCTCACCGGCTACGGCGGCCATTTCGAAGCCGTCGAAATTGCCCTACGCTCGGTATTCCTTCAGGGGCTGCTGCTGATGACCCAGAATGCCGGTTCGAAACGCCTGCCCGCGGCCGCAGCCGCGCTGGACCGCTGGCATCGGCGGTGCTCGGATTTCGGGCTGACACCGCTTGAATGCGCCCTCGCCATTGCCAAAACCCTGCCCGGTGCAGATTTTTGCGCGGTCGGCGTCGATGGGACCGCGCATCTGGAACAGATCATCGCCGCCTGGAATGGCTCGACACCACGCGAAGCGCCCGAACTCGCCATCACCGACACGGCGATCATCGACCCCCGTCAATGGAGTATCGCGAATTGACCCGGACCGTGGCCTTCATCCAGGCTCGCATGTCGAGCAGCCGCTTTCCCGGAAAGGTGCTTGTCGATCTCGGCGGCCAGCCGATGATCGAATATATGCGTTCGCGGGTTCTGTTGTCGCAGCGCATCGACAAGGTCGTCGTCGTGACCAGCACAGAATCCAGCGACGACGCCCTGGCGGAAGCTATGGAGGCTGCGGGAGCGGATGTCTGGCGCGGCTCCCTCGACGATGTGCTCTCGCGCTTCATCACCGCGGCGGATGCCTTTGGCGGCGACGTGATCGTTCGTCTGACCGGGGATTGCCCCCTGATCGATCCGACGGTGATCGATGCTGTCATAGACCTGCGCGAAGTTACCGGGGCGGACTATTGCAGCAACGTCGCTCCGCCGACATTTCCCGATGGCCTTGATGTCGAATGCTTTACCCGCGCAGCGCTCGACCGTGCAGCCGCGGGGGCGAAGGGCGGGCCGGAGCGGGAACATGTAACGCTCTGGATGCGCTCGGGCGATGCCGGACTGAAGCTGGCGAACCATGAATGCATCGTCGATGCATCCGCGCTCAGGTGGACGGTCGACTATCCCGACGACCTGGAAGTCATAAGGCGGATCGTCGCTGCGGAGGCGGCAGCCGGACACCGCTTTGACATGTTCGACATTTTTCGTCTCACGCAGTCCGACGGAAAAATCGCGCCGGCGAATCGGCACGAACGAAACGAGGGGTTGCTCCGCAGTTTGGCTGCCGATAGCAGCGTTCCCGAGTAGCTTTTCGTATCGCGAAGAACGAGCGGACATCACTCGACATCCGACAAAATATTCGAAGGAAGCCGTCCACCATGCGTGAATTCAGCCAGTCAGAGGCGATGCTTGCGCGCGCCGAGAAGACAATTCCCCTCGGCAGCCAGACTTTCTCGAAAAGTCGCACGCAA
Source organism: Sphingopyxis sp. (assembly GCF_035250425.1). Classification (GTDB taxonomy): domain Bacteria; phylum Pseudomonadota; class Alphaproteobacteria; order Sphingomonadales; family Sphingomonadaceae; genus Sphingopyxis. The sequence continues at coordinate 22,442 of NZ_DATFFD010000127.1, forward strand.
TACCCCTTGGGCGCGTCACCCTATTTTATCGCCAAGGGCAAGGGCGCTTATGTCTGGGATGTCGATGGCAACGAATATGTCGACTTCATTTCCAGCCTGTGTGCTGTAACGCTGGGTTACAACGATCCCGACGTGACGCGCGCCGTGCGCGATCAACTCGAAGATGGCGTCATCTTCTCCCTCCCCCATCCTGTCGAGATGGAGGTCGCCGAACTGATCGTCGAGATGGTGCCCTGCGCCGAGAAGGTCCGCTTCGGCAAGAACGGGTCGGACGCGACGGCGGGCGCGATCCGCATCGCGCGCGCCTTTACCGGTCGCGACCGCGTGGCGGTATGCGGTTACCATGGCTGGCAGGATTGGTATATCGGCTCGACGCTGCGCAATCTTGGCGTTCCGCAGGCTACCCGCGACCTGACGCACAGCTTCGCTTTCAACGATGCAGAGTCGCTTCAGCAACTGATGAAGGCGCATCCCGGCGAGTTCGCGGCGGTCATTCTCGAGCCGATGAACGTCGCGTCCCCGACGCCGGACTTCCTCCATCAAGTGCAGGACATCGCCCGCGCGAACGGAGCAGTTCTCGTGTTTGACGAAACGATCACGGGCTTCCGCTACGCCAACGGCGGTGCCCAGGAATTTTTCGGCGTGACGCCGGACCTCGCCACCTTCGGAAAAGGCCTCGCGAACGGCTACCCGGTCTCGGCGCTGGCCGGCCGCGCCGACATCATGAAACTGATGGAGGAAGTATTTTTCTCCTTCACCTTCGGCGGCGAAACGCTCTCGCTCGCGGCGGCCAAAGCCACGATGGAGAAGCTGAAGCGCGAACCCGTTGCAGCGACGCTGCGCGCCCAAGGTCAAAAGGTCATCGACGGCACGCGCGAACTTGTCGAGCGTCACGGTCTGAAAGACGTCCTTTCGGTCAGCGGCGACCCAACCTGGTCCTTTGTCAATTTCAAGGACGCCGAGCCGTACACGCTATGGGAGCTCAAGACGCTCTTCATGCAGGAGCTGTTCGAGCGGGGCGTCCTGGCGTTTGGTTCGCACAACATGTCCTACGCACATGGCGATGCCGAGGTCGCTCTGCTGATGAAGGCCTATGATGAGGTATTCGCGACCCTTCGCGGCGCGATCGACGAGCGGAACCTGATCGACTTGCTTCGCTGCAAGCCGCTGGAACCGCTGTTCAAGGTTCGCTGACCAGAATGCGCATCGCCTTTCGCGTCGATGGATCCGAAGCGATCGGAACCGGACACATCGTCCGGTGCCTGACCTTGGCTGACCGGTTGTCGCGCGATGGTCATGCCTGCCAGTTCGTCGTGCGCGCCCACGGCGGCACACCGGCATCGTTGATCGAAGCGCGGGGCTATCCTTGCGCGATCCTGCCGCAAGCGGATGGCGAAGGATGTGACGAGCTCGCCCATTCCCGCTGGCTGGGCACTTCCCAGGCCAGGGATGCGGCCGAAACGCGCGCGGCGCTCGATGGCACGGTCGACTGGCTCGTCGTCGACCATTATGCTCTCGACCACCGGTGGCAGTCCGAATTGCGGGCTGTAGCCAGCCAAATCCTCGTCGTGGACGATATCGCCGACCGCGTGCATGACTGCGACCTGTTGCTCGATCAGAACCTCCAGGGTGACCGCGACCGCTACGCCGGATTGGTTCCTGCCGGTTGCCGGTTGCTCTTGGGCCCGCGCTATGCGCTTTTGGCTCCTCGCTTTGCCGAATTGCGCGCAAAGGCCGGCGCAATGCGGCCCGATGGCGCCGTCCTCGTCTATTTCGGCGGTGTCGATGCACAGGGCGCCACGTTGACCGCGCTCGACGCCCTCGCCGACGCGGATCTGGGCGACCGCCGCATCGACGTCGTGGTCGGTGATCTAAACCCGCACCGGGCGGCGATCGTCGAATGGTGCCGCCTGCGGGACCAGGCGCATTTTCATGGCGGCGGAACCGATATGCCCGCCTTGATGGCAGAAGCCTCGCTCGCGATCGGCGCGGCGGGCACGACGACCTGGGAACGCTGCTGCCTCGGGCTTCCGACGATCCTCGTGACGATTGCGGAGAACCAGCGCGCGGGCGCTCTCGCGCTGGCCCGGGAGGGTGCGGCGATTTGGGTCGGCGACCATGCGGAGATATCGGCCGCGACGCTCGCTGCGGCGCTGCGAACTCTCTTCGCCGCGCCGCATCTGGCGGAGGTGGTCGCCAGCCGTGCGGCGCGGCTGGTTGATGGCCATGGAGCGCACCGCGTCGCGTGTGCAATGTTCAGCGATGCCATCGATTTGCGCCCGGCGGCAGCCGATGACTGCGATCGAATTTGGGAATGGCGAAACGACGATCGCACACGCCGTCATTCGCGCGATCCGTCTCCGGTGGCGCTCGAAACGCATCGCAAATGGTTCACCTCTACGCTGTCCAGCCCCGACCGAATCCTGCTGATCGGCGAATGCGAGGGCGATCCGGTCGGCGTCCTGCGATACGATCGAACGGGCGATACGGCGACCATTTCCGTCTATCTGGTGCCTGGTCGCGAAGGGCGCGGCGAAGGCGCGCGACTGATCCGGACCGGCTCGCGCTGGCTGGCGAGCCATTGGCCGACGGTCACGGCGATCGACGCAGAAATATTGGAGATCAACAGGGCGTCCGCAGGCGCCTTCGCCGCGGCGGGCTTCTCCCGCTTTCTCTCGCACTATCGTTGCCCTCTCACGCCCGGCACGCAGTCATCGTCCTAGTTCCGAACGCCGGCGTTGCGTTCGACAGAAAGAACAGTAAGGGAAGTACATGAATCCGTTCAAAATCGGCGATTTTCCGATCGAAACCTACGGCCCGCCGCTTGTGATCGCGGAACTCTCGGGCAATCACAATCACTCGCTCGACCGGGCGATCGAGATTGTCGAAGCCGCGGCAAAGGCCGGCGCCCACGCCCTGAAGCTGCAAACATACACAGCCGACACGATGACGATCGATTTCGCCGAGCGGGAATTCTTCATCGCCGACGAGAAGAGCCTGTGGAAAGGGAATTCGCTCTACTCGCTGTACCAAAAGGCCTACACGCCGTGGGAATGGCACAAGCCCATCTTCGACCGCTGCCGCGAGCTTGGCATGATCGGCTTTTCGACGCCGTTCGACGCGACGGCCGTCGATTTTCTCGAGGATCTGGGCGTCGCATGTCACAAGGTCGCCTCTTTCGAGAACACCGACCTGCCACTCATCGCGAAGGTCGCGCGGACGGGCAAGCCGATCATCATGTCCACCGGCATGGCGACGGTCGCGGAGATTGACGAGAGTGTCCGCACCGCCCGCGACAACGGGTGCGAACATCTCATTCTCCTGAAGTGCACAAGCTCCTACCCCGCCGATCCGGCGTCCTCCAATCTCAACACGATTCCGCACCTGCGCGACCTGTTCAATTGCCATGTCGGCCTGTCCGATCACACCATGGGTATTGGCGCCGGTGTCGCCTCGGTCGCGCTTGGCGGTGTCGCGATCGAGAAGCATATCACCCTCAGCCGCTCGGATGGCGGCGTCGATTCCGCATTCTCGATGGAACCCGAAGAGCTAGCGGCGCTGGTGCGGGAGACACGAACGGCATCGCAGGCGCTGGGCCGCGTGAGCTATGGCCCCACTGAAGCCGAGCTGGGATCGCTCGTTTTCCGGCGGTCGCTCTACATCGTGGAGGACATGAAAGCCGGCGACGTCATCACGACCCGGAACCTCCGCGCGATCCGGCCGGGTCTTGGCTTGCCGACCAAATATATCGATAAGCTGCTCGGCAAGCATGTGACGCGGGATGTCGCCCGGGGAACGCCCGCGGGCTGGGATCTGCTGGGCTAAACCCTCCGAATTTCGCTACCGAGGATGATATGACGAATATTCTGTTCAATGAGAAGCTCGCCCTCGCAGGCGGCGACCCCGTGATCGCGGAGCCCCTTCCGGCGGATGTCACGATCGGCAAGGCGGAGGCGGATGCCGCCATGCGCGCGTTCGACCGTGGATCGCTGTCGGCCTTCTTCGGAAGCTGGGGTCCCGAATTTCTGGGTGGCGACGAAGTGAAGGCGTTCGAGCAGGAATGGGCCGCGAAATTCAACGTGCCGCATGTTGTCTCGGTCAATTCCGCCACATCCGGTCTCATCGCCGCGATGGGCGCGATTGGCCTTTCGCCCGGCGATGAAGTGATCGTCCCGCCCTACACCATGTCCGCGACCGCCATGGCTCCGCTATTTTACGGCGGTATCCCGGTGTTCGCAGACATCGAACCGGAGACCTTCTGCCTCGACCCCGAAAGTGTCGCAGCGGCGATCACCGACAAGACGAAGGCCATCATCGTCGTCAACTTGTTCGGACATACGGCGCAGCTTTCCGAACTGGCGGCGCTCGCAAAGGCCCACGGCATCTTCCTGATCGAGGACAATGCACAGGGGCCGCTCGCTACCGAAAATGGGCAATATGCCGGGACGTTCGGGGACATCGGCATATTCAGCCTTAATTATCACAAGCATATTCACACGGGCGAAGGCGGCATGTGCGTCACGCATGACGGAACGCTGGCATTGCGCATGCAGGCAATCCGCAACCATGCAGAGAACATAGTCGATCCCGCGGGCATCGCCGACCTGACGAACATGATCGGCCAGAACTATCGCATGACCGAATTGTCGGCGGCCGTGGGGCGCTGTCAGCTGGGCAAGGTTGAGGATGAAGTCGGTCGCCGCCAGCGGCTCGCCGAGCATCTTTCCGAAGGATTGCGGGGTCTTGAAGGCCTGACCGTCCCCGTGGTGCGCGAGGGGTGCCGTCATGTATATTATGTCTGGGCCATGCGTGTCGACGAAGTGGTGCTGGGAGTCAGCCGCGCGGATTTCAGTGCGGCGCTTACCGCCGAAGGCTTTCCCCACAGCACCGGATATCTCCGTCCGCTCTATATGTTGCCGGCATTCCAGCAGCGCAAGGCCATCGGCCGCGACGGATGGCCCTTTACGCTGACGGATCGCCAATATCATGAGGGGCTCTGCCCCGTTGCCGAGCAAATGTACCGCCACGAACTGATGCTGTTCGAGCCGTGCGCGTACCGGGTGGACGACGCCCTGGCGGACAAGCTGGTGATGGCGGTGCGCAAGGTACACGCGCGCCGTCACGAAATTGCCGCCGCCGCCGCTGCGTTGCGCGCCGGATGAAGATCGTCGCCAGCATCGAAGCCCGGATGGGCTCATCCCGCCTGCCAGGCAAGGTGCTGATGGACATCCACGGCAAGCCCGCGCTTGCGCGGCTTGTCGACCGGCTTCGCCAATGCCGCCGGATCGACGACATTGTCGTTGCCACCTCCACCGGCAAGGGCGACGACCTCATCGAGGCGTGGGCCAAAAGCTACGACGTCCCCGTCTACCGCGGCAGCGAGGACGATGTGCTCCAGCGGGTGGTCGATGCGCACCGGTACATGGGGTCGGACATCGTAGTGGAAATCACCGGGGACTGCCCGCTGCTGGACCCGGAAACGGTCGATCTCGCCATCGAGACCTTTCTCGCGAATGATTGCGACGTCGCCGCCAATGTCCGCATACCATCCTATCCGCAAGGCACCGATGTCCAGGTGTTCCGCACAAAGGATCTGGAAAAGGTCGCCGCGACGATCGACGACCTCGCGGTACGTGAGCATGTGTCGCTATATTTTTACGAGAATCCTTCGCTTTACCGAATAGTGCATATGCTCGCGCCGAGGAGCGGTCAGGCTCCCGATCTCCGGCTACAGCTCGATTATTCCGAGGATCTCGAATTCATTCGCCGGGTCTATGAGCAGCTCGAGCCGGCGCACGGGCCATTTTTTGGGACAGGCGCGATCCTAAAGTTGGTTGCCCAAGACCCGGCTCTCGCCGCGATCAACGCGCATTGCGTCGAGAAAGCAGCGCGATGAGCACGGGCCTTCCAACCGTGCTCGTCGGGTTCGGAAAAATGGCCCAAGGCTATGCGTCAGACCCCGCCATGGCACAGCATTTTCCCTATGCATCGCATGCGCAGGTGCTTCGCGACCATCCCCTCTTCGACTGGCAGGCGGTCATCGATCCGGCACCCGAAGCCCGGGCGCTGGCAAGAGACGAGTGGGGCGTACGGGATATCGCGGCTCACGCGGGAGAGCTCGATCGCGCGCAGGACAATATCGAAGTCGCCATCCTTGCGACGGGTCCCGACGCCCGCCGCGGCCTCATCGATTGCTTCCCGAACCTCAAGGCGGTAATCGTCGAGAAGCCGCTGGGGCGGACCGCGGACGATGCCGCGGCGTTTCTCGATGAGTGCCGCGCTCGCAACATCATGGTCCAGGTCAATCTCTGGCGCCGCGCGGACGAACGCTTTCGCGCGCTGGCGGACGGCGATCTCGATCGATTGATCGGCGAGGTACAGGTCGGAACCTGCTATTATGGCAACGGGCTCGTCAACAATGGCACCCACATGGTCGATTTTGCCCGTATGCTCCTTGGTGAAGTGACGGGCTGGCAATTGTCCGGACCTTCGCCCGGCTTCATCGAGGGGCCGATCCCGGGCGATTCCAACCCTCATTTCCAGCTCCGGTTCGGAGACGTCGAAATAGCGTTCCAGCCCCTCCGTTTCCGCCACTATCGCGAGTGCGGGCTGAGCTTGCTCGGCACGCATGGCAAACTCGATATCATGGCCGAGGGTCTGGATATCGCCGTTTCCGCTACGTCGGCTCACCGCGCTGCAACGGGCGAAAAGGAACTCGCGGTCGATCGCCCGGCGCGCCTGACCTCCACCTGTGGCCGGGCACTTTATCGCATGTACGACAATCTGGCTGCGTGCCTCGATTCCGGATGGCCGGCGGGTCTCTGGAGCGACGGCGTGTCGGCGATGAAATCAACTGCCGTCATCGACCAGATCCGGCTCGCCGATCAGGCGCGGCAAGCGCCTCCTCAGGCGACATGACCCTCACCTGTCTCCTGTTTGCCGAAGATCCAGGTGCAGCGCTCTTCATGCGCGAGCTTCCGGCGGCCTTGCGCGATGCGGGAGTACTCCCGGTCACGCTCGCGCTGCCCTTTGCCGCGCCCTATTTCCCTGCAGAAAAACTCATCGCCACGCCGGACGCCCTTGACGATGCCGCCGCCGAAGCTTTGCTTGCGCGGTTCAATCCTGCCGCCGTCATATTCGGTACGTCCGAGAATCCAGACAGCTTCGCGTTCAACCTGGTTGCCGCATCGCGACGAAACGGGGTGCCCACCATCGCCGCCGTCGATTCCGCGCCCAATGCCGAACACCGGTTCCGGGGGCACGGCACGGATCCGTTGCGCTACGCTCCCGATACGCTGCTGGTCGCGGACAGCGCGTCCGCGGATTCCTATCGCGCGCTCGGCATCGAAAGCGACCGTATCGCCGTTTGCGGCCACCCCAGATTCGACGAAATCGCCGCCATTCGCGAGCGGTGGTCCGAGGACCAGCGCGCGCAGCAACGTCGGCGTCACTTTCCCGGCGTGTCGGACGACGAGAAAATCGTCGTATTCGTCTCCGAACTATCGGTGGGCCTCGGCGACAATCCCTTCCGACGCGACGATGACTATAGCATTGCCGGGACCAGCGGCTCCGACGCGCGAAGCCGGATCGTGGGAGAAGAGCTTCTCCTGGCCCTGTCGCACCTGCCCTTCCCCGTCCATCGCGTACTTCGGCTGCACCCAAAACAGAATGGCGCCGATGAGGCGGACTTCAGCGCACTTTTCGACCAGGTGAGCCAGTCAGAACCCGGCCTGGAGCTCGTCAACGCAGCCGACCTTGTGGTCGGTATGACGAGCATCCTGCTGATCGAAGCTGCCTGTCTCGGCCGGCCGGTTCTTTCCATCGTTCCCCGCCGCGAAGAACGTCAGTGGCTCGGCGACGCATGCAAAGCGATTCCGAGCGTTTCGACGCGCGACGCTATCGAAGCGTTTCTCACCGGGGGAGACGAGCGGCAAGGATGGCCGGTGGCGGCGGCGCCCACCGGTCTCGGTACTGCAACGGCCAACATGGTTGAGCGCATTCTTTCGGACTGCCGGAGGTAGGGACATGAGGGATTTTCCGGCGCTTGATCTCGGCCGCTGCCGCTTGGTTCCCTTCACCGAGGGTCACCTTTCCGATCGCTATGTCGGCTGGCTCAACGATCCCGCGGTCGTTCGCTATTCCGAACAGCGGCATCGCCATCATGATCTTGCAAGCTGCACGGTCTATCTGCAAGCGATGCTGGCATCGCACGATCTGTTCCTGGCGATCGAAGCGGTCGATCCGGCGCTCGGCCATATCGGCAATATCTCGGTCAGCTTCGACTATCCGAACCGGAGCGCCGACGTCTCGATCATGGTGGGCGAAACCGCGGCGCGAGGCACGGGCCTTGGCGGCGTGGCGTGGAAGGGAATTCTGGACTGGCTTCTGACGGACGGCGGCCTGCGGCGCGTGACCGCGGGCACGATGGCAAAAAACAGCGCGATGATTGCCCTGATGGAAAATAGCGGTATGACCATCGAATGCATGAGGCCGCGCGCCTTTATTTGTGAGGGTGAAGAGGTTGCGATGGTCCTGGCGGCGCGATTTGCCGTTGACGACCGATCGCACGACTGAACTTTGCTCTCGTCAGACGATTTAAGGTAGTTCGACATGCTTCACGAAGTCGCGAGCTTTCTCCGCTGGAGAGTCAAGCAGAAGCGCTACGCCGTAAAGGGTCTCAATACCGTTCGCGACCTGCCCCGGCGGCTGTCGGAGACTGTGACTCCGACGCAGCCCAATGCGCAGCTCGACGCGCTCATGACCGATGCCTGTGGGCAGCTTTCCCGACAGCTGACGATTCCCGAGATCGACCTGTCACCATATGCGGGCAAGGCCCAGGGTGCGGCGTTCGTCGACATTTCGCCCGACCATCCCGAACTGGTGGAAGGTGTGGCTGCCGAAATACTCGGTGACGCCGAGACAGCCGCCATGATCAACGGTTATTTTGATGGGCGTCCCTGGCTCTGGAACGTCGCGCTCAACTATTCGGAGCCGCGCGACGTTCTGACGGACAGCCAGCTATGGCACTTCGACTATGGCGACAGCCGGCAGTTACATTTCATGGTGTATTTTTCGGACGTCGGCGACACAAGCGGTCCCTTCACCTTCCTCAAGCTCGCCGAATCCGATCGGGTGAAACGGCACCCATTCATCGTCGAGCGCCTGACCGATCAGGATCTCGCGGAACGATACGCGATCGACGTCGACGAAAAGCGCGTCCGGCTGACCGGCAAGCGAGGCGACGTTTATTTCAATGATCCCGGCCGCCTGATGCATCAGGGTGCCCGGTGTTCGACCACCCGGCTGGTGATGTTCCTGTCCTTCACCTCGCGCACGCCCATGACCAAGGGCGGGCGTTTTGTGATGAAGCCGGAGGTTCGCGAACGCATCGGTGCCGCTTACCGCAAGGCGCACCCCGACGGCCCGCTGTCACATCTGGTGTTCAGCTGACCGGATGAAACGCGTTATTCGCCTGTTTTATTCGACGACCTCGCAGATCGACGCCTGGATCCGGATTTCGAAATTTGTTGCGCGCGTGCCGCTACTTGGGAAACTTCTGTCCGTATGGACCGACAATCTCATGCTGGCGCTCTATGGCATCGAACTGACATCGACGTCATTGCGCATCAAGCAGCTGATCGTCGGGCATTCCACGGGCGTTGTCCTTGGTGGCAACGGGATCCGTTGCACCGGCACCGTGCATCTCAGTTCCGGCGTCGTCTTCGGCCGTCGCTACTCTGATGCGCGCGCCGAGCCCGAGCATTTTTTCGACATTGATGGCGATTTGACGATCGGATCCAATTCGGTCTTGCTCGGACCGTTGAAGATCAAAGGACCCGTCATCATCGGCGCCCTGACCCTGGTGACCCGCGATATTACGGAACCGGGGGTTTATGTCGGCATTCCAGCCAGACGCCTCGACACGCCGGCGCCGGAGGGCTGACATATGAGCCGATCGGCTGTCCCCGCCTCCTTCCGTCCTGGGGTGGGCAGCGCCCTGTTCCTTGTCGTCATGCTGGGTGCGGCAGGTATCACGATGCTCCGCATGGTGGTGGCGGCCTCATTTCTTCCCGTTCAGGATTTCGGGACATACGCGACGATCGCGGCGACTGGCGCATTCCTCTCCTCGATCCTGAGTTTTGGCACCATCGAGGGGACTATCAAAAATTTTCCGCGCATGGTCGGCGCCGGCCAGGGCGGCGAACTGCTCCGCGAATCGCACCATATCATGCGCCGCCTGCTGCTGCGTGCCGCCGCGGTGGGTATTCCGGTTTACGCCGCCGGACTCCTGCTCGACCTCGATTGGCTGCGTCTGTCGGGACTCGGTTTCTTCTTTGCGCTCAGCACCGCCTACACTCTGGTGCTCGCATCGATGCAGCGCGCGTCCGGCAGTTCGGCGACCTTGGCAGCGGGCACCCTTCTGCGCAGTGGCAGCGTATTCGTCGCAGTGGCGGCGGCGGCCTATTTTGGCGACCTCACCATTCTTCTGATCACCGAAATCGCGACAACCATTCTGGCCTGCCTCCTTTCGGAATGGCTGTATTTTCGGCGCGGTCGCGCCCCGGCGCCGAGCCGGTCGCCTGCGCCGCCGGTGTCCGGGGCGACCGGCGACGGCGTCCGGCTATTCGTCACCTATTCGCTTATTTCGGCTCCATTCTACCTCGACCGGCTGTTCGTGACCTCGACGATGGGGCGCGAGGAAGGCGCTCGTTATGCGATACTGGCGCTCTTTCTGACGGGAGCTTCGCTCATCGTGAACACACTTGCCCAGCGGAGCGGTCCCGAGGCGATACGGCTGGTTCAGCGGGATGGCGACCATCACGCGGCGGCGAGGCTGATTGCGACGTGGGTCGGTATCTCCATCATGATCTGGCTGGCGGCCATCGGGACCGTTGCGGCGATCATCGCTTCCGGCGTCCTCCCAGAGAGCCTCGAGCGTTATGCGATTGCGCCGCACCTCCTCGTCCCGCTCGCCGTGGCGGGGGTGCTGCTCAACAATGGGCTCGTCGAGTTTCTTCTGCTCGCGCTCGACCGCGAACGACAGATGTTGCGCGCCGCCATCTGCTTCGCCACCGCCGTTATCGTGGCCGCATTCGCCGTGGCAGTTTTCCGATGGAGCCTCATGGAGTTCATGTGGGCGCTCGCGGCGTGCCGCGCCATTTATCTGGGACTGCTCGTAGTTGCGTTGCCAACAGGCGGGGACGCCGCTACGAAAGCCGAAACCGGCTCGCGGGCTTGACGCCCCTTCCCGGATGAAGCGCATTCGTCTCTGGAAACCCTCTACCACGGATCGACACAAGTTTAGACGATGCGACTGATCATTTACAGCCTTGCCTTGTTGTTCTGCCTGTTCCCCTACACGCAGATCCTTGATCTCGATTCCTATACCCAGCCCTATGCCTTTCTGCTGAGTATCATTGCCTCGGGCGCGGCATTTGCACGCCTGCGTGCCTATTTTCCTGCCAGGGACGCGATCGCGTTGATTGCCCTCGCGTTCACAGGCTTGATGGGATTTCTCATCAGCAGCGGCACGAATCCCACTTTTTCTGAGCTTCGCTATCTCCTGATCTATGTGTCACCGGTGGTGTTCGCCTTTGCCAGTTTCGGGATTGCGATCGAATATCCGAGGGCGGCCGACAGGATCATCGTGTTCGCAACCCTCACCTGGATGGCGGTGGGTATCATCCAGACAGTGATCGACCCAAGCTTTGCGTCGCAATTCGTCGGCCGATTCTCCGCCGCGGCGGAAGTCGTCGTCGAGTCCGGTCGCGGAACGTTGGGGCTTGCGCCGGAACCGACACATTTCGGCTTTCACATGATCATTCTCGCCGCGGCGCTTGTGCTTATGGGGGGGCGGAACTGGCTTTCCTTGGCTTGCCTCGTAACGGCGCTGATCATCGCCCGCTCGTCCAGCGCCGCGCTGGCGCTAGGCCTCGGGGCGCTCATCTATCTCGTCATCTTTGGCGGCAGGGCGCGTTGGCTCCTCCTGCTTGTCGTTCCCTTCTACTTCATGATCGGGCTGATTGTCGAAGCCCACATGCTTCCGCAGAATCTGCGAATTGTACAGTTGATGACGGATTTCTATCAGGATCCACTATATCCCGTTCTCAGCGACGCCAGCGCCAATCAGCGGCTGGGCGGCATCTATGTGGGCGCAAAACAAATTATTGTGCAGGGTTTCATGCCCGCAGGGATGTCGGAAGAGACGTGGCTGGACCTCATTGGCCCGATCATGGCCGCCAACCCGTGGCTGATCATGCTGAGCGAGGCCGGTGTTCCGTCGGGAATCCTCATCGTCGGATTCCAGCTCGGCCTCTTCGGCCTTATCCCGCTGATCTTCATCCTTTACCGGATGCTCAGTGGCCTGCGCTCACATTATGAGACCTTCCTGCTTTGTACGATGGTCTTCGTTTTCTTCTCGCAATATATGATTTCGACTCCGGGTTTCGGGGTCATCTATGGGATGGTGATCGCAAGGCGGCTCTACGCGGCACGCGCCGCCGAGAACTCAAATCGGGCCGCAATACCGACCAGGCGCCTCATCGCCGCCACATGACGGGCATCGCAGATCAAGGACAAGTCGCAAAAAATCCTGCCGCTACTTGTCGCGCGTGGAAAGAAAGCCCTGGATATGTCCTTGCAGCACGATGGCGGTGAGACATCCTGATGCATAGGCACCCGTATCGATCCCGATGCGGTTGCAGCCCCGGTCAACATCGTCACTGATTGTATGCCCGTGAACCACCATCACACCATGGTCGCTGGTATCGCTCAGAAATTCGTCCCTTATCCAGCGAAGATCGCTCGTCTTCTGTCGGTCGAGGGGCGTTCCCGGCCGGACGCCGGCATGGACGAAGACATAATCGCCGTACCGGATCATGTCCTCGCCGCGCCCCAGATAATCGACGTGGGATTGGGGGACTGCGGCAGGAAACGCTTTGGCCAGTTCCTCGAACGGCAACTGCGCGAGCATGTCGTCATTTTTCAGATAGCTTCTGATCGTCGACTCGCCGCCAATCCGATAGAAATAACGCAGCGCGCGGACGTCGCCCGTCAGCGCCGCGAGCATGCATTCTTCATGGTTACCGATCAGGTGGTGAACACGGTCGAACCGGGAAGACAGGGTGATGGCCCGTTCGACCACTCGGTCGGATGACGGTCCACGGTCGACCAGATCGCCGAGCAGAATGAGGATGCATATGTCATACGTCCGCCGTTCGCGGTCGGCTTCAATACGGCCGAGCAGATCGGCGAACAGGTCATCCCGGCCGTGAATATCTCCAATGGCGTAAACGAGAAGTCCGGGCGGCACCGCGGGCTCGACTTCTGGAGATACTTCCCTTTTCCGGAACCGGGAAAAAATGCCCATGGCCGTCTTTGAAACCTGCTAAAATCTGCTGATCAATAACGCTGCAAGCGAGGAACGCCCGTTTAGCTACCTGGTTGCCGAGACACCAGCGATATGGAGGCTGCACTGTCGAATGGTTAAAGAAAAAGCAACCCGCCGCCGGGTATGGCGCATCCCGAGATTTACAATATGCGAGACACAGGAGCATCGCCGCGAATGTCAGCCCGGATCATCACTGTGTTCGGCACCCGCCCGGAAGCGATCAAGATGTTCCCGGTCGTCCAAGCGCTCCGGGCCGCGCCCGGCATCGACGCACGCGTGTGCGTGACCGCGCAGCACCGCGAAATGCTGGACCAAGTACTTGAGATCGCGCAAATCGTCCCCGACGTCGATCTGGACGTCATGACCCCAAATCAAACGCTCGATGCGCTGCTGGCCCGGCTCGTCACCGGGCTTGGCGAGACCTTCGACCGCGAAAAACCCGACCGCATCCTCGTCCATGGCGATACGCTGACGACGATGGCGGCAACGCTCGCCGCCTATTTCCGCAAGATACCCGTCGGCCATGTCGAAGCGGGCTTGCGTAGCGGCAATATCTATCACCCATGGCCCGAAGAGGTGAACCGCAAGGTCGCGGGCGTCGTCGCCGACCTGCACTTTGCTCCGACGGAGACCGCCGCGGCGGCGCTTCGTGCCGAAAATGTTCCTGCGAATCAGATTCATGTCACCGGCAACACCGTGATCGATGCGCTGCTCGCGACTACGGCGCGGATCGACGAAGAACCGTCGCTCGCGGCCGGGCTGGATCCGCTGCTGGCTCGCTTCGCAGGGAAGCGCATTATCGCAGTCACCTCGCATCGGCGCGAAAATTTCGGCGATGGGATGAAGGCGATCGCCGGCGCCATCGCCGGCATCGCCGCGCGACCCGATGTCGCCGTCATCTTCCCGGTTCACCCCAACCCGCATGTGCGCAGCGCGGTGGAACCGATCCTCGGCGGCCTCGCCAATGTCGCACTGATCGATCCGCTCGATTATCCGCATTTCGTCCGCCTGCTCGGCGCCTCGACGCTCGTCCTCACCGACAGCGGCGGCGTGCAGGAGGAAGCACCCTCGCTCGGCAAGCCGGTGCTGGTGATGCGCGAGACGACCGAGCGTCCCGAAGGCGTAAAATCGGGTACTGCGCGGCTCGTCGGCACCGACAAAAATCGCATCGTTTCGGAAATTTTCAGCCTTTTGGACGATGAAGGCGCCTATAATGCCATGGCCCGTGCGCATAATCCCTTCGGGGATGGCCGCGCGGCGGCACGAATATCGGAGATTGTGGCGCGTGCTCATTGATAGCGAACAGAAGGTCACCGTCCTCGGGCTCGGCTATATCGGCCTGCCCACCGCCGCGCTGATCGCGCGTTCCGGTTGCCGGGTGACTGGCGTCGACGTCAGCCAGAAGGTCGTCGATACCGTCAACAGCGGCAAGGTGCATATCGAGGAAGTCGATCTCGACGGCCTCGTTCAGGGCGTCGTGTCGCGTCGAACGCTGGTTGCTTCGACCGAAGTCGCCCCCGCCGATACCTTTGTCATCGCGGTGCCGACCCCGCATGATGAAGAGCATCGTCCCGACATCAGCCATGTTCTTTCGGCGGCGCGCGCGATCGCGCCGAAGCTCGAGTCGGGCAACCTCGTCATCCTCGAATCGACCTCACCCGTCGGCACCACTGAAAAGGTCGCCGAACTCCTCGCCGAACTCCGCCCCGACCTTAAGGTTCCGGGCGCCTGCACCGGCGCGGCCGACATCTTCGTCGCCTACTGCCCCGAGCGCGTCCTGCCGGGGCGCATTCTCGTCGAACTCGTCGACAACGACCGCTGCATCGGCGGTATCACGCCACGCTGCGCGCGCCGCGCGATGACCTTTTACCGCCAGTTCGTCCGCGGCGCATGCGTCACCACCTCGGCGCGCGCCGCCGAAATGGTAAAGCTGATCGAGAACAGTTATCGCGACGTCAACATCGCCTTCGCCAACGAATTGTCGATGATGGCCGAGCATATGGGCGTCGACGTGTGGGAGGTGATCCGTCTCGCCAACCGTCATCCGCGCGTCAATATCCTCCAGCCCGGCCCCGGCGTCGGAGGCCATTGCATCGCGGTCGATCCTTGGTTCCTCGTCCATGGCGCCCCCGACCACAGCCGCCTGATCCGTACCGCGCGCGAAGTGAACCTGGCCAAGACCGCGCATGTCATCGGCGCCGCCGAAATGCTCGTATCGCAGCATCCTAACGCGCGCGTCGCCTGCCTCGGCCTCGCCTTCAAACCCAATATCGACGACTTCCGCGAAAGCCCCGCGGTCGAGGTCGCCGCCGCGCTTGCGCGCCGTTTCGGCAAACAGATCGAGATCGTCGAGCCCTATGCACGCGGCCTACCCATGGAGTTCGCGGGCACCGGCGCCGAACTGATCGACCTCGACAGCGCGCTCGCCGGCTGCGACGTGCTGATCGTCCTCGTCGATCACGACCTGTTCAAGTCGATTCCGATCGAGGAGCGCGGCGACAAGATCGTCTATGACACGCGCGGCCTGTGGCTCGACCAGCCGAACGGCGGCAATGGCACTCGCCTTCATCGAGCCGCCTGACCTTCTTGCTTTTACGCAACAAAATGCGCGCTATTGGGTTATGAGGTGATCTCCGCGATCGTCATCCCGGCGAAAAGAGAGATAGGCTCCAACCGCGTATGCCCGTGCTGACTCGCCTCGAAACCATTGTGGTCGAAAAACCGTGGGGACGCACCGATATCCCTGGGGAATTCGGCGATTTCGGCGGTCGCCGCATCGGCGAGATCTGGTTCGCGCATCCGGGCGGCGCCGATGCCCCGATCATGGTCAAATTCCTCTTCACATCGGAGCGGCTGTCGATCCAGGTCCACCCTGACGATGCTGCCGCGCAAGCGGCGGGTTTTCCGCGCGGCAAGGAAGAGTGCTGGCTGGTGCTGGACGCCGAACCCGGCGCCGAACTCGGCGTCGGCCTGATCGCTCCGACGACGCGCGAGGCGCTGCACGAAGCCGCAATCGACGGCTCGGTCGTGGATTTGATCGACTGGCGCCCGGCGAAGGCCGACGACTTCGTTTACAATCGGGCCGGCACGATACACGCGATCGGCGCAGGACTGACGATCGTCGAGGTACAGCAGAATGTCGACTGTACCTATCGGCTCTACGACTATGGCCGCCCGCGCGAATTGCATCTCGACGCCGGGCTCGCGGTTGCCGAACTGGCGCCCCACCCCGATCCGCGCGACGGGCACGTCGCCGCGACCGCGAACCGCCTGCTCGTCGACGGTCCGCACTTCCGCCTACTCCATCTGTCCGGTCCCGACGCCGTGGCTTTCCTGCCGCAGGGAGCCAGCGACTTCACCTTCACCCCGCTATCGCACGGATGCAGCATTGCCGGCGAAGAGGTAAGGCTCGGCGAATGCGTCGCAACCGATCGGGCCGGCTGTGTGGCTCTCGCCCCCGGCGCGCGTGCGCTGCTGAGTTGGCCTGCCTGATTTCCTCCCCTAAGGGGTCAAGATGAGCAAGATAATTCCTGTCATTCTCTCCGGCGGTTCCGGCACCCGCCTCTGGCCCGTCTCGACCGACGCCTCGCCCAAGCAGTTCCAGCCGCTCACCGGCAATGGCAGCATGTTCTTACAGACCTTGGGTCGCACCGCCGACCGCGCCCGCTTCGCCGCCCCGCTCGTCGTTTGTGGCGACGCGCACGTCGCCTATGTCGAGGCCGATCTGGCAGCGGCGGGTATCGCCGACGCGCGGATCATCGTCGAGCCCGCCGCCCGCAATACGGCACCCGCCATCGCGCTTGCGGCGCTCGCAGCACGCGCCGACAATCCTGCCACGACGATCCTCGTCATGCCCGCCGACCATGTGATGACCGACGTCGCGGCTTTCCTCGCTGCGGTAGAGACAGCACGTCCCGCGGTCGAAGCCGGAGCGCTGGCGACCTTTGGCATAGCCGCGTCGCATCCCGAGACCGGCTATGGCTATATCGCGGCGGGCGATCCGCTTCCCGGCACCCCAGACGTCCGCAGGGTACGTCGCTTCGTCGAAAAACCGCCGCGCGACCAGGCAGAAGCGATGATCGCCGCAGGCGGACATTATTGGAACGCCGGTATCTTCCTGATGCGCGCAGACCATTTTCTCGCCGAGCTCGAACGACAGCAGCCCGCGATGGCATCATCCTGCTCGGCGGCGATCGAAAGCACACGCGTCGGTGATGCACGGATTCACCCCGACCCCGATGCCTTCCTTGTCAGCCCATCGAGTTCGATCGACTATGCGGTGATGGAAGGTGCGGATCAGGTCGTGGTCGTCCCCGTCGATCCGGGCTGGTCGGACGTCGGCGGCTGGGCGGCGCTGCACGAACTTGGTGACAAGGACCGCCACGGCAATGTCCGCGTCGGCAATGCCATCGCCATCGACGCGATGAGCAATTACCTGCACGCGGGCAAAGGCAAACGCGTGGCCGTGGTCGGGGTTTCCGACCTGATCGTGGTCACCCACGGCGATGACATATTGGTGATTCCGCGCGAGCGCGCGCAAGAAGTCAAATCGATCGTCGAATATCTTGCGGCCAATGCTTCGGACTGACCTCGACAGCTCCCCTTGCGGCTGGAGAAGTCGTCGCCCATATCCCGGCTCATGACCAATCCCCATGCGCAAAGTGCCGCACCCTGGCACGGAACCACCATCCTCTCCGCCCGCAGCGCCGACAAGGTCGTCATCATCGGCGACGGTCAGGTGTCGATGGGCCAGACGGTGATGAAGCCGAACGCCCGCAAGGTCCGCCGCCTTCACGACGGCAGCGTGATCGGCGGGTTCGCCGGCGCGACCGCTGATGCCTTCACGCTGTTCGAACGCCTCGAAGCCAAGCTCGAGCGCCACAATGGCCAGTTGCTGCGCGCGGCGGTCGAACTCGCCAAGGATTGGCGCACCGACAAATATCTCCGCAACCTCGAGGCGATGATGATTGTCGCCGACAAGGAGGTCACGCTTGTCATCACTGGCAACGGCGATGTGCTCGAACCCCTGGGTGGGATCGCGGCGATCGGATCGGGCGGCAACTTCGCGCTGTCAGCGGCGCGCGCGCTCGTCGACTATGAAAAGGATCCGGTGGTGCTGGTGAAGAAGGCGATGGAAGTCGCCGCCGACATCTGCGTCTACACCAACGACCAGTTCACCCAAGAAATCATCGAAATCCAGGCGTAATCATATGAACAAGGATCTGACTCCCAAGGCGATCGTCGCTGCGCTCGATACGCACATCATCGGGCAGGACGCCGCCAAACGCGCTGTCGCCGTCGCGCTGCGCAACCGCTGGCGCCGCCAGCAGCTTTCGCCCGACCTGCGCGATGAGGTGAGCCCCAAGAATATCCTGATGATCGGCCCCACCGGCTGCGGCAAAACCGAAATCTCGCGCCGCCTCGCGAAGCTCGCCGATGCGCCGTTCATCAAGGTCGAGGCGACCAAATTTACCGAGGTCGGCTATGTCGGCCGCGACGTCGAACAGATCGCACGCGACCTGGTCGAGGAAGCGGTGCGGCTCGAGAAGGAGCGCCGCCGCGAGGCGGTGCGCGCTGCCGCCGAAGAGGCCGCGATGGAGCGCCTGCTCGATGCCCTAACCGGCAAGGGCGCCAGCGAGGCGACGCGCCAGAGTTTTCGTCAGCGCATCCGCGAAGGCCATCTCGACGAGAGCGAAGTCGAAATCGAGGTCGCCGACGCCCCGGGCATGCCGTTCGAACTGCCCGGCCAGCCGGGGCAGATGAGCATGATCAACCTGTCGGACATGCTCGGCAAGGCGATGGGCGGCCTACCCAAGAAGCGCCGCAAGCTGAAGGTGATCGAGGCCGCGACCCGCCTGATCGAGGAAGAGCAGGACAAGCGCCTCGACCAGGACGATGTCGCGCGCGTCGCGCTCGCCGATGCCGAGGCGAACGGCATCGTCTTCCTCGACGAGATCGACAAGATCGCCGTCAGCGACGTGCGCGGCGGTTCGGTAAGCCGCGAAGGCGTTCAGCGCGACCTGCTGCCGCTGATCGAGGGCACGACGGTCGCAACCAAATATGGCCCGATGAAGACCGATCATATTCTCTTCATCGCCTCGGGCGCCTTCCACGTCGCCAAGCCCAGCGACCTGCTTCCCGAACTCCAGGGGCGCCTGCCGATCCGCGTCGAGCTCGGCGCGCTGACCGAGGAGGATTTCGTGCGCATCCTGAGCGAGACCAAGGCCGGCCTGCCCGAACAATATGTGGCGTTGCTCGGCACCGAAGGCGTCACGCTGACCTTCACGCCGGACGCGATCAAACGGGTCGCGAAGCTCGCCGCCGAGGTCAATGAACGGGTCGAAAATATCGGTGCGCGCCGCCTGCAGACGATCATGGAGCGGCTCGTCGAGGAAATCAGCTTCACCGCGGAGGACGCCCCCGGCACGACGCTCGAGATCGATGCCGCCTATGTCGACAGCCAACTCGCAGAAGTTGTCGGCGACACTGACCTCAGCAAATATGTCCTCTGATCGAGTGGCACCAAAATGCCCATTTTTTGGCTTAATTTCCACCCGGTGAGCGACTAGGGTCTGCTCCGGGGGGAGGCATTGCCGGGCGCACAGCGTTCCGCGTGAGATTCCCGAATTTTTAGTCGATGCGACGTCGCACGGGCGAACCCCGACGGCGCGCGCCGCGCTGGGGGATTATCACGGACGTGCTGCAACTCGATTCATGGTGGGCCAGGCTGGCAGCCTATTTCGCGACAAGCTTTCGCCTCGATGCGATCCTGATCTATGTTCCCGTAGTGCTGCTCGCCGCGCTGATCGTCGAATCCCTCGCCGTCGGCCGCCGGAAGTCAACGCTCGCAAACCTCGGAAAGGTCAGCAGGATCGATTGGACCCTGTATCTGGTCCAGCAATTCAACCTCAGCATCCTGCTGGGCTATGCCGCGACACTCGGGGTTGTCTATGTCCTCTTTCGCGAGCTCAACGGAGTCGCCGTCGACCTGATCCCGGCGGAGTTCCGGATCACGTCCGCGATCGCCTTTTTCCTTGCCACCGACTGCCTCGGCTATTGGTATCACCGCCTCGCGCACCGGTTCCCGGCGCTGTGGGAGCTGCATCACGTCCATCATTCCGCACCCGATTTCAACATCGTCAATGCGTTTCGCAGCCATCCCATCGAAACCGTGATTTCGCGCCTGTTCGTCGCCGTACCGATGGCGGCGCTTTTCCTTCCCGAGACATCGTCGCTCGGCGCCGGTGTGCTTGCCTATCTTGTGCTGATCAAACTGCTCAATCTGCTTCAGCACAGCGAGATCCGCTCCGACTTCGGCTGGCTCGGAAAAATCATCGTCTCTCCCGCGCACCATCGCATTCACCATTCGACCAACCCCGATCATTTCGACCGCAATTTTGGCAACAGCTTCATCATCTGGGACAAGCTGTTCGGCACCTATTGCACAGCACCGCGAAACGAAATCGACGCGATTAAAATCGGCCTCGACGACTATGACCGCAAAGCGGGCGTCGCGCTCTATCTCTGGCGTACCTACAACCGGTTTATATACACCGCTGCCCTGTCCGCGGTCCATTTTTTCGACCATATTCCCCGGTGGCGGCGGGCGCGACACATCCGCCCGACCGAAGGAACCGGCAGGGATTCCGAGGCCCGCCACTGACGGCGTAGACGGCGGGCGCAGGCCAGCCCCGCCTGCCGAGCCAAACGCCCCCGGATGCCCACCCGGCATTTTTCCGGCATCGGCGTTTCCTTCTCTTCTCAACCGTTCGTTCACCGAACTTCATTTGACTTTCTCGCGTCGTCAATGCGATGAATGCACCGACACGGTCGATCTGGGTCAAGCGACCGGCACGGAGACAGCAATGACGGATGAGGACGTCGCCCCCGAGCAGGGCGAGCTGGCGATCACGCGCACTGGGGATCGGCTTCGGCTGGCGCGGGAAGCGGCGGGTCTGTCGCTCGCTGACGTCGCGACGCGCACGCGCATCACACAGCGCCACCTCGCCGCGATAGAAAAGTCCGATTTCTCGGAGCTTCCGGGCCGAACTTATGTCACCGGCTTCGCTCGCGCCTATGCCCGCGCCGTCGATCTTCCCGAAGCCGAAATCGGCGCAGCGGTTCGTCGGGAACTCGAAGACGACGCCTATGGCTCGCGGCCGCTGTATGAAGCCTATGAACCCACCGATCCGGCGCGCCTGCCGACCGCGCGGCTGACCTGGACGCTGGTCATCGTAACCTTGCTGCTGGCGTCGGCCTATGGTGTCTGGCGTTTCCTGTCGGTCGAACCCGACGAGGCGCTGATCGCCGCGCAGAATCGCGACGCCGATGCGTCGGAGGCGCCGCAGAACGATGCCGCCGCCGCGCCGGCAACACAGGCAGGGGCGGCTGCCATCGCGGCAAACGCTCCCGTCGTGCTGACCGGCTTGTCGGAAGTCTGGATCGGCTTCGACGACGCACAGGGCAAGACCGAGAATTGGCGCACGCTCGAGGCCGGCGAAACCTATCAGGTTCCGGCGGACTATATCGAGCAGTTCACGCTGCGAACGAGCATCCCGCAGGCGTTGAAAGTCACCGTCGGCGGCCGCGACGTCGGCCCGATCGGCGCCGCCGACACGCTGGTGAAGAATGTCTCGCTGAAACCCGCCGACCTTGTCGCGCGCGCCGAAGGCAATGGGACGGCCGGTGCCGCGGCGCCGGCGGCACGGCCGCAGCCCAAGGGCTGAAACACCGACCATTCGGGCCGGTTCGAGCGGCAGCGCACCGAAATGGGTTTGCGCTGCTGCGCTTTGCCGCGTTATGGACGGTGGAATGGTTAATCAGTGGGGACCTAACGGCAGATGATGATGCGTCAGATCACTTTCCTCGGAGCGGCAACGGTTGCGCTCGCAGCGACGATGCCCGCCGCCGCGCAGGACAATACGATCGGCAAGCGGGTGGAGCGGCTCGAGAAGGAAATGCGCGCGGTGCAGCGCTCGGTCTTTCCGGGCGGCAGCCCGACTTTTTTTGAAGGCGAGATCGCGCCCGACAACACCCCCGGCGAGCGTTCGCGCACCAACGCCCCGGTGATCGACCTGACCGCGCGCGTCGACGCGCTCGAATCGCAACTGCAGGCATTGACCGGCCAGACCGAGCAGAACGCGTTCCAGCTTCGCGAGCTCGAAAAGCAGTTTACCGCCTACAAGGCCGAAATGGACAGGCGCTTTGCCGATCCCGCCGCGGTGGCGGCGCCGACCGCGACGCCCGCGAGCCTCGCACCGACCGTGAAGCCGCCCGCGGCCGCGACCACCGTCGCCGCGACCCCGGTGAAGAAGCCCGCAACGACGCCGGCGAAACCCGCGGCCTCCGACGCCGCGCGCCTCGCGCTCGTCAAGAAGGTCGAAGTTCCGGCCAGCGGCAACGAAACCAAGGACGCCTACGACTATGGCTACCGTCTGTGGGAAGCCAGGCTCTATCCAGAGGCGCAGGCGCAGCTGAAGTCGGTCGTCACCAAATGGCCGAAGAGCAGCCAGGCAAGCTTTGCACAGAATCTCCTCGGCCGCGCCTATCTCGACGAGGGCAAGCCCAGCCTCGCGGCTGTTGCCTTCTATAACAATTACAAGGACCGCCCGAGCGGCGCACGCGCGCCGCACAGCCTGATGTACATGGGCGTCGCGCTCGACAAGCTCGGCCGCAAGGCCGACGCGTGCAAGGCGTTCCGCGAACTCGACGAAGTCTATGGCGACAAGGCGCCGCAGGATGTCCGCACCGATGCAGCCGCCGCAAGAACAAAAGCGGGCTGCTGATCGCGATACCGCCGGCCGGCTGGCCGGCGATATCGCGGCGCTCCTGGGGCCGGGCTGGCATCGCCTCCACTATGGCGTCGCAGTTTCGGGCGGCCCCGACAGCATGGCGTTGCTCTGGTTGATCGCGTCGCTGCTGCCCGGACAGGTCCGGGCGGCGACGGTCGACCATGGCTTGCGCAGGGGATCGGACGAGGAAGCGCGCATGGTCGCGGGCTTTTGCGAGCGCGAGCATATCCCGCATTCGACGCTGCGCCCGCCGACGCCGATCAAGGGATCGCTGCAAGCGGCGGCGCGGACCGAACGCTATCGGCTGCTCGAACAATGGCGCGAAGCCAAAGCGCTCAAACATATCGTCACCGCGCACCATGCCGACGATCAGCTCGAGACGATCGTCATGCGGCTCAACCGCGGCAGCGGCGTCGGCGGGCTTGCCGCGATCCGCGCCCGCAATGGAGCGATCCTGCGCCCGCTTCTGCACTGGCGGCGCAGCGAACTCGTCCATCTCGCGCTCGAAAACGACCTGCCCTTCGTCGACGACCCGTCGAATAGCGACAATCGCTTCGATCGGGCGCGGCTGCGCCATGCGCTTCAGTCGCAGACCGCGCTCGACCCTGCTGCCGCGTCGAAATCGGCGGCGTGGCTCGCCGAAGCCGACGAGGCGCTCGACTGGGCGGTCGAACGGCTGATCGCTTCCTGGCCCGACGCGTCGGACATCGCGGTGATCCGCGACGACGGCTATCCGCCCGAGATGTTTCGCCGCATCGTCGCGCTGCGGCTGCGCGCCAACGCGCCGCAGCTCGTGCTGCGCGGTGCCTCGCTCGACGGCGTGATCGCGGCGATGCACGAAGGGCGGCGAGCGATGGTCGGCGCGCTGCTGATCGATGCGGTGCGCGGCCTCGAAGGGACGATCTGGCGCATTTCCGCGGCACCGCGCCGGAAAGCAGCGAAAAAG
>NZ_DATFFD010000128.1:0-8671 GCF_035250425.1 Sphingopyxis sp.
GACCGCAGCGCCTGGCGCGCGCTCGAGGATCTGCCCAACGTCCGCGCCGCGATGGCGTTCGCCGAGATCGGCGAGGATAAATATGCCGGCACGCTGCTGCGCCATCAGGCGCTGATCGGCGACGCGCGGCAGCATGAACAATTGCTCGCGATGGCAGGCGCGCTCAGCTTGCCCGAAACACAGCTCTATCTCGCGCACAATACGCCGCAGGGCCGCAAGCTCGCGGCGCAGACACGCTATCCGCAGCCCAAATGGGAGCCGAACGGTGGCTGGCGCGTCGATCCGGCGCTGGTCTTTGCCCACACGCTCCAGGAATCACGCTTCCAACGCGGCGTCGTGAGCCCGGCGGGCGCTACCGGGCTGATGCAGGTGCGCCCCGGCACTGCGCGCGACATCGTGCGTTGGGAAGGCGCGGTCGCCGCACTGGGCGACCTCAAAACCCCCGCAGTGAACATGGATCTCGGCCAGCGTTATCTGCAATATCTCAGCCGCGACCCGTCGACCGGCGGCCAGCTTCCCAAGGTGATTGCCGCCTACAACGCCGGCCCTGCGCCCGTCGCGCGCTGGCAGTCCGAAATCCGCGATAATGGCGACCCTTTGCTCTATATGGAATCGATCCCCTATTGGGAAACGCGCGGCTATGTCGGCACCGTGCTGCGCAATTACTGGATGTACGAAGCGCAGCAGGGCAAGCCGTCGGTCAGCCGCGCCGCGCTCGCGCAGGGCAAATGGCCGCGCTTCCCCGACGGCAAGGACCGCACGCGCCTGACCTATGCGGGCGATCTCGCGAATGCCGATTGACGAGAGCCTCGTCTTCAAACCCGTCCGGATCGCGCTGCTGACCATTTCGGACAGCCGCAGCGCCGCGGATGACCGGTCGGGCGACAAGCTTGAGGAATTGCTGACCGGCGCGGGGCATATTCTAGCTGCGCGCGCGATCATCAAGGACGAAACCGACCTGATCGTCTCGCGCCTCCATAACTGGATCGACGACACGCAGGTCGACGTCGTGATCACCACCGGCGGCACAGGGCTGACAGGACGCGACGTGACGCCCGAGGCGCTGCACCGGCTGGACGGCAAGGACATCCCCGGCTTCGGCGAGCTGTTCCGCTGGCTCAGCTATCAGACGATCGGCACCTCGACGATCCAGTCGCGCGCCTGCGCCGTGGTCGCGCGCGGAACTTATATCTTCGCGCTCCCCGGTTCGACCGGCGCGGTGACCGACGCGTGGGAAGGCATTTTGTCGACCCAGCTCGACAGTCGCCACAAGCCCTGCAACTTTGTCGAGCTGATGCCGCGGCTGATGGAATAGACGAAAAAGATCCACGTCGCCCCGGCGAAGGCGGGGACCGCAAGCTGCCTTGGACTGCCCTTGCAGCGTAAAACGACAGCGGCCCCCGCCTTCGCGGGGGCGACGAGAATGTTCTTTATTTGTTCTCACCGACAAGATAATCTCCGCCGGTGGAATCCTCCAAACCCTTCCCCCCGATCGCAGGCCGCGGCGCGCCGACCAACCTGCGCCCGACGCGCACCGGATCGGCCGAGCGCGTCCTCGACGGCGACTGGCTCGACGCGGCGGAGGACATCGACGGCGAAGCGCCGCGGCTGCGCACGACGGTCACGGTGGAGAACCCGAAAACGATCATTTCGCGCAACAAATCGCCCGACATCAGCTTCGACCGCTCGATCAATCCCTATCGCGGCTGCGAGCACGGCTGCATCTATTGCTTCGCGCGCCCGACGCATGCGTTCCACGACCTGTCCCCCGGCCTCGACTTCGAAAGCAAACTCTTCGCCAAACCCGACGCCGCGAAGCTGCTGCGCGCTGAACTCGCAAAGCGCGGCTATACGGCGGCCCCGCTTGCGATCGGCACGAATACAGACGGTTACCAGCCGATCGAGCGTGAGTGGGGCATCACGCGGTCGGTCGTCGAGGTGCTTGCCGAAACGCGCCACCCGCTGATCATCACCACCAAGTCCGACCGCGTCCTGCGCGATATCGACTTGCTCGCCGATATGGCGCGCGACAATCTGGTCGGCGTCGCGGTGTCGGTTACGACGCTCGACCCCGCCGTCGCGCGCACGCTCGAACCGCGCGCCCCGCATCCGCGCCGGCGGCTCGCGGCGATCCGCAAGCTGATCGACGCCGGGGTGCCGACGCAGGTCAATATCTCGCCGATCATCCCCGCGATCACCGATCACGAGATCGAGGCGATCATGGCCGCCGCTGCGGATGCGGGCGCAATCCGCGCCTCCTATATATTGATGCGCCTGCCGTTCGAGGTCGCGCCCTTGTTCCGCGCCTGGCTCGCGGCGCATTACCCCGACCGTGCCGACAAGGTGATGCATATGGTGCAGGACATCCGCGGCGGCCGCGACAATGATCCCGATTTCTTCACGCGCATGCGGGGGCACGGCGTCTGGGCACAGCTCATCCGCACCCGCGTCAAACGCGCGGCGCGCGAACATCGCATGGATCGGAGCTTTCCGCCGATCCGAAGCGACCTGTTCAGGCCGCCGGAGAGGGATGGGCAGATGGAGCTGTTCTAATGGAAAACCGCCCCTCCCCCTTGATGGGGGAGGCGCGAAACTCGCCAGCTTGCTGGCTAGTTGCAGCGGAGGGGGTGCGGTCCCTGCCTGAAACGGACGGTGCCATGACGCACCTTCACCCCCATCCAACTTCGCCTAATCGCTGCGCGATAAGGCTGCATATCCTTCCCCCATCCAGGGGGAAGGTAATTACGCCGCCGCCAGCGACTTCAGCTTGTAATCCTTATAGTCATCCCGGATCTGGCGCTTCAAAATCTTACCCGTGGCGGTATGCGGCAATTCGTCGACAAACACGACCTCGTCGGGCAGCCACCATTTGGCGACCTTGTCCTTGAGGTAATCGACGATCACCGTCTCGCTGACCTCAACCCCCGGCTTCTTCACGATCAACAGGATCGGCCGCTCGTCCCATTTCGGATGATAGACCCCGACCGCCGCCGCCTCCTGCACCCCCGGCGCGCCGACCGCGGCGTTTTCCAGCTCGATCGAGCTGATCCACTCGCCGCCCGACTTGATGACGTCCTTCGCGCGGTCGGTGATCTGCATCACGCCGTCGGGATGCAGCACCGCGACATCGCCGGTGTCGAACCAGCCCTCGGCATCGGCTGCATCGGTATCGGCCTTGAAATAGCGCTGGATGATCCACGGCCCGCGGCACTGCAGTCGCCCGCTCGTCACGCCGTCGCGCGGGAGAACATGATCCTCGTCATCGACGATGCGCAGTTCGACCCCGAACGGCGGACAACCCTGGCGGCACACGATGTCGACCTGTTCGTCGAAGCTCAGCTCATCCCAGTTCCACGGGCGCTTGCCCATCGTCCCGATCGGGCTGGTTTCGGTCATCCCCCACGCGTGGCCGACCGCGATCCCCGCGCGCATGAAGCGTTCGATCATCGCGCGCGGCGCAGCCGAGCCGCCAATGATCACGCGCTCGAGTTTGCCGTAACCGATGCCGGTCGTGTCCATATGCGCGAACAACGCGATCCACACCGTCGGCACCCCGGCGCTATGGGTGACGCCCTCGTTATGCATCAGGTCGCACAGCACCTGCGCATCGTTGGTCGCCGAGAACACCAGCTTCGCGCCCACCGTCGCGGCGGCAAAAGGCACGCCCCAGCTGTTGGCATGGAACATCGGCACGATCGGCAGAATCACGCTGCGGTTCGACAGGCCGAACACGTCGGGCTGGATCTCGGTGATCGCATGAATGACGTTCGAGCGATGCTCGTAGAGCACGCCCTTGGGATTGCCCGTCGTCCCGCTGGTGTAGCAAAGCCCGACCGGATCGCGCTCGTCGAGTTCGACCCATTCGAAGCCGCCATCCTCGGCATCGACCAGGTCGCGGTACGACAGATAGTCGTCGCGCGCCGGGGCATCGAACAGGATGAAATGCTCGACCGTGGGCAATTGCGGGCGCAGCCGCTCGATGATCGGCAGGAACATCGCGTCGAACAGCAGCACCCGGTCGTCGGCATGGTTGACGATATAGATGAGCTGCTCGTCGAACAGCCGCGGATTGACCGTGTGGAGCACCCCGCCCATCCCCGCGCTGCCGTACCAGCTGACCAGATGATGGCCGTGGTTCATCGCCAGCGTCGCGATGCGGTCGCCCTTGTTCATGCCCAGCTTGACCATCGCCGCGGCGAAGCGGCGCGCGTCGCGCCCGACCTCACCCCATGTTGTGCGGCTCTGGCTGCCGTCGGCCCAGCGCGAGACGATTTCGCGCGTTGCATGCTCGCGCGCGGCGTGATCGATCAGGCTGGTGACAAGCAGCGGTTGGCCCTGCATTCCCATGATACGGCATCCTCAAATATATATAGTTGCCGTTCAGGGATAGGGCCGAAAATACACGCTATGCAAGGGGTGAAGGAATCAGCGAACCCTGAAATCGCGCGGCGCGACGAGCGAGAGCGCAGCATCGGTTACACCCGCAACCATTTCGAGCCGCGAGACCGTGTCGGGACCAAGCGCGAAACTACGGCCCAGCTCGATGCGGATATCCTCGTCGGTCATCGGGTCGCGGGTCGTTACTACGACCTTGCCGCGGGCATCGTCGCGCCTTTCGAGCAGGCGCGCGATCTCCGTCATTGCCTCGGGAATGGCCACCCTGCACCCTAGTTGAAGCGCGGCCGTGGCCGCAATTTCGGCGAGCGATTGCGCTCCGCGCACCGTCACGCGCGGGGTTTCCTCGCCTTCCAGCAGGTCCAGTTCGACCGACAGCATTGCGCAGCCGCCATCGCTTGCCAGCGCCTCGAGCGTTTTCCCGGCAATCTCGTCGAAACAGCTCGACTGAAACTGCCCGCTGCGATCGGAGAGCGTCAGATTGAGAAAGCGGTTGCCGCGCTGCGACACGCGCGGCCGCGCGCTTTCGACCATCGCCGCCATCGTCATGGGAATGCGCGTACCAGGCGTCATTTCGACATGGTCGCAGATGTCGCCATAGGATCGCGCGCCGCGCGCCGAAATGATCGCCTCATATTGTTCGACCGGATGCGACGAGAAATAGAAGCCGAAGGCGTCCTTTTCGCGCGTCATGCGTTCGGCGAGCGCCCACGGCTCGGCGGCGGGCAGCTGCAACGCCGGGGCGATCGCGATATCGCCGCCGAACAACCCGCCCTGCCCCGTCGAGCGTTCGTGCGCCGAACTGTTCGCGCAGGCAAGCAGGCTTTCGGCGCCCGCAAAGGCACGCGGCCGGTCGGGTTCGATGCAGTCGAATGCCCCCGCGCCCGCCAGCGCCTCTATCTGCCGCCGGTTGAGGAGCTTGGGATCGATGCGGCTCGCGAAATCGTCGAGCGACGCAAAATCGCCCTTGGCGCGCTCGGCGACCAGCGCCTCCATCGCCTTTTCGCC
This sequence comes from Sphingopyxis sp., assembly GCF_035250425.1. Lineage (GTDB taxonomy): Bacteria > Pseudomonadota > Alphaproteobacteria > Sphingomonadales > Sphingomonadaceae > Sphingopyxis. Next base: position 5,404 of record NZ_DATFFD010000128.1, read on the forward strand.
CACGCCCTTGAGCGCGCCGAGCGCATAGCGCACCGTCAGCCCGTCATCGCTCCGCCCGACCGAGAAATCGGCCTCGCTGTCGTTGACCGACGGCGGCGAGATTCCGACGTCGAGCCGCCGCATATCGTCGATGAAGATCGACAATTTGTCGGTCTGATGGCTGTCGAACGACATCGACGCCGCAAAGAATTCGTGCGGATAATGCGCCTTCAGCCACGCCGTCTGGTACGACAGCAAGGCATAGGCGGCGGCGTGGCTCTTGTTGAAGCCATAGCCCGCGAATTTGTCGATCAAGTCGAACAGCTCGTTCGCGGCCTTCGGCGCGATCTGGTTATGCTCGCCGCATCCCTTGACGAAGGTGTCGCGCTGCGCGTCCATCTCGGCCTGGACCTTCTTGCCCATCGCGCGGCGGAGGAGGTCGGCACCGCCGAGGCTGTAGCCGGCCAGGATCTGCGCCGCCTGCATCACCTGTTCCTGATAGACGAAGATGCCATAGGTTTCGGCGAGGATGCCTTCGAGCAATGGGTGCGGATAGGCGATCGGCTCGCGGCCGTTCTTGCGCGCGCCGAACAGCGGGATATTGTCCATCGGCCCCGGGCGATAGAGCGCGACGAGCGCGATGATGTCGCCGAAATTGGTCGGTTTCACCGCCGACAGCGTGCGCCGCATGCCTTCGGATTCGAGCTGGAACACCCCGACCGTCTCGCCGCGCTGGAGCAGCTCGTAAACCTTGGGCGTCGCGTCCGCGTCTTCCCAGGGCAGCGCGTCAAGATCGACGTCGATCCCGCGCAGCGCCAGCAGGCGTTTCGCCTCCTTCAGCACCGACAGCGTCTTGAGGCCCAGAAAGTCGAACTTCACCAGCCCCGCGCTTTCGACATATTTCATATCGAACTGCGTCACCGGCATGTCCGAACGCGGATCGCGATAGAGCGGGACAAGCTGGTCGAGCGGACGGTCGCCGATCACCACGCCCGCGGCGTGGGTCGAGCTGTGCCGCGGCAGCCCCTCTAGCTGGCGTGCCATGTCGAACAGCCGACGCACCCCATCGTCCTGCTTATATTCGGTCATCAGCTCGGAAACGCCATTGAGCGCGCGTTCGAGCGTCCACGGATCGGTCGGATGGTTCGGCACCAGCTTCGCCAGCCGGTCGACCTGGCCATAGCTCATCTGGAGCACGCGGCCGGTGTCCTTGAGCACCGCGCGCGCCTTCAGCTTACCGAAGGTGATGATCTGCGCGACGGTGTCGCGGCCGTATTTCTCCTGCACATAGCGGATCACTTCGCTGCGCCGCGTTTCGCAGAAGTCGATATCGAAGTCGGGCATCGACACGCGTTCGGGATTGAGGAAGCGTTCGAACAGCAGGCCGAGTTTGAGCGGATCGAGGTCGGTGATCGTCAGCGCCCAGGCGACGACGCTGCCCGCCCCCGAACCACGCCCGGGACCCACCGGAATGTCGTGCGCCTTCGCCCATTTGATGAAATCGGCAACGATCAGGAAGTAGCCGGGGAACCCCATCTGGATGATGACGTCGACTTCGAAATCGAGGCGCGTGACATAGGCTTCGCGCTCCTCGTCGGTCAGCTCGGGGTAGTGCGCGAGCCGCGCCGCGAGCCCCGTATGCGCGTCGGCCTTGAGCTGCGCCGCCTCGCCCTCGCGGTCGCCCGCAAGGCTTGGCAGGATCGGCGCGCGCTTCGGCGCCATGAACGCGCAGCGCTGCGCGATGACGAGCGTGTTGCGGATCGCCTCGGGCAGATCCGAGAAGGCGTCCTCCATCGCTTCGGCGGGTTTCAGCCAGGCTTCGGGGCTCGAAACGCGGCGGTCCTCGCTCTCGACATAGGCCGACTGCGCGATACACAGCATCGCATCGTGCGCGGGATGGAAATTCGGCTCGACGAAGTTCGCCGGGTTCGTCGCGACGATCGGCAGCGCCCTCGCATAAGCCAGATCGAGCAGCGCCGCCTCGGCCGCGATCTCGGTCGCATCGCCGCGCCGCGACAGTTCGATATAGAGCCGCCCGCCGAACAACGCTTCCAATTGCTCGACATAATCGTCGGCCGCGCTCTTCTGCTCGCCCGCGAGCAACCGCGCGAGCGCGCCCTCGCCGCCGCCGGTGAGGCATATCAGCCCGTCGGCCTTGCCTGCGATATCGGACAGCAGGACATGGGGATCCTGCTCGACGGGGCGGCCGAGATGCGCCGCCGACACCAGCGCGCACAGATTGTCATAACCCTGGTTGTCCTGCGCATAGAGCGCGAGCCAGTCGATCAGCGGCGCGCCGTTCGCGAGCCGCTGTCCCGGGCGCGCGACGCTGAGCAAGGTGCCGACGATGGGTTGCACCCCCGCCGCCTTGCACGCCTCGCCGAATGCCATGACACCATAAAGCCCGTTGCGATCGGCGACCGCGATCGCCGGAAATCCGCGCTCGCGCGCCGCCTTGGCGATCAGCTTGGGCTCGATCGCCCCCTCCAGCATGGTGAAACTGGAAAAGACGCGCAGGGGGACAAAGGGGCTGAAGGCCATCGGATGACGCTACAGTGACAGCACCGATTCTGCCAAGGGTTAACCCAGCAGTTCCTCGATCTCTTTGCGCAATTGTTCGGGCTTGGTAGTCGGCGCGTGGCGCGACACCGTCTTGCCCTCGCGATCGACGAGGAATTTAGTGAAATTCCATTTGATCCCGCTGCCGAGCAGGCCGGTCTTTTCCTTCTTCAAATGCTTGAAGATCGGATCGGCATCGTCGCCGTTGACGTCGATCTTGGCCATCAAAGGAAAGCTGACATCATAGGTCAGCGAGCAGAAATTCGCGATTTCCGTCGCATCGCCCGGCTCCTGAGCGCCGAACTGGTTGCACGGAAAGGCAAGGATCTCGAGCCCGCGGTCCTTATAATCGCGGTAAAGCTCCTCCAGCCCCTCATATTGCGGGGTGAAGCCGCATTTCGAGGCGGTGTTGACGATCAGCAGCACCTTGCCGCGATAATCGGCCAGCGACTGCGCGCCGCCGCCAGGAAGTTTCGCCGAAAGATCGTAAAGCGCCATATTCCGTCCCCTGCTGTCGGCGCAGCCTAAACCTCGATATGCCCTTCGTGCAAGCGCAGCACGCGGTCCATCTTCGCCGCCAGCCGCTCGTTGTGGGTGGCGACGAGCGCGGCACTGCCTTCTCCGCGCACCAGCGAAAGGAATTCGGCAAGCACCTTGTCGGCCGTGGCTTCGTCAAGGTTGCCGGTCGGCTCATCGGCGAGGACCAGCGGCGGGCGGTTGGCGAGCGCCC
>NZ_DATFFD010000129.1:0-19317 GCF_035250425.1 Sphingopyxis sp.
ATAAGGAGATCGAGGATTTCCTGACCGAACTTTACGAAATGGATTTTTCCTCGACCGGCTGGCTCACGCGTTTTCGCACGATGAAGGAGCGTTACCTCCACCATATCGACGAGGAGGAGGAAGAGATGTTCCCCGAGGCCGAAAAGGGTCTGTCGGAAGCGAAGAAGCGCGAACTGATCAAGATATTCGAGAAGGAAAAGCCGAAGGAAAAGGCCAAGGCGGCCGAAGAGGAACCGTCGAGCGAGCACGCGAAGGCCTGAACGCCCGCCCTCGACTTTCGGTGCATGTCCCGCCATAGGCGCGCGCCATGACCGACAGATTCGCCTTTCAGGTCGCCGCGACCGACGGCGCCGCGCGCACGGGCACGATCCGGATGCAGCGCGGCGAGATCCGCACGCCGGCTTTCATGCCCGTCGGCACGGCGGCGACGGTCAAGGCGATGCGCCCCGCCGAAGTGCGCGCCACCGGCGCCGACATCATCCTCGGCAACACCTATCATCTGATGCTGCGCCCGACCGCCGAACGCATGGCCCGCCTCGGCGGACTGCACGCGTTCATGGGCTGGGATCGGCCGATCCTGACCGACAGCGGCGGTTATCAGGTGATGAGCCTGTCCGCGCTGACCAAGCAGAGCGAGGAGGGCGTCGCGTTCAAGAGCCATCTCGACGGCTCGCGCCACATGCTGACCCCCGAACGCTCGATGGAAATCCAGCGCCTGCTCGGCAGCGACATCGTGATGGCGTTCGACGAGTGCCCGCCGAATGGCGTCGATATGAAGCGCGCCGAGGCGAGCATGGAGCGATCGATGCGCTGGGCCGTGCGCAGCCGTGCGGGCTTCGACGCGGGCGGCGAGCATGCCGAGCGGTCGGCGCTGTTCGGGATCCAGCAGGGCTCGCTCGACGAAAAGCTGCGCGCGCGCTCGGCCGCGGCGCTCGCCGACATCGGCTTCGACGGCTATGCGATCGGCGGGCTGGCGGTGGGCGAGGGGCAGGAGGCGATGTTCGGGGTGCTCGATTATGCGCCAGGGCAGCTCCCCGTCGACAAGCCGCGTTATCTGATGGGGGTGGGCAAGCCCGACGACCTGGTCGGTGCGGTCGCGCGTGGGGTCGATATGTTCGATTGCGTGCTGCCGACGCGGTCGGGGCGTAACGGGCAGGCGTTCACCCGCGACGGCCCGGTCAACATCCGCAACGCGAAATTCGCCGAGGATCCGGCGCCGCTCGATAGCGATTGTCGCTGCCCGGTATGCACGACCTGGTCGCGCGCCTATCTGCATCATCTCGTGCGCTCGGGCGAGATGCTCGGCGCGATGCTGATGACGCAGCATAATCTGCATTATTATCAGGATTTGATGGCGGGGATGCGCGATGCGATCGCCGCCGGGACGTTCGCGGCGTTCCAAAGCGATTTCGACACGCGCTACAAGCGCTGACTCAGTCGAGTTTGCTCAGCAAATCCAGCAGCGATTGGGGAATATCTTCGTCGACGGTGGACTCATAGGCACGGCGCAAGGCGCCGTTGACGTCCTGCCCCTTGGCGGAAGGTTTTTTATCCGCGTCCTTTCCGGAGGTCACACCGCGTGGCGAACCGGTTTTAGACGACATTATCGAAGCATCCGCTGGACATGGACCTTTTGCTAACCGCGCGTACACCAAAGAGCAATGGCGCGTTTGTTCCTTCGCGATGAAACTATTTTGCGGCTAAATCGTTCCCAAAGGTCGAAATATATCGGATGGTGAGGGGGAGGCACGGGCGTTTGTCTCTTTTCCGGACGCGTCCGCCAAAATATGTGCGGCTATCAGGAGGTGAAATATGTCATTGGGTCAGTCGGTTGCGCCGCATCTTCCCTATCTGCGGCGTTATGGCCGGTCCATTTCCGGGAGCCAGCAAAGCGGCGATGCGCTGGTCGCGCGGCTGCTCGAAACGCTGGTGGCAAACCCCGGCGCGGTCGATGTCGGCAGCGACCTGCGCATCCAGCTTTACCGGATGGTGCACGACAATTTCGGGCTGATGGCCGAAAGAGCGGCGACGAGCGACGGCGGCGCGCTATCCGATATCGCGATTGCCGATGCCCGTCTGCGCCGCATCCCGTCGCTCGCGCGGCAGGCGCTGCTGCTCACCGCGGTCGAGGGTTTCAGCTTCGAGGACACGGGCCGCATCATCGGCCGCGATGCCGAGGCGGTGCGCGCGCTGATTTCCGACGCGACCGACGAAATCGACCGTCAGACGCGCGCGCGCATCCTGATCATCGAGGATGAGCCGATTATCGCGATGGACATCGAAATGATCGTCCGCGAACTCGGCCATGACGTCGTCGGCGTCGCGACCACGCACCGCGAGGCGGTCGACGAGGCGCAGAAGCACCAGCCGGGCCTCGTGCTCGCCGACATCCAGCTCGCCGACAACAGCTCGGGGATCGAGGCGGTGCAGGAAATCCTCGCCGACCTCAAGGTGCCGGTCATCTTCATCACCGCCTTCCCCGAACGGCTGCTCACCGGCGACCGGCCCGAGCCCGCCTTCCTGCTCACCAAGCCATACCAGCCCGCGACATTGCGTGCGGCGATCTCGCAGGTGCTGTTCTTCGACGAAAGCACGATCCCGGCCTGAAGCTGGTTGCACCGGTTTGTCAGAGAACCGTCGTCCCCGCGAAGGCGACGGATAAATAAATAGGGACTGTCCCTATTTATTGGCAGGGACTGTCCCTATTTATTGGCTCATGTGCCGTTCTTGCCACACGCACTGGCTCGCGCGATAGGGCAGGGTAATGACACGCCCCGACGCCTCCCGCCGCCAGTCGGCGCTCGACCGGCTTGCCGCTTACGCGCCGTTCCTCGCGCGGCTCGCGGAATTGAACCCCGACGATGTCGCGCGTTTCCTCGCCGAGGGCACCGATGCCGCGCTGGCGGAGGTCGCCGCGCCGCCGGCCGGCGACGACATCATGCGGACGCTCCGCCAGTGGCGCGGGCGGATGGCACTGCTGCTCGCGCTCGGCGACCTGTCGGGCGAGCATGATGTGGCGACGACGACGCGGCTGCTCTCGGGCTTTGCCGACCAGGCGTGCGATGCGGCGCTCGCCGCCGCCTTCGCCGAGCGCGTGCCCGGCGAGGAGCCGCGCGGGTTGGCGGTGATCGCACTCGGCAAGCTCGGCAGTTACGAGCTCAATTATTCGTCGGATATCGACCCGATCCTGATCTTCGATCCCGACACCCTCCCGCGCCGGTCGCGCGACGATCCGGGCGAGGCGGCGGTGCGGATCGCACGGCGGATGACCGAAATATTGTCGGCGCGCACCGGCGACGGCCATGTGCTGCGCGTCGACCTTCGCCTCCGTCCGCATCCCGAGGTGACGCCGATCGTGCTGCCGGTGAACGCCGCCATCTCCTATTATGAATCCGAAGCGCTGGCGTGGGAGCAGGCGGCGTTCATCCGCAGCCGCGCGTCGGCGGGCGACCGGATGCTGGGCGAGCAGTTCCTGTCGGCGATCCAGCCCTTCATCTGGCGCCGCAGCCTCGATTTCCGGCAGCTCAAGGAAATCGGCGCGATGAGCGACCGGATCCGCGACCATTTCGCGCAGGGGCAGGCGTTCGGGCCGGGTTTCGACCTCAAGCGCGGGCGTGGCGGCATCCGCGAGATCGAGTTTTTCGCGCAGGTCCACCAACTCATCTACGGCGGGCGCGACCCATCGCTGCGCGTTCCCGCGACGGTCGATGCGCTCGCGGCGCTTGCTGCGGCGGGACGGATCGAACTCGAGGTCGCGGCGCGGCTGTCGGGCCATTATGCGACGCTGCGCCGCATCGAGCATCGGCTCCAGATGATCGAGGATCAGCAGACGCATTGCCTGCCCACCCAGGAAGCGGCGCTCGACTGCGTCGCGCGGCTCGATGGCGCGGTCGATGGCGCGGCGCTGCTCGCGATGCTCGAGCCGGTGGTGACCGACGTCGGCGGCTGTTACGACCGCCTCGTCGCCGAGCGTGCGGTGACGACGGGCCTGCCGCGCGACGAGGAGGGGCTCGCGGCGATGCTGGTCGCGGCGGGGTTCGATCCGCCCGACGCGGCGCTCAAGACGATCGCCGAATGGCGCGGCGGCAAGTTGCGCGCGCTACGCAGCCCCGCCGCGCTCGATGCGCTCGAAACGATGCTGCCCGAACTGGTCAAGGCGCTCGGTGCAGCGCCCGACCCCGACGGCACGCTGATGCGGTTCGACAAGCTCGTTGCGGGATTGCCGAGCGCGATCAATTTCTTTCACTTGCTTGCCGCGCAACCGGCATTGGCGCGGATCGCGACGCGGATATTGTCGCTCGCGCCAACGCTCGCCGATGCGCTCGGCGCCCGCGTCGAACTGATCGAGGGGCTGATCGACCAACGCGCGTTCGATGCGCCCGCGAACAAGGAGCAGCTGGCGGCCGAATGGGGGCCGGGGCTCGCGGCGCTCGATTATGAGCGGCTGCTCGACCGCGTGCGCGACCATGTCGGCGAGCGGCGCTTTGCCTATGGCGTGCAGCTCGTCGCCGGGGCGACCGACCCGCTCGTCATCGCATGCGGCTATTCGGAGCTGGCCGAGGCGGCGTTGCAGGTGCTCGCCGATGCGACGGTCGCCGAATTCGTCGCGGCGCACGGCCGCGTCCCCGACAGCGAACTGGTCGTGCTCGCGCTCGGCCGGCTCGGCGGGCGGGCGCTGACGCATGCGTCGGATCTCGACCTCATCTATCTCTTCACGGGCGACCATCTTGCCGAATCCGACGGCCCGCGGCCGCTTGGCGCGACGACCTATTACAACCGCCTCGCACAGCGCGTGACCGGCGCGATGTCGGTGCCGACCGCGGCGGGCAAGCTCTACGATGTCGACACAAGGCTGCGCCCGCAGGGCGCGCAGGGGCCGCTTGTCGTCACCGTCGACAGCTTCGAACGCTATCAGCGCGAGGAGGCGTGGACGTGGGAGCATATGGCGCTGCTCCGCGCGCGGCCGGTCTATGGTTCGGTCGAAGCGCGCGCCGAGGTCGAGCGGATCATTACCGACCTGCTCGCGATCCCGCGCGATCCGGCGAAACTCGCGGCCGACGCGGCGGAGATGCGGAGCAAGATCGCGGCGCACAAGCCCGCCAACGGCGCGCTCGACATCAAGGGCGGGCCGGGCGGGCTCGTCGATCTCGAATTCGCGATGCAGGTGACGCAGCTTGTCAGCGGCCAGTGTCACGATCCGAATATCGCGGCGGCGCTTGGCTGCATGAAGGCGGCGGGGCTGGTGCCGCCTGAGGTGATCGAAGCGCACGGCCTGCTCGCGCGGATGCTCGTGATGCTGCGCCTCACCGCGCCCGAGGGCGAGCCGCCGACCGTCGCGGCGCGACAACTGGTGGCGAGCCAGTGCGGCGAGCCCGGCTGGCCGCAACTGCTTGCCGCGCACGACGCGGCGCGGCAGGAGATCGCCAACTGGTGGGCGTCGATTCGCCAATAAATAGGGACAGTCCCTATTTAATCGATGGGGTAAAATAGGGACTGTCCCTATTTATTGAGGAGATTGAGCAGATGAGCGGCCCGCAAATCGGAGATTCGGTTCCCGCGGTCAAACTTCGGGACGCCGACGGCGCGGCGATCGACCTTGCCGCGATGAAGGGCGCGCCTTTGGTGGTCTATTTCTACCCCAAGGCCGACACACCCGGCTGCACGACCGAGGCGCAGGATTTCACGCGGCTCGCGCCCGAATTCGCGAAGCTGGACGCGCAAATCCTCGCGGTATCGCGCGATACGCCGGCGAAACTCTGCAAGTTCCGCGACAAATATGGCCTGACCGTCCGCCTCGCCTCCGACGAGGACGGCGCGGCGTGCGAAGCGTTTGGCACCTGGGTCGAAAAGCAGAATTACGGCCGCACCTATATGGGGATCGAACGCTCGACCTTCCTGTTCGGCGCCGATGGCAAGCTTGCGAAGGAGTGGCGGAAGGTGCGCGTGAAGGGCCATGCCGAAGCGGTGCTGGAGGCGGCAAAGGCGCTGTAAAATGCCGAGCCTGGGCGAAGCCGCGCGAGCGGTCCTGCTGACGCCGGACCCGCACGACAAGCGCCGCGCGGCGCGCAGCATGGCGCGCGCATGGCGGCAGGGAAGGCTTGCGCATCGCTGCGATACCGCGATGCCCGACGAGCCCGCGTGGCCCGCCGCGCCCGAGCTGCTCGCGCCGAACCGGATGCCGAGACGCGGCAAGGGCGGATCGGAGCGGGGGCGTGTCGCGCTGCTCCACGCGCTCGCACATATCGAATTCGTCGCGATCGACCTCGCGGTCGACCTGATTGGCCGTTTCGGAGGCGAATTTCCGCGCGAATTCGTCGATGACTGGATCGGCGTCGCTGCCGACGAGGCGATGCATTTCGCGTTGCTCGACCGGCGCTTGCGCCAGCTTGGCAGTCATTATGGCGCATTACCGGCGCATGCGGGGCTGTGGGAAGCCGCGCAGGTCACCGCCGACGACGCGCTGGCGCGGCTGGCGATCGTGCCGATGGTGCTCGAAGCGCGCGGGCTCGATGTCACCCCGGCGACCATCACCCGCTTCCAAAGCGTCGGCGACGACACATCGGCGAAGATTTTATCGCGTATTTACAACGATGAAATCCGGCATGTGAGCGCGGGCACAGTCTGGTTCGGCTGGTTGTGCGACGAACGGGGATTCAACGCCGTCGAAACGTGGCAAAGCCTCGTAAAATTGCGATTTCGGGGCTCTCTAAAGCCTCCATTCAACGACTCGGCGCGCCACGACGCCGGTCTGACGCAAGAATTCTACGCCGTTATTGCTTCGTAAGGATTGGGGCAGCAAACAGGCTTCCGCGGGGGATGAGCAATCATCCAAACCAAGAAACACCGGCGCCAAGGCCCATTTTACGGACTTTGGCGACATGGCAGATGCGGGGTCGTAGTTTTGATCAACACTCTTGTGGCGCAGAAGTTGCACCAAGTCGCAATCCTCTGCGCGGCAGCATGTTTTGGACTGGCCACACCGGCCGCCCACGCTGCCGAAACCAGCGCCGACGCTGGTGTTGTCGCTCCCGACGAACCCGATGACGACAGCTTTACCGCTGGCGTTCCGTCGACCGGCGAGGACAGCGAAGCCCGCGCGATTTTTCAGGCGTGGAAGCGCCTCGACACCGGCCTGACCGCCTCGATCGGCGTGGCGGTGCCTTCGCGCCGCCCGATCGACCAGATGTCGCTGTCGTCGTCATACGGCATGCGCGTCCACCCGGTCACCGGCAAGGTCGCGCGCCACAACGGCATCGACATCCCGGCACCGCGCGGCACCCCGATTTACGCGACCGCCGACGGCATCGTCGGCCGCGCCCAGCGCCTCGGCGGCTATGGCAATTATGTCGAAGTCGAACATGGCAACGCGATCCAGACGCGCTATGGCCACATGTCTTCCTTTGTCGTCACCCCCGGCCAGTCGGTCAAAAAGGGCGACGTTCTCGGTTACGTCGGCTCGACCGGCCGTTCGACCGGCAACCACCTCCATTATGAAGTCCGCATCGAAGGCGCGCCGGTCAATCCGATGCCGTTCGTCCGCTCGGACCAGATGGCGATCGCCGCGATCACCGGCAAGAATGTCGCGATGGGCGGTCCCGAATAAAGAGCTTAACTGGGTCGGAGAGGAGGGGCGCCAGGCGGGTCACCGTCGAGGCGCCCTTTTTATTTGTGCATAAGGTCCCTATCTAGCGGTCATGGCCACGCAGCTTTCCGAAATCACCCTGTCGCCCGCCGCCGCGGCGCGCGTCCGCTGGATCGCCGACCGCAAGGGCGGGACCGAGGCCGCATTGCGCCTCGCGGTCGATGGCGGCGGTTGTTCGGGCTTCACCTATCGCTTCGGCCTCGCCGACAGCATCGACGCCGATGACATCGTCACCGAAACCGACGGGGTGAAGCTGGTCGTCGATCCGGTCAGCATCGACCTCGTGCGCGGCTGCATCGTCGATTTCGTCGATTCGCTCGGCGGATCGTCGTTCAAGGTCGAAAATCCCAACGCGGCTTCGGGCTGCGGTTGCGGGTCGAGCTTCTCGATCTAATCGCGCTTCATGTCGTCATGCTGAAACAAGTTCAGGGTGACGAAGGGGCTGGGATCGGCCCCGGCTTGCTGCCATAGAAGCGGCCATGAAAATCGCGACCTTCAATATCAACGGGATCAAGGCCCGTTTGCCGCGCCTCGTCGAATGGCTTGAGGAAACGCAGCCCGATATCGCCTGCCTGCAGGAACTGAAATCGAGCGACGAGACGATGCCGACCAAGGAGATCGAGGCGGCGGGGTACGGCTTTCTTTATCATGGGCAAAAGGGCTTTAACGGCGTCGCGATCCTCGCGAAGGGGACGCAGCCGGTCGAGGTGCAGCGCGGGCTGGCGGGCGAGGCCGAGGATGAGCAGTCGCGCTATCTGGAAGCCGACGTCCATGGCGTGCGCGTTGCGTCGATCTATCTGCCCAACGGCAATCCGCAGCCCGGACCCAAGTTCGATTACAAGCTACGCTGGATGGCGCGGCTGCGCGAGCGGGCCAAGGTGCTGCTGGCGTCCGAAATCCCGACGATCCTGACCGGCGATTACAACGTCATCCCGCACGACGACGATGTGTGGGACCCGCGCGCGATGGCGACCGACGCGCTGATGCAGCCCGAATCGCGCGACGCCTGGTTCCGGATGCTTGGAGACGGCTGGACCGACGCGATCCGCAGCCGGCATCCGGCGGGCGGCGTGTGGACCTTCTGGGACTATCAGGCCGGCGGCTGGCAGCGCGACCATGGGTTCCGCATCGACCATCTGCTGCTCAGCCCCGTGCTGGCCGACCGGCTGGTCGACGCGGGCGTCGACAAGGACCATCGCGGTCGCGAAAAGGCGAGCGACCATGCGCCGACGTGGGCGGTTCTCGCCTGAGTTACATTTGAACAGGGCTGTGTGCTCCCGCGAAGGCGGGAGCCCATCTCCGGCCGGCGCTATTTTGAACGGGTAGGAGATGGATCCCCACCTTCGCGGGGACACGGGAGTTGTCAAATTTGACGCCTCAGGCGTCGGGATAGAGCGTCGTCATCACCCGCTTCGGGTCGAGCGCATAATGATGCGCGACCGCGCCCGCGATCACGCTTTCGAGGCTGCGCGTCGGTTTGAGGTCGCGGCCTTCGTAGCGGGCGGCGGCGTCGAGCCCCGGCCAGTCGGCCGACACCTTGCCGCCTTCGTTCAATCCGCCGCCAAGCAGCATTGCGGTCGACGCGGTGCCATGGTCGGTGCCGCCGGTGCCGTTGACCTCGACCGTGCGGCCGAATTCGGTCGCGACGATCACCAGCGTGTCCGTCCATGCCGGGCCGAGCCCGGTTTGCAACGCACCGACAAGCTGGTCGAGCCCGCGCAATTGCGCCGCGAGCCGGCCGCGCTGACCGCTGTGCGTGTCCCAGCCGCCGGTTTCGACCATCATCACGCGCGCGCCATCGGCGGGCAGCATCAGCGACGCGGCGAGCTTGCCAAGGTCGGCGCCGTTGCGGCCGTTGTTGCCGCCGATGTCGCTCGCCAGCTCCTGCGTCTTCACCGCGCTGTCCCACAGCGGGTGGAGCAACGGATCGTCTTGATAGAGCGCGGTCAGCCGCGCGATCAGGTCGGCGTCGGCCTGCGGCAGGCGGCTCGGCGCATAGGTTCCGACCTGCACCGTCCCGCGCAAGGCGAGCGGCACCGCGGGGGCGATCGCGATCGCATCGCGCTCGGCGGCGGGAAGCAGAGTGAGCAGCCGCCCGACCCAGCCGTCATCGCGCCCATAGGGCCGCGACCCGCCGCCCTCGAGCATATTCTGCCCGTCGAAATGCGAGCGGTCGCGATAGCCGGTGGCGACCGCGTGGGCGAAATGCGCCTGCTTGCCCGTATAGAGGCCCGCGGTTGCCGCGAGCGCCGGATGCAGCGTGAACATGCCGTCGAGTTTCGCACCGCCCGCAGTCTCGTCGGCCATCGCGCGCCGCGCGGCGGCGAAGGCGGGGTCGCCGGTCGGCGCGACGATCCCCAGGCCATCGGCGGCGCCGCGCTGGATGATGAAAACCAGCCGTTTCGGCGTGCCCGCGGCGGCATAGGCAAAGCCGGGGAGCGCGCCCACGGCGGCGACGGTAATCCCCGACAATATAATCGAGCGGCGTGAGAGAATCATCATTTATCTCCGCAAAAAGGCCGGGCTGGCGAACAGCATCGCGATGCCTTGGCCCGGACTGTCGGCGCGCGCGATCGCTTGCGCGGTGTCGGGGGTGAGCGCGTCGGCGAGGACGAGCGGGGCGAGCTGGCGCGCATCGGCGCGGTCGCCGATCCGCCCCGCGATCCGGCTCGCGAGTTCGACGCGCTGCATCAGCGCCGCCGATCCCGCCCAGGTCGCGACCTTGTCGTCATAGCCCGCGGGCGATCCGGGGCGCCACACCGGCTGGCCGAGCTGGGTGAACAGCGCGGCGATATTCTGCCGTGCGCCAAACGCTGGGATCTTCAGCGCGCGCAGCATCGACACCGTCCAGTCCCATGGCGATTTGAACATCGCGGGCGCGGTCGCCCAAGGCTCGGGCGAGGCGATCAGCGTGCGGTAGAGCGACGGAAGGTCGCCGCCGGTCTTGAGGAAGTCGGCCGATAGCCGGTCGACGAGTGCCGCCGGGGGGTCGTCCCCGGTGAAATGGCGCGCCAGCTTGGCGGCGATATGTTTCGCGGTCGCGGGATGGACGGCCAGATCGCGCAGCACGGCTTCGGCCTGACGTCCGCCGGGCTGGTCATAGCGTTTGCCGAGGATGGTCTGCGCGCCGGGTTGGTGGAGGCGGTCGATGAATAGCGTTGCGCCGGGCTGCGCATCGGCGGGCATCAGCCGCTGCCCCGCGCCGCGTCCGAGGCCCGCGACGGTCAGGCCGGTGAGCGCTTTCGCAAAAGCCGTCACGTCGGTTTGCGTATAGCCCGTGCGCACCCCGAGCGTGTGCAGCTCCAATATCTCGCGCGCGAGATTCTCGTTGAGCCCCGGCGCCTGTCGATTGCCGCGATTTCGCACGCGCGTCGCGAACGGGCTGTCGGGGCCGAAACTCTGCGCCTGATCGAGGTAGAGCAGCATTGCGGGATGATGGGCCGCGGCGATGAGAAGGTCGGAAAATTTGCCCATGATATGCGGGCGGATCGCCGCATTCTCATAATGGCCCGCGAAGCCGACGACGGTCTGCTTGTCCGCCGACACCGCGAAATGATTCGCCCAGAAATGAACGAGCCGCTCGGGGAAGGGGGTGGACGTCGCGACCGCGGCGGACAGGCGCGCCGCGCTTGCATCGACATAATGGCGGCGGATAGCCGAGCGCGACAGGCGGCGGAGTTCGGGGCCCATGCCCTTTTCCTCCTCGTTCATCGGCATGTCGGCGGCTTCGCGGCGCATCGCCTGCCGCTCGTCGCGATATTCGACATAGGCGGCGGCGATCGCCTCGCGCCCGGCCAGCCCCGCCAGCGCGGCGGGGGCGGGGTCATAATCGCCGATCTGGCGCGTCAGCCAGGCTTTCGGGTCATCGATCGCCGGATCGTCGAACCGGCGGCCGAGGCCGAAGCGATTGGCGGCAAGATATTGGGCTGCCATGACAAAGCCTTTCCGTGCGTCCAACGCACGATGGCCCGCATTTGTCGCAAAGCTGTCCCGGCGTCAGAGCGATTTGTCGTAGATTTGATACACGCGGTTGACCTTGGCCTCGATCGCTTCGGCGACGGCGTTCATCCCCTGATTGTCGTCGAGCACCCAGCCGATATCACCGCGCTTGGTGCCATAATCGGCGACCGCGTCGCGGCGGATATATTCGATCATCATGAAGGCGAGGGTGCTCGCCATGCGGCTGTTCTGCAGCTTTTTCGCGACACCCATCAACGGCACGCGCAGGATATGGCTCTGGGGTTTGCGCAGCCACCACAGCAGCCGCGCCCAGTTGAAGGGCAGCAGCGAGCCGTCCATGTCGATCAACAGCTGGTTGATGTTCGGCAGCACGATCATGAAGGCGACCGGCTCGCCATCGACTTCGGCGACGCGGATCAAATCCTCGAAAACGATGTCCTTCAGCTTCTTGCCGACATAGGCGATCTCGCTGTCGGTCAGCGGGACAAAGCCCCAATTGTCCGACCAGGCATCGTTGAGCAGCCCCATGATCAGCTTCGCCTCGGCATCGAAACGGCGCTTTTCGACCTTGCGGATGCGGATGCGCGCATTTTTCTCGCCCGCCGCGACGATGCGGTTGACGATCGGCGGAAATCCGTCGTCGATCGCGACGTCGTAATTCAGCAGCTGTTTGACCGGCCGATAGCCCGCGCCCTCGACCCAGCCGCGATAGAGCGGGCTGTTGTGCCCCATCATCACCGTCGGCCGGTTGTCGAACCCCTCGATCAGCAGCCCGGGTTCGTCCCAGATCGAAATCGACAGGGGCCCGAGCGAGCGGTGCATCCCCTGCGCGCGCAGCCAGTCCTCGGCGGCGGCGAGCAAGGCCCGCGCGCTTTGTTCGTCTTCGGCTTCGAGCAGGCCCCAGTTGCCGGTGCCGGGTCCCATGCCCTGTTCGGCGGGCTGCGCGAGCGCCAGTTCGTCGATATGCGCCGAAATGCGCCCGATCGTACGGCCATCGCGCCGCGCGAGGAAGAACTGCGCCTTGCCATGTTCGAACCAGGGATTCTTGCCGGGCGTCAGCAGGCCGTACACCTCGCCCTTCAGCGGCGGCACCCACGACGGATCGCCGCGATTGAGGCGAAAGGCGAGCTCGACGAATTCGCGTAAATCGTCCTTGGTCTTGACCGGGTGGATGGTGATCGGGCCGTCCGAATGTCCGCTCATACTGGTTTCCTGAATTGTCTGACCTATATCGAGGGTCAGAACCTGCTTAATGCACGTTCGAGGCATCGAAATGGCGAAGATATCGACTTCGCGAGGCCGCTGCGGATGGTGGTGCCATCTGCAAGGCCGCGTGGAGGCGAGATCGAAGCCATTTCGGCGTCCCTTCGGGATTTGATCGATTTTGTCCATGGCTGCGTCGGCAAAGCTTGGAATATTGTATATGCCTGCGCCTTGCCTTCTTGCCCTGAACAAAATCGCTTCAAACCTCGAACGCGCATTAAGCAGGTTCTGACCCTTGGGCGACGCATTACGGCATAGAAATGGCGCTGGCGACCCGCATTCGGCCATTTTGCTGCCACGAAAATATGGTGAAGAGCCGGATATGTTAGCGATGAACACTCTTGTTGACCGGCTGTCGGTTCCCCCGGCGGCACCGGTCCCTCCGTCGGCGGATGCCGGCAAGATGCCGAAATCGGCGATTGCCGACGATATGGCGATGATCCGCGCGGCGTCGGAGCTGACGCGCGATCTCGTGACGCCCAGCGCGCGCATTTACTGGACCGATATGCTTGCCTCGGCCTTTATCGGCTATGCGGGCATCGCGGCGGCGATCCTGGCGCCCTCGACGGCGTGGATGCTGGTCGCCGCGGCGATTTCGGTCGTCGCGCTGTATCGCGCGGGTAGCTTCATCCACGAACTCACCCATATCCGCAAAAACGCGCTGCCGGGCTTTCGCCTTGGCTGGAACATCCTCGTCGGCGTGCCGATGCTGATCCCGTCCTTCATGTACGAGGGTATCCACAGCCTGCACCACAACCGCACCAAATATGGCACGGTCGAGGATCCCGAATATCTGCCGCTCGCGCTGATGAAGCCGTGGACGGTGCCGCTGTTCGTGGTCGCCGCGGCGTTCGCGCCGGTCGCGCTCGTCTTTCGCTATGCGGTGCTGACCCCGCTGTCGTTCCTGATCCCGCCGCTGCGCAAGGTCGTCGTCGAACGCTATTCGGGGATGATCATCAACCCGATGTTCCGCCGCAAGCCGCCCGAGGGCGAGTTTCGCCGCTTATGGGCGTGGCAGGAAGGCGGCGCCTGGGCGTGGTCGAGCCTGCTGATCGCCGCGGGCGTCTTCGGCTGGGTGCCGCTGCGCGCGCTGCTGATCTTCGGCGCGATCGCCGCGGCGACGCTGGTGCTCAACCAGATCCGCACTTTGGTGGCGCATCTGTGGGAAAATGACGGTGCGGTACTGACCGTGACCGGCCAGTTCCTCGACAGCGTCAACGTCCCGCCGCCGGGCCTGCTGCCCGAGCTGTGGGCGCCGGTGGGGCTGCGCTATCACGCGCTGCACCATCTGCTGCCGGGCGTTCCCTATCATTCGCTCGCCGAGGCGCATCGCCGCCTGAAGGACGCGCTGCCCGCGGATTCGCAATATCATGGCGCGAATTACGACGGGCTTCCGGGGCTGGTTGTGCGGCTGGTTGCGGGATCGGCGCGGGGCGCTGCGGGCTGAGCTTCGACGTCTGCGAGCGGCTAGCTTTAACAGATGGCTGCTTCGGGGGAGGTAGAATCATGCTTCTCCCTCACCTCCGTAACAATGGATGGTCCCCCAAACCGTGCGCTTGCCCGGCTCGATGCTGGCGAAATTTGCAGCGAGGTGCTCGTCGATATCTTCAATCTCACCGAGATCGAAAACCTCCTGCTCATCGCAGATCTCTAAGACGCGCAGTGCATGATGCTCCAAGTCGCTCACCAGCAGAGCGCGGGCAGAATCCTCGTCGGGAGCGAGGGCGATCATCCAGCCGCAAGCGCCTTGGGCAGAATCCGGGAGAATTTCTTGCTCTCTTTCTCCGCGCTCAAATGTGATGAGAGCTACCCACCAACGTCCATCGCTCATTGGTAAATTTCCTCGGCGGCCGCTATCGGCCACCCTATTCCTCGGTCCGGATCAAAATCATCTCGCCGATCAGCGCAAACAAGATGAACGGCCCCCACGCGGCGAGGAAGGGCGAGTAGGCGCCGAGGTCGCCCATCGCGAGCGCGAAATTGTCGGCGACGAAATAGGCGAAGCCGAGCCCCATGCCGATGATCGCGCGGATAAAGAGCTTGCCCGAGCGCGCGAGCCCGAACGCCGCGACCGCGCCGAGCAGCGGCATCAATATCGCCGACAGCGGCCCCGAAATCTTGTGCCACAGCACGCCCTTCAGCGCGTCGACCGGGCGCCCCGCCGCCTCGAGATCGGCAATCGCCGATTTGAGTTTCAGGAAGGGCAGTTCGTCGCCGTCGACCTGCGCCAGCGTGAACTGGTCGGGGCGGACATCCTTCGCCGCGACGATCGTGCCGAGCGGCTCGAGCGTGCCCGAGCGGCGCAGGAAACGCCGCGCATTGGTCAATTCCCAGCCGCCCGTCGCAAGCGCGCGCGCGCTGTCGGCCGACAGCATCGACGACAGCACCCCGCCGGTGCGCTCGTAAATCGTCACATAGCCGAGGATGATCACCGGACCGCTGGTATCGACCGTCGCGGCGTTGATCAGATCGTCGCCGTCGCGGACCCAGATGTTCGTGCGTATGCCGCTGTCCTTGGGGACCTTTTTATACTCGACCTTCTGCCACGCGCTGAGCGCCGCGGTCGATCGCGTGACGATGCGTTCGTTGAACGCGAAGCTGATCCCCGCAACGAGCAAGGCCGCGAGGAACAGCGGCGCGAGCACCTGATGCGCCGACATGCCCGATGCCTTCATCGCGATGACCTCGCTGTTCTGGTTCAGCGTCACCATCGTCAATATCGTGCCGAGCAGCACCGAAAAGGGCAGGAAAGTCTCGACGATCTGCGGCAGCCGCATGCCGACATAGCGCCACACGTCGGAGTCGCTGTTGCCCGCGACGCCAAGGATCTTGCCGCTCTCGCCCAGGAGGTCGAGCGTCTGGAGAATCAGCACGAGCGCGAAGAGGATCGAGAAGGAGCGGACGAGGAAGAGGCGGCCGACATAGAGCGCCATCGTCCGCGACGGGAAAAAGTGGAGCTGATTCATTTAGTTCACACTCTCCACCAGCCCCGGCTTGCGCTGGAACATCGTCAGCATTTTACGGATCTTCTGCGCCGCCTTCGCCGCGACGCGCTCGAGCGCACCGATCGGCTGGCCGCCGGGCACATGCGCGACGACATAATACATCCAGATCGCGAGCGCCGCGAACAGCAGATAGGGCACCCACAGCGCGATCAGCGGGTCGACCACGCCGCGCGCGCCCATGTCCTCGGCATATTGGTTGATCTTGTGCTGGGTCACCAGCAGCACGATCGACAGGAAGACGCCGAGCGACGATGTCGATCGTTTCGGCGGGATCGCGAGCGCGATCGCGATCAGCGGGATCAGGAACATCGACATCACTTCGACGATGCGGAAGTGGAAATTCGCGCGCGATTCGAGCCGCGTCTGCACCGACTGGCTCTTGTCCTTGCCGGCGACGAACAGTTCGGGGATCGTCATTTCGCGGTCGGCGCCGCCGCGCAGGCGGAACGCCTCGATCTTGGGCAGCGGGATCGGCAGGTCGTGATTGTCGAAGGTCAGCACGCGCGGCACAGCGAATTTGGGCGATTCATGGATCAGCACGCCCTGCGACAGGCGCAGGATGATCGTGTTCGGATCGTCGGTCGCGAGGAACTGCCCGCGCGCCGCGGTCGCCGACACGCGCTGCCCGTCCTTGTTGTCGCCGCGCACGAAAATGCCGCGCAAGCTGCGCCCGTCGTTATAGCTTTCCTCGATCCTGAGCGTCATGCGGTCGCCCAATTTGGTGAATTCGCCGACCTTGATCGACGCGCCGAGCGCACCCGAACGCAGCTCGAATTGCAATCCTTCATAGGCGTAGCGCGCGACGGGCTGGATGAAGCCGACGATCGCGAGATTGAGCGCCGCGAGCGCGATCGCATAGGCGAAGGGCACGCGCATCAGCCGCCCGAAACTCATGCCCACGCCCTTCAGCACGTCGAGCTCGCTCGAAGTCGCAAGACGCCGGAAAGCAAGGAGAATTCCGAGCATCAGCCCGATCGGGATGCCGAGCGAGAGATATTCGGGGATGAGGTTCGCGAGCATGCGCCACACGACGCTGACCGGCCCGCCCTCGGTGGCGACGAAATCGAACAGGCGCAGCATTTTTTCGAGCACGAGCAGCATCGCCGACAGGACGAGCGTGCCGAGCATCGGGAAGAAGATGAGCCGCGCGATGTAGCGGTCGATGGCAGGAAGCTTATTCAATCTTTGGTCGCCCCATCACCATGATTTGGCCGCAGTTGTTTCCGATATGCCGATTCAAGGGCGACAGGGACCCGTGTCAGCGTGCGCTTTTGCGCTTGCTGATATGGCTATAGCCTCTGGAGGTTTTGAGGTCATGTCGAAAATGTTTCTCGCCGGACTGCTGGCCGCCGGCGCTGCCGGAGCGCTGATCGCGCCCGTCGCGGCGCAGGGTGCCGCGCTGGGTCCGAGCGCCGCGCTGTGCAACAGCAACGCCACCGCCGTCCAGGTCGACGTGCGCGGTTTCAAACAGCGCACGGGGACGCTGCGCGTACAGATTTACAGCGCGAACAGCAGCTATCTGGAAAAGCGCAAATGGCTCGAACGCGTCGACGTCCCCGTGTCGCGCGCCGGGACCATGTCGGTCTGCGTGCCCGTGAAGCAGCAGGGCAGCTATGTCATTTCGGTGCGGCACGACATGAACGGCAACGGCAAGTCGGACCGTAGCGATGGCGCGGGCCTGTCGGGCAACCCCGACATGAAGGTCAGCGACTTCATCTTCAAGCGGAAGCCCAAATTGGCGCAGGTCAGTTTTGCGGTCGGCGGCGCCACCAAGCGCGTTCCGGTCGTGCTGAACTATGTCAACGGCCTGTCCTTCGACCCCGTCGAATAGAGAGACTTTAGGGATTATATGGCAAGCGTCGCGCTCCTTTCGAATCCGCGCTCCACGGGCAACCGCTCGCTGTTGCCGCGGGTTCGCGAATATTGCGCGGCGCACCCCGATATCTTTCATTATGAGGTCGAGGATGTCGACCAGATCGAAAAGGCCATTCGCACCATGGCGATGGTCGGCCCGCGCGTCGTCGTGATCAACGGCGGCGACGGCACGGTCCAGGCCGCGCTGACCGAGATTTATTCGGGCGACCATTTCGGCGGTTCGCCGCCGCCGGTCGCGGTGCTTCCCAATGGCAAGACCAACCTCATCGCGCTCGATCTGGGCGCCGAGGGCGATCCGATCAAGGCGCTGGAGCGCGTGCTCGAACTCGTCGCGAGCGGCCGGCTCGAAGATCATGTGATCGAACGCCAGCTGATCTCGCTTGACAGCGGCGGCGAAGCGCGGCCGGTGCTCGGCATGTTCCTCGGCGGCGCCTATCTGGCCGACGTGATGCTCTATTGCCGCAACCGCATCTATCCGCTCGGCCTGCCGAACGGGATTTCGCATTTCCTCGCGGCGATCCTCGGGCTGTTCGCGATCATTTTCGGGATCGGCGGCGGGCGCCTGCCGCCCAAGCCCGAACCGATGACGGTGTCGCTGATCCGTCAGGGCGAGTTCAAGGGCAAATTCTCGCTGCTGATCGTCACGACGCTGGAAAAATTGCTGCTCAGCATCCGCACGAGCGACGGCGGCGGCACCAATGGCCATATGAAATTGCTTGCGACCGACAGCAATGTCGGCGCGGTGTTCCGCATGCTCGGCGCGACGTGGCGCGGCACGCTGGGACAGAACCAGCTCGACGGGGTGCATTTCCAGCAGGGCGACGAAATCCGCATCGAGGGCGAACGGTCGAACGTGATCCTCGACGGCGAAATCTTCCAGGCCAAGCACGGCATGCCGATCATCCTGACCTCGACGCAGCCGGTTCCGTTCCTGCGCCTCGCCGCCTGAGGGCTCACCCGTGTCCGACCTGATCGATCTGGTCCGCGCCGAACTGGCGATCCCCGTCGACCCGCGCGTCGCCGCGATGGCGGCGGCGATCGCCGCCCAATATCCGGGCAGCGCGCGCGCGGTGCTGTTTTACGGCAGCTGTCTTCGCGAGAGCGAGCTCGATGGGCTGATGCTCGATTTCTACCTGATCGTGTCCGACTATAGCGACGCCTATCCCAAACGCTGGATGGTGGCCGCCAACCGCCTGATCCCGCCCAACGTCTTCCCGTTCCAGTCGGGCGGGCTGATCGCCAAATATGCGGTGCTCAGCGAAGGTGATTTCGACCGCCTGAACGGCGCCGAGACGCGCAACGTGTCGGTGTGGGCGCGCTTCGCGCAGCCGTCGCGCCTCGTCTGGGCGGTCGACGATACCGCGCGCGACCGGGCGATCGCAGCGGTCTCGCGCGCGGCGCCGACCTTGCTCGCCGCGGCGGGTGCGGTCGCCGGCGAAGCGTTGCTCGACTGGTGGCGGCGCGCCTTTTCGCTTACTTATTCGGTCGAGCTGCGCGCCGAGCGCACGAACCGCGCGCAGTCGGTCGTCGACGCCGATGCAGGGCGTTACGAACGGTTCAGCACGCCGGCGA
>NZ_DATFFD010000130.1:0-2064 GCF_035250425.1 Sphingopyxis sp.
ATCAAGATCGGCGATTTCGCGGTGAAGTTCGCAGGCGTCAGGCCGATAGCAGGACCGAACTATACCGCGATCGAGGGCACTTTGGTCGCGACCACCTCTTCGGGTAGCAGCTTTACGATGCGCCCCGAGGCGCGCACCTTCCCCGGCCTGATGGGCACCGCGCCGACCGAGACCAACGAAGCGGCGCTGCTGACGCGGCCGGGCGGACAGCTTTATGCCGTGCTCGGCCAGCCGATGGCGAGCGACGACGGCAGCGCCGACCGCTACCAGATCCGCCTGTGGTGGAAACCGCTCGTGTGGTGGATCTGGCTCGGCGGCGCGCTGATCGCGATCGGTGCATCGCTGTCGCTGCTTGGCCGTGCGCAATTGCTGAACATCTGGCGCGCGCGACGCAGCCGCAAATCACAGGAGCGTTTCGCGCCATGAAGAACCGCTGGGTCCTTTTCGTACCGCTGGCGATCATGGGGCTGTTGTTCGGCGCCTTCATCTATCGGCTGGTGACGCCCGCCGAGACGCTGATCCAGTCGCAATGGATCGACAAGCCGATGCCATTGTTCGACCTGCCGCCCGCGACCGCCGGCGTCGAGGGACTGAAGAGCAGCCAGCTTGCCGACGGACGGCCGCGGCTGGTCAATGTCTTCGCGAGCTGGTGCATCCCATGCCGCGCCGAAGCACCGCAGCTCGAGGCGCTGAAGGCCGCGGGCGTGCCGATCGACGGCATCGCGATCCGCGACCGGCCCGACGATGTCGCGATGTTCCTGCGCGAATATGGCAATCCCTTCGACCGCATCGGGTCGGACATGCAGAGCAGCGTCCAGATCGCACTGGGGTCGTCGGGCGTGCCCGAAACCTTCCTCATCGATGGCAAGGGGATTATTCGCGAACAGATCCAGGGTGTGATCCTCGCCGATCAGGTGCCTGAGATTATCGCCAAGCTCGAGGCGATGAAGTGAGGGGTTTGCAGGATATTCCGCGTTTCCCCGCGAAGGCGGGGATCCAGAGCGTCACTTCGCTGCGTTCGGTTTTTGCCGCTCTGGGCTCCCGCGTTCGCGGGAGTACGCCGGTATTTCTGATCGCGCTTTATGTTTTCTTCGGCCCGACTCCCGCCACAGCGCAGGATCGCCTTCCGCCCGCGCCTTATGCCTATCAGCAGCTCCGCGACCCGGCGCAGGAGGCGAAGGCCAAGGCGCTCATGGAAGAGTTGCGCTGCCTCGTCTGCCAAGGGCAGTCGATTGCCGACAGCGATGCGCCGCTTGCGGGCGATATGCGGCACGAAGTGCGCAGCAAGATCGCGGCGGGCGAAAGTCCGGCCGAAATCAAGTCCTGGCTCGTCGCGCGCTATGGCAATTGGGTCAGCTATGATCCGCCGTTCGACGGCGCCACGGCGCTGCTCTGGCTCGGGCCGTTGATCTTCCTCGCGCTCGGCGGGTGGCTGGCCTTTGGCCGTTTCCGCCGCGGTGCGAACGATGATGAGGAAGGCGCGGCATGATCTGGCTGTGGGTCGTGCTCGCCGCCTTGCTGACGATCGGCGGCATCTTCTGGCTGGGCAAGCTGCCCGCGGCGGCGCGGCCGCTGGCCGGGGCGGCGGTGATGCTGGGGCTCGCGGGCTATGCGTTGCAGGGGCATCCGGCGCTGCCCGGCAAGCCTGTCGCGGCGCGCGAGGAGCCTGAAAGTTTCGGCGAGGCGATCACCGACCAGCGGCAGGGGATGTCCGAACGCTTTGGTCCCGCGGCGCAGTGGCTCGGCATGTCCGACGGTTTTGCGCGCACCGGCAAGACCGAACTCGCGGCGAAGACGCTCGAAAAGGGGCTCGCGACCTATCCGGACAATGTCGACCTGTGGGTCGGGCTCGGCAACGCATTGGCGGCGCATGGCGGCGGCGTGATGTCGCCCGCCGCGGCGCTGGCGTTCGACGAGGCGGCGAAGCGCGATCCGGCGCATCCGGCGCCGCCCTTCTTCGCGGGGCTGGCGCTGGCGCAGGGCGGCGACCTGAAAGGCGCCGAGGCGGTGTGGAGCCAGCTCCTCGCGCGCAGTCCCGCCGATGCGCCGTGGCGGCCCGACCTG